>NZ_JBVVQQ010000002.1:72428-468734 GCF_055811135.1 Mesorhizobium sp. WSM4817 | reverse complement strand
GATCCGGAGCTTTTTTGGGGCATTCGCGGTGGCGGTGGGAATTTCGGTGTCATAACCCGCTTCAGGTTCCGGCTGCACCAGCTTGGCCGGGTGGCTGTCGGCCATTGGACGTACCCGATGGCCGACGCGCAACGCGCAATCACCGGCCTCGGCGATTTGGCTCGACAACGCCCGCGAGAATTCTCCGTCGCTTTTACTCTCACGCGAGGAGGCTTGAGCGTGACTGCGGTGTGGGTGGGCGACAGCAGGCGGGCGGATCAGATGCTCTCGCCCTTCGGCGACCTTGCAGGTATGGGTGAAGGAGAAATGGGCGCCATGCCGTTTCTTCACCTGCAAAGTCGTAACGACGCTCATTTCGCCTGGTCACGCCGGTATTACGCGAAAGGTGGTTTCTGGTCGGATATCACCGGGGACGTAGTGGATGCCATGCTGCAGCAGATTGCCTCGGCACCAACCAAGGATTGCGAGTTCTACATAACGCAGCTTGGAGGCGCCGTTGCGGACGTGCCGGAAGGAGACACCGCTTATTCCGGAAGGCAGGCTGGTTATTACTGGATTGCGGAGCCCGTATGGGACGATCCGGCAGACGACGAGCGTTGCATCGAATGGGGCAGGTTCGCAGCAGGGCGCGTGGCCGATCGGTCCATAGCCGCCAACTATGTCAACGAGCAATCCGATACTGCCATTGCTTCGGGTGCCTATGGAGCCATCAAGTATGATCGGCTCAGACACTTGAAAACTCGGCTCGATCCCTCCAACCTGTTCCGCCTCAATCAGAATATCTTGCCGTTCGCGGCCACGCCGGAGTGATCTGGGCACCGCATAGGCCGGCGCGGCCTGCCGAGCACCGGCCGCGTGCTATAGGCTGACCCTAAACGGCTTAAGCCGGACCGTCGCAATCCTGCGGCCGTCAAGCGGAAGCGTACGAGCGGCGCTGCAATCGCAAACCATTCTGCATCGGAGTGTCTTGCGAAGACTCCCAGCGCGACAGCACCAGCAAGGTGCTACGGCGGGAGGTCCACATGGCGCAAGGGGTGCCTGCGCAGCTGCAGTAGCCACGTCCGCTTTTGGTGAATGGACTGGACGACAGAAATGACTGCCATTGGTAGCAAAGCGATAATTGATGTGCCGGGCGGAGGGGTCGCCACGGTTCAATTCACAGCCGCTGATCTTGACGCCGTCCGACCTTTGCGAAGCTGACATCGTCATTCGATCTGGGGGCAGTGAATGTCGTCATCGCATTATACGCATGGATCAAGTGAAGCCGAGCAGCAACGGCTGACGGCTTTAAACAAGCGTCTTAATCATCAACGATCTCTCGACCCTGCACAGCTGGTTGTTGGCGAGCGGGTCGTCGATTTCGGTGCTGGGCTAGGGCAGTTTTCGAGAATGATGGCGCGGGCCACCGGTGTTCCGGTCTTGGCTTTGGAGCGAAGCCCGGAGCAGATAGCGGAGGCGCTACGACAGGCTGACGCCGATGGGGATTTGGCATTTCTGGAGATGAGGCAGGGTGACGTGCTTGCTCCACTTCTTACCGACAACGAGCTTGGACAGTTCGACGTTGCTCATGCGCGGTTCGTTCTCGAGCACCTACCTGACCCGTTGCTGCTTGTTCGCAACATGGCCGGCGCAGTGCGACCGGGCGGACGGGTGATATTGTCAGATGACGACTATGATGGGCTGCGGCTCTGGCCCGAGCCACCGGGATTTGCCCTCACTATGGCATGCCTATCAGCGAACCTATGATCGACACGGCAATGATCCAATCATCGGACGTCGCCTTGTCCAATTGTTGCATCAGGCCGACCTGCGTCCACGACGTGCCACATTTGTCTTTTTTGGCGGATGCGCCGGCGAGCCTGACTTTGAGGCAGTTGTCCGGAACATTGCGAGCATCATCGATGAAGCGATGGACGATATCGTCGCTATCGGATTGCCTCCCCAATCCGTCAGCTCGACGCCCTGATTAGTTGGAGCAAGGAGCCGGACTCGGCCGTCTGGTTTGGAATGTCTTGGGCTGAAGCCGTTCGACCGGTCTAGTCGATGGGCTCTTGTGGTTCGTTTTGCCGTAACCCAGAAATAGATTTCTGAACAGCGCGTCAGCTTTCGGTTGCCTCTGCCATCGGGCGGAACGACTGTGAGGAGGCGCAGAGCTGCCATTCGCAACGCGGACAATGAATGTCACCGTTGGGTCAGGTCACGACGATGCGTGTAGCCCCCCTGAAGGTCGCTTTGACGGTCTGCCGTCGGCCCGCAAAACGTCCGAGTGGTGGCTTGGCGATGTCCGTAGTTGGCGCACCCGCGCCGTCAGCGTGGTCGCTTGAGACGGCGGCTTTCGGGAAGCTGCAAAGCTGACCTCAACGGCCGAGATTGGGCGCATTGCGGACCAACAGCGTTGGGCCGGATGCGACCGGAAGCTTCAGGAGAGAAAGACCCCCTAGGCGGATAGTTCGCATGCCGCCGTGTCCGGCTTATAGCGGACATTCGGCAATTTGGCAGCGAATGACCACATTGTGACAATCTTGCCGAAGACGAACGTCTAACCTAAACCTCATCCCAGGACATCAACCAAATTGGAGCCACTGTTTGGGACCGGGCGTAGTTGCGACGTTTGCCCTATCCGGACGTGTGAGCAAATGCCGTGGGCAACCGTGATGCGTGCATTTTTTCGTTCGGTTGCTGCGACGATCGTGATGTCCGGCCTGGCAGGTTGCACGAGCATTTCCTACTATGCACAATCCTTGAAGGGTCACGTGGAGATCATGGCGGCGCGCCAGGATGTCGAAGAGCTGATCGACGATCCTTCGATCCCTGGGACATTGCGCGCTCGAATGGAATCGGCGAGCGCCATCCGACAGTTTGCGATAGATGAACTAGCGCTGCCGGACAACGATAGCTACCGCAGCTATGTCAACGTTGGTCGGGACGCGGTGACATGGGCCATCTTCGCCGCGCCGGAATTCTCGCTGACGCCACGAACATGGTGCTTTCCGGTGTTCGGATGCGTTCCGTACCGAGGATACTTCTCCAAAAGGTCTGCGATTGAAACCGCTGTCGAACTTCAGAGACAGGGCCTGGACGTCTATGTGACGGGCATCACTGCATATTCCACGCTTGGCTGGTCAAGTGACCCGCTGCTAAGCACGATGCTCAGCCAAGATGAAACGTATCTTGCAGGGCTAGTTTTCCACGAGTTGGCCCACCAACGCGTCTATGTGAAGGACGATTCCGCATTCAACGAGGCGTTCGCTGTCGCCGTCGAAACAACCGGCGTGAGAAAATGGCTGCGCGCGGCTGGTGATACCGCCGAGTTGCGCCGTTACAAAGCCGACCGGAGGCGCAGAGCTCAATTTCTTGCGCTGGTGTCGCAGACCCGGGACGAGCTAAGCCATGTCTATGACGGCAGCGCTACCTCTGAGCAGAAGCGGGCCGCGAAGATGGCCGCGATCGAACGGCTGCGGATGCGCTACCGAGAGATGCGCGACAGTCGCTGGCGTGGATACCGGGGATACGATGTCTGGTTCAATGCTCCGATTAACAACGCGAAGCTCGCGGCGACTTCCGTCTACGGCGATCAGGTGGCGACGTTTCTCCGCTTGCTCGATTTGTGTTCGGGCGACTATCCACGGTTCTTCGCGTCGGTTCGACGGATCGGATCGTTAGACAAGGCTTACCGCGCTGAAGCGCTTAAAGCGGCAGATTCATGCGATCGAGCCGGTCAAATCCGTAGGCCAGAGGCGGCGAATCGGTCACCGATGTACTCGGCAGCCGGCGCAAGTGATTGAATTGACCATTTGGCGGCCGATTTCCCACATACTTTGACGTCGGGCGGGTCGGAAGCCAAAAGTCGGGCTACAGAAGGTAGAAGCCAAAAGCGGACTTGCCTGAGCCCCCCGGCGGATCCTGGACCACAATGGTTGCCGGCGGGCCGTGGCGCCTCAGCGTGCGCCCTACGAGGCCGAAAACCTCACGCTCACGCCGCGCTGCCGAAAATAAGCCTGCATCAGCTTGCGGCCCGAACGGTTGTTCTGCGCAAGCCTGGTCGGATCGAACACCGCCTGTTTTATCCCTTCTCGTGTCATCGCCGCCTTAAGCGTCGCGATATGCGCGTCGATGTCGGCATTGTCCGCCCGGAGGGAGGCATAGATACTTTCGGTCGCCTCGGCCACGGTCGGTTCGCTCACAGGTGTCGTCCTTTGGTTGGTTGAGCGGCGGCTTACCACAGATTCGCGGCTCCGCCGATACCGATGAGACGGCTAGATGGGCGGCTACAGTGTCCCTTGGGACTTAAAAGGGATGCCAATGACGGGCGCCGGCGGCTAACGCGCCATAAGGATCGGCATCGACGGGTCTTCAAGCATCGAGACGGTGACGCCACCGAAGATGCGCTCGCGCAACCGGGAATGACCGTAAGCGCCCATCACCATCAGGTCGGCGGCGATGTCGAGCGCGTGCCGGCGAAGCACGTCGACGACTGAATGGTCCAGGCTGGGCAGCCGGTCGACTGTGACATTCACGCCATGCCGCGCGAGATAGGCGGCGACGTCGGCTCCGGGTTCGGCCCCGTGGCGGTACTCGTCCTCCACCGGATCGACCATGACGAGGTGCACCTCATCGGCGCCTGGCAGCAGGCCGAGGGATTCGCGGACGGCACGCGATGCCTCCAGACGGGCGTCCCATGCAATCAGCACGCGTTTCGGCTTCAGGGTCGGCTGCGCCCCCGCGGGGATTAGCAGCAAGGGCTTTCCCGAAGAAAACAATGCGCCTTCGATCGCTTTGCTTTTCAGCGTTTCGTTGGCGAGCAGCTCCGGTCCAATGACCGTAATGTCGGCATAGCGGGCACGGCGGCCGATGGTGTCGTCGGCCCAGCCGGCTTCCGGATATTCGCTGGAGACATCGGCCGAAAGCACGCTGCCGGCGAGAAAAGCCGACAGGTCAGCAGTCCGCTTCTTCAACAGATCCTCGACGGCCCGACGCTCGTCGAGCCAGGCTTCTGAAACGACCGCGGCATACTCCCCGACTGGTGGCGGCGCAGCTACGGCAACGACCAGAACAGCAAAATAGGCGCCGATCTCGTTGCACAGGTCGGCGGCAGGCTTGAGATCACCGTCTCCCTCGCGCGGTCCCGTAACGGCAAGTATCGTCCTGAAAGCCATGGCGGCTGCTCCCGATTTTGCCCCAAAGCCCAATCGTCGTTGCAACAACAGCGAGACGGCTCGGCGCGCTGCTAGCGCTGAGTCAAGAACGCCGCCGGTCATCATTTGATCCGTATCAACATGCCCACGTGCCGACGCCAACAGGTTTCAGGCCGCTGGAGGACGCCAAGAATACGCCCCGAACACCGGAGCAGCAGCATCACGGAACGCATTCGTGACCTGGCTGGTTATATCCAGGCGCTGTGGCAGCAAGGGCCTGATGGCGTGGAATTTCAGCGACCACGCTCGCTGGCTTCCCCAGGTTGGGTACAAAACAAAGAGGCATCCGATGATCGTCGAGGATCAGCAATCCGTGGCCGCGATGTTGATGGACCCTGCCGCATATGGCGAGAGCGGACCGGTCGAGGCGATCGAGACCCATATCTCGCGGATATTCCTGGTTGGCCAGCGCGCCTACAAGATCAAGCGAGCGGTCAAGCTGCCCTATGTCGACTTCTCGACCCCGGCGCTGCGGCTCGCCGCTTGCGAGAAGGAGGTCGATCTCAACTCCAGGACTGCCCCCGGCCTCTATCTGGGGGTGCGGCGCGTCACCCGCGAGGCCGGCGGCGAGCTGGCCTTCGACGGAAGCGGCAAACTGGTCGATGCGGCGATCGAAATGGTCCGCTTCGATCAGTCGAAGCTGCTCGACGGAATGGCAGTCGGTGGCGAACTGACGCCTGCGCTGATGACGGATGTCGCGCGCATGATCGTGCGCTATCATCGCGGCGCGCCGGAGGTCCACAAGGGCAGCGGATCCTCGAACCTGGCAGGCGTGCTCGCCATCAACGAAGCCGGCTTTGCCACCAACCATGTTTTCGAGCAAGCCGAGATAAAGCCATTCACCGGGATGTTTCGCACCGCCCTCGCCCGTCATTGCGAGTTGCTCGACCGGCGGGAGGCGGCAGGCAAGATCCGGCGATGCCACGGCGACCTGCATCTGCGCAACATCTGTCTCTTCGACGGAGAGCCCCGCCTCTTCGATTGCATCGAATTCAACGACCAGATCGCCAGCATCGACGTGCTTTACGACCTGGCTTTCCTGCTGATGGACCTCTGGCATCGCGGCTTTCCGGAACTCGCCAACCTGGTGATGAACCGCTATCTCGACGAAGCAGACGACGAGGACGGCTTCATCCTCCTGCCTTTTTTCATGGCAGTGCGGGCTGCGGTGCGCGCGCATGTCACCGCAACCCAGATCGAGGAAGGCGGTGACATGCCCGGCGGCCTGCTTGCCGAGGCCAGATCCTATTTCGAGCTTGCCCGAACACTTCTCCAGGAAAAGCCGCCTCGGCTGATCGCCATCGGCGGCTTGAGCGGTTCCGGCAAGACGGCCGTTGCCGAGGCACTCGCCGCACATGTTGGCGCGCCGCCCGGCGCACGCATTGTCGAAAGCGACCGCATCCGCAAAGCCCTGCATGGGGTGCCAGCCGAGACGAAGCTGCCGGACAGGGCTTATCGACCTGATGTGTCGGACCGCGTCTACCGCGAAATGGCATGGCGCGCCGACTTGATCCTTGCCGAAGGCGGTTCGGTGGTCGCCGATGCCGTCTTTGACCGGCCGGCCGATCGCAACCGCATCGAGAAAGCTGCAAACGGCAGAGACGTTGCTTTCGCCGGATTCTGGCTGGAGGCGGATCCGCTCGTTCTTTGGCAGCGGGTGAGCGAGCGCAGTGGCGGTCCTTCTGACGCCACAGTCGATATCTTGTCGCGGCAATTGCAGCGAAAGGCTACCCCGTCCAACTGGCGCAATGTCGACGCCGATCGAAAGCTCGCCGATATCGCCGCAGAATTGGCCAAGGTTTCGGACGCGGTCGCTTTTGCGCAGAATCCTCCACTCAAGACCGCATCGTGACGGCGACGATCGACGCGCATAAAGACGGGTAAATGGGCATGGCGCAGGAAAATCTGGTGGTTTGCGGCAAATGCGGCGGGGTCAATCGCCTGCCGCCAGCACGCGATGCCGGGGACGCGAAATGCGGAAAGTGCGGCTCCAAGCTGTTCTCGGGTCACCCGGCAGACGTCGATGCACAGAGTTTCGATCGCCAGGTCACGCGAAGCAGCCTCCCCGTCGTCGTCGACATCTGGGCACCATGGTGTGGCCCGTGCAAGATGATGGCGCCGGCCTATGAAGCGGCAGCCAACGAACTGGAGCCGCATGTTCGCCTGATCAAGCTCAATTCCGACAATGAGCAGGCCGTTGCAGCCAGGCTTGGCATCCGCGGCATCCCGACCATGATCCTCTTCCATGGCGGGCAGGAGGTTGCGCGCACATCCGGCGCAATGACGGCGGGACAGATCGTCAGGTGGGTCCGCGATCACCTGCCGGCTGCAGCCTGAAAGCTGCCACTGCGTGGATTTCACTGATCGCGGTGCCCAGCACGACGGGCGATCTGATGGCCGACGCTGAACACAGAAGCCATACGATGACCTTAAGATATTCGACATCGGACGACGAATTTTCATATGATGACCTCGCTTTTGGCCCGCACTGGGAGTATGGATCCTCAGGATCCGGCAAAGTTGGGAGGACCCATGCAGCAGGCCGAACATCGAACGTCCCGGCGGTCGTTCGTCTCTCAAGTTGCCGATGCGCTGCGCGACCAGATCGAAGCCGGCTTTTATGCGCCTGGCGATAAATTGCCGACAGAACCAGCGCTGATCGACCGGTTCGGGTTCAGCCGCACCGTGGTCCGGGAGGCCATTGCCGCGCTTCGTGCCGATGGGCTGGTGGAATCGCGGCAGGGCGCCGGCGTCTTCGTTCTCGGCCCGAAACCCGTCGACGAGGGATTGAAGCTGTTCACCGACGAAACCAACAAGATCTCGGACATCATCGAAGAGCTCGAGCTGCGCATCGGCATCGAAGTCGAGGCCGCCGGCCTTGCCGCCGCCCGCAGTTCGCCGGCGCAAGAGGCCGAAATCGAGGCCCAGGTCGAAAGGTTCGCCGACCTCATGGCGCAAGGGCAACCCACGGACGATGCCGACTTCCAGTTCCACATGGCGATCGCCGCCGCAACCAACAACGCCAGGTTCAAGGCCTTCCTCGAACATGTCGGCCGGCGGATGATCCCGCGGGTGAAGTTCAAGACGATGATGGGCGGCGTCGACCCCTTGCCCAATCGCGACCATCCGATTCTGCAGGAGCACAGGGAAATCGCCGATGCGATCCTCGCCCGCGACCCGGAAAAGGCGCGTGAGGCGATGCGCCGCCATTTGGTGACCGGGATAAAGCGCTATCGCGCCCTGACCGTCCGGCGCCCGACAAATCAGGACAACACCGGCGGTTGACTCGTCTGGATACTCATCATATGAATCTAGGTGACATCATATTAATTTGTGGGATGAGTTCCTTTGTCGCCAGATGAAATCAAGTCGCGTGTCGCTTCAGGGCTGCTGTCGTTTCCGGTCACGCATTTCAACGAGGATTTCAGCCTCAATCTCGAAAGCTATCGCGCGCATGTCGAATGGCTGTCGGGGTTCGGTGCCGCTGCCCTGTTCGCGGCCGGCGGCACCGGTGAATTCTTCTCGCTGTCGCCGGAAGAGGTCGCCGACGTTACCCGCGCGGCCAAGGATGCCTCGGGAGACGTGCCGATCATCGCCGGCTGCGGTTACGGCACGGCGCTCGCCACGGAAATCGCCCGCCGCGCCGAGGCTGCGGGAGCCGACGGTCTCCTGCTTCTGCCTCACTATCTGATGGAGGCCCCGCAAGAGGGGATTTTTCGGCATGTCAAGGCCGTGTGCCAGTCCACCGGCCTCGGCGTCATCATCTACAACCGTGCGAACTCGGTCGCCAATGCCGACACGGTCGCCCGCCTTGCTGACGCGTGCCCAAACCTCATCGGGTTCAAGGACGGCACAGGCAAGATAGATCTTGTCCGCCACGTCACTGCAAAGCTCGGCGATCGGCTCTGCTACATCGGTGGCATGCCCACGCATGAGCTGTTTGCCGAGGGCTTCAACGGCGCCGGCGTGACGACTTATTCCTCCGCGGTCTTCAATTTCGTGCCGGAATTGGCACAGCGCTTCTACAGGGCGATGCGGACAGGTGATCGCGCTGCAATGGAAGAAATCCTGCACAGCTTCTTCTTTCCCTTCGCGGCTCTGCGCGATCGCGAGCAAGGTTATCCGGTGTCGATCATCAAGGCAGGCGTCGAACTCATCGGACGAACACCCGGCCCGCTTCGGCCGCCGCTGACGGATCTGAAGCCGCAGGAGAAAGACGCGCTGCGCGGACTGATCGAGAAGATCGCCGCCTAGCCGCCGCGAGATCGGCAAGTTGTCGGCAGCACGGGATGAGGAGGATCGTCTCGTGCGACAGCCAAAACGGAAGATCCCAAATGGAAGAACAAGGGAGGAGAGACATGAACAGAAGCATTCATACGATTGCAGCTGTCGCAATGATGACCGCTGCCGCGCCATCGGCCGTCGCACAGGAAGCGGCGCAGGAGATCCGTATCGTCCTGCCGGAGCAGCCGGCCAATCTGGAGCCCTGCGGCACCATCATCACCAATGTCGGCCAGATACTCAGCCAAAACGTAGTTGAATCGTTGACCGTCATCGATCCGAACAGCGGACAGCCCCAGCCGAAACTGGCGACCGAGTGGACCAGCGTGGATCCGACCACCTGGCGGATCAAGCTGCGCGAAGGCGTCAAATTCCAGGACGGAACCGAACTCAATGCGGATGCGGTCGTCTTCTCCATCAACAGGATGATCAGCGGCAAGCTTACCTGCAGCAACATTGCGAAATTCGGCGATGCCAAACTGACGCTGACGCCGCTCGACAAGCTGACCGTCGAAATAAAGTCGGACAGGCCCGAGCCCATCATGCCGACGCTGTTGAGCGTGGTCATGATCGTCTCGCCGAAGACGCCGGTCGACCAGGCGGTGAACGATCCGGTCGGCACCGGCCCGTTCACGCTGTCGACCTTTTCCCCGCAGACCGTGGTGCTGGACGCGTTCGACGGCTATTGGGGCAACAAGCCGCAGATCACCAAGGCAACCTATGTCTGGCGACCCGAATCCTCGATTCGAGCCGCCATGGTGGAGACCGGGGAAGCCGACCTGACACCGTCGATTGCCATCCAGGACGCCAGCAATCCGGAGACGGATTTCGCCTACCTGAACTCCGAAACCACCGCCATCCGCATCGATGCCGCCGAGCCGCCGCTCGACGACCTGCGCGTGCGCAAGGCGCTCAACCTGGCGATCGACTGGGAAGGCCTTGCCCAGCTGTTCGGCGACGACGTCAAGCGTGCGTCGCAGATGGTCGTCTCCGGGATCAACGGCCATGACGATGCGCTCGAGCCTTGGTCGTATGATCCGGAAGAGGCGAAAAAGCTTATCGAAGAGGCGCGCGCGGCGGGCGTCGCGGTCGACACCGAGATCAAGCTCATCGGGCGAAACGGCATCTATCCGAACGGCGCCGAAGCGATGGAGGCGATGATGACGATGTGGCAGGATGCCGGCCTCAACGTGAAGCTGACCATGCTCGATGTCGCCGACTGGCTGCGCTATCTGCAAAAGCCGTTCCCGGCGGAGCGCGGCCCCAATCTTCTGCAGATGATGCATGACAACAACAAGGGCGATGCGGCCTTCACGGTGCCGATCTTCTATCGATCGAGCGGCAGCTACTCGACCTTGGCCGATCCGGCATTCGACAAGCAGATAGACGAGGCACTGGCGGCGACCGGCGAAGCCCGCACCAACAGCTTCAAGGCGATCTTCGGCAAGGCCCGCAACGAAGTGGTGGCGGACATCCCGATGTTCCACATGATCGGCTATACCCGGGTTGGCACCAGGCTGGAATGGAAGCCCGATATCACCACCAACAGCGAAATACCGCTGGCCAATATCGCCATCAAAGACTGAGCGATACGGGGGTGCCAGGCGGTCGTCGCCCTGCGCCCCCTGACCCGCTGCCTCCGTCGATATCCGCCGAAGGGCATCCGAAATGATAATCTATCTTGGACGCCGGGCGTCGCACAGCATCCTGTCGGTCATCGGTCTTTTGACCTTGGTTTTTTTCCTGACACGGCTCACCGGCGATCCTTCCGCCTTGTACCTGCCTCTGGACTCGACTGCAGAAGCTCGGGCCGCGTTCGCGCGGTTGAACGGCCTCGATCAGCCGATCCATTGGCAGTTTCTGGGATATCTGCGCGATCTGCTGCAGCTGGATTTCGGTGAATCGCTGCGCCAGAACCGCTCGGCGATGCAGGTCGCGCTCGAGGCGTTCCCGGAAACGCTGAAGCTGGCCGTCGTCGCGATCACGCTGTCGACCGCCTTGGCAATCCTTGTCGGCTCGCTGGCGGCCGCGTGGCCAGGCAGCATCTTCGACCGTATCGCCAGCCTCGTCTCGCTGGCCGGCGCAAGCGCGCCGGATTTCTGGGTCGCCATCGTCGGCATCCTTGTCTTCGCCGTGGGGCTCGGGCTTTTGCCGACATCGGGCACCGGCACCTGGGTCCACTGGATCATGCCGACCTTCGTGCTGATGCTTCGCCCTTTCGGTCTCCTGGTGCAGGTCGTGCGCGGAACCATGCTGTCGGCGCTTGCCTCTCCATACATCAAGACCGCAAGGGCCAAGGGCCTGCCGCGGCAGAAGATCATCTTCGGCCATGCGCTTCGCAACTCGCTGCTGCCCGTCGTCACGGTCGCCGGCGACCTGGCGACCAGCCTCGTCAACGGCGCCGTCGTCGTGGAGTCGATATTCGGCTGGCCCGGCATCGGCAAGTTGATGATCGATTCGATCATCCAGCGCGATTTTGCCGTCGTCCAGTCGACCATCCTGGTGACGGCAACCGCCATCTTCATCCTGAACATCGCGATCGACCTCCTCTACGCGGCTCTCGATCCGCGCATCCGGTACTGAGCCATGACGATCATCACCCCCGACATCAAGCCGGCGGCCGTTCCAGGCAGCGGCCGCGTGCTTTTCGCCTATTTGAAGCGCGACAGGCTTGCGCTCGCCGCCGCCATTTTCCTGGTGATCGTCGTGCTCGCTGCGGTCCTCGGCCCGTGGCTGGTGGGCGATGCCGCTTCGCGGCTGGGCCTGCGCCAGCGCAATCTTGCCCCGTTCTCGCTGGCCAGTGGCTGGATCTACGTCCTTGGCGCCGACACCCTCGGCCGGCCCATCCTGGCCAGGCTGATTGTCGGCGCGCAGAACACATTCGGCATTGCCGCGGCGGCGGTGTTCGCGTCGATGCTGGTCGGTGGAACGCTGGGCCTGATAGCGGGCTATTCGGAGCGCTGGTACAGCCATCTCATCCTGCGCCTCGCCGATGTCGTCATGAGCTTTCCCTCGCTGCTGCTGGCGCTCATCGTGCTCTACACGCTGGGTCCGAGCATCACCAACCTGGTGATCGTTCTCGCCGTGACGCGCATGCCGATCTACCTCAGAACGGCGCGCGCGGAAGTGCTGGAGTTGCGCGAGCGCATGTTCGTCAGCGCGGCGCGAGCCATGGGCGCGAAGCCGGCCCGGATCATCATCCGGCACATCGCCCCCCTGGTCCTGCCGACATTGGTGACGATTTCAGCCATTGATTTCGCGACCGTCATTTTGTCGGAATCGGCGCTGAGTTTCCTTGGCCTCGGCATTCAGCCACCCGACTTCACCTGGGGCGCAATGGTCGCAAACGGCCGCGGCTATCTCGCCACCGCCTGGTGGATCGCATTCTGGCCGGGCCTTGCAATCATGCTGACGACGCTGTCGCTCAACATCCTCTCGAACTGGGCGCGCACCGTCGCCGATCCGCAGCAACGCTGGCGCCTTCAGACATTGCGAAAAGCTGCCCGATGAGCAACGCGACCATTCTCAAGGTGGAGTGTCTGACCGTCGATTTTCTTTCGGACGATGAACCGATACGCGCCGTCGACGATGTCTCTTTCCACGTCAGCCGTGGCGAGACGCTGGTGATCCTCGGCGAAAGCGGTTCGGGTAAGAGCGTCAGCACCAGCACGGTGATGGATCTCATCGACTGTCCGCCAGGCGACATCGTGGCCGGCTCCTGCCTCTTCGATGGCGTCGAACTGTCAGGCCTCGGTGCCGAGGCGCGCCGAAGCATCAACGGCCGCAGGATTGCGATGATCTTTCAGGATCCGCTCGCCTATTTGAACCCGGTCTACACGGTGGGGCGCCAGATCGAGGAGGTCTATGAGAGCCACGGCGCAGAGAGCGGCAAGGGCGCACGCGCCAAGACGATAGAACTGCTTCGGCGCGTCGGCATTCCAGAGCCGCAAAACCGCGTCGACTTCTATCCGCATCAGTTCTCGGGCGGACAGCGCCAGCGCGTGATGATTGCCATGGCGATCGCGTTGAAACCGGACATCCTGATCGCCGATGAGCCGACGACTGCCCTGGACGTCAGCGTGCAAGCGCAGATCCTCGATCTGCTGCGCGATCTCCAGCGCGAAACCGGCATGGCGTTGATCATGATCACCCACGACCTCGAAGTCGCCGCGTCCATGGCGGACCGGATCATCGTCATGAACGGCGGCAAGGTCGTCGAGACAGGCATCGCCAAGGAGGTCTTCAGCAATCCGCAGCACCCCTATACGCGCCGCCTCATCGCCGCCCTGCCCCACGGCAACGCAGCGGAGGCGCCGAACAGGCGTTCGACGGCGATCGCCGGCGAGACGCTGCTCAAGGTGGAACATCTCACCAAGCACTATGAGCTTGCTTCCGGAGCTTTTAGCAGCAAGCGGACGTTCAAGGCGGTGGACGACATAAGCTTCGAGGTCAGGAGAGGAGAAACGCTCGGCATCGTCGGCGAGTCCGGCTCCGGCAAATCGAGCGTCGCGCGCATGCTGTTGGGGCTGAACGCGCCAAGCGCCGGCAGCGCGGTCTTTGCCGGTGAGAACATCTTCGACATGAATGGAAAGCGCCTCATGGCGTTTCGGCGCAAGGTCCAGATGGTCTTCCAGGACCCATACGGATCGATGAATCCGCGCATGCGCGTTTATTCGATCATTTCCGAGCCCTGGGTGATCCACCGCGATATCCTGCCGAAGGACAGGTGGAAGGCTCGCGTGGCAGAGCTCCTGGAACTGGTGGGGCTGCTGCCGGAGCACGCCGAGCGCTACCCGCATCAGTTTTCCGGCGGCCAGCGGCAGCGCATCGCCATTGCGCGCGCGCTTGCCAGCGAGCCGGAACTGATCGTCTGCGACGAGGCGGTTTCGGCGCTCGACGTCTCTATCCAGGCGCAGGTGATCGACCTTCTGGCCGACCTCAGGACGAGGCTCGGCCTCTCCTATATCTTCATCACCCACGACCTGCCGATCGTGCGCCATTTCGCCGACCGGATCATGGTCATGAAAGACGGAAGGATTGTCGAGGAAGGCCAAACCGCGGCGCTGTTCGGGGCGCCTCGCCACGACTATACGCAAAGCCTGCTGCAGGCCGTGCCGCAGCCCAAATGGCTAACGCAGGCTCAATAGTTCGTCCGCGCGCGCCCAGCAAGCGTTGCCGATTGATGGGCCGAATGCGCTTGACAAAATGGCGATCGCCCGCTCAATTTGACCCATTCACCAGGGGGGTCCCGGCAAGGGGCTGAGATACTGCTGGCTTTCGCGGCGCAGTGACCCGTTGAACCTGATCCAGTTCATACTGGCGTAGGGACGGTGCAAGCGCTTTGCGGAGTCCATGCCCGAAAACCTGTAAGCAGGCAGGCAGAAGCGTCTTTTCATCCTTCCGGCACAGAACTGGGTCTCCAATGCATGAGCAAAGGAGCCTCAAAATGAATGCCATTTCCCCCGCCGTGTCGACGGGACCGCTGCCCGCCTCAAGGAAAATCCACAAACCCGGCCTGATTCACCCGCAGATCAGGGTGCCGATGCGGGAAATCGCCGTCCATCCGACGGCAGGCGAACCGCCTGTCACCGTTTACGATCCGTCCGGCCCCTATACGGACCCGACTGTCGAAACCAGCATCGAAAAGGGCCTCGCCAGGTTTCGCAATGAATGGGTGACGGTGCGCGGCGACGTCGAATTCCACGATGCCCGCAGTGTCAGGCCGGAGGACAACGGCTTTGCGTCAGGTGAGCGCCTGACGCCGGAATTTCCCGTGCGCCACCGGCCGCTAAAGGCAAAAACGGGCCAAGCGGTGACGCAGCTTGCCTATGCGCGCGCCGGGATCATCACCCCCGAAATGGAGTTCGTCGCCATTCGCGAGAATCTCGGCCGCGAGAGCTTACGCGGCGGGATGCAGCGCGACGGCAACTCTTTCGGCGCGGCAATCCCGGACTTCGTCACGCCGGAATTCGTGCGCGACGAGATAGCGCGCGGACGGGCTATCATTCCCGCCAACATCAACCACCCGGAGAGCGAGCCGATGATCATCGGCCGCAATTTCCTGGTCAAGATCAATGCCAATATCGGCAATTCAGCCGTCACCTCGTCGATGGCCGAAGAGGTCGAAAAAATGGTCTGGGCGATCCGCTGGGGAGCCGACACCGTCATGGACCTGTCGACCGGTCGCAACATCCACAACATCCGCGAATGGATCGTCCGCAATTCGCCTGTGCCGATCGGAACCGTGCCGCTCTACCAGGCGCTTGAGAAGGTCGGAGGGATCGCCGAGGACCTGACCTGGGAAATCTACCGCGATACGCTGATCGAACAGGCCGAACAGGGCGTCGACTATTTCACCATCCATGCCGGTGTGCGGCTGCACTACATCCCGCTGACGGTCGACCGGGTCACCGGCATCGTGTCGCGCGGCGGTTCCATCATGGCGAAATGGTGCCTGCATCATCACCACGAAAGCTTCCTCTACGAGCATTTCGAGGAAATCTGCGGCATCTGCCGCGCTTACGACGTGTCGTTCTCGCTCGGCGACGGCCTTCGTCCCGGCTCGATCGCCGACGCCAACGACGCGGCGCAGTTCGCCGAACTGGAAACGCTCGGCGAGTTGACAAAGATCGCCTGGGCCAAGGATTGCCAGGTCATGATCGAGGGGCCAGGCCACGTTCCGATGCACAAGATCAAGGAGAACATGGACAGGCAGCTCGAAGTCTGCGGCGAGGCGCCCTTCTACACGCTTGGGCCGCTGACCACCGACATCGCACCCGGCTACGACCACATCACCTCAGGCATCGGCGCTGCGATGATCGGCTGGTACGGCACGGCGATGCTCTGCTATGTCACGCCCAAGGAGCATCTCGGTCTCCCCGACCGCAACGACGTCAAGACGGGCGTCATCACCTACAAGATAGCCGCGCACGCCGCCGACCTCGCCAAGGGTCATCCGACAGCGAAGCTCCGCGACGATGCGCTGTCGAGGGCGCGGTTCGAGTTTCGTTGGGAAGACCAGTTCAACCTGTCGCTCGACCCCGAAACCGCGCGCTCCTTCCACGACGAGACCTTGCCGAAGGAGGCGCACAAGCTGGCGCATTTCTGCTCGATGTGCGGGCCGAAATTCTGCTCGATGCGCATCTCCCACGACATTCGGGCCGAGGCACAGAAAGAGGGCATGGCGGCGATGGCGGCGAAGTACCGCGAGGGCGGCAATCTTTACATGCCGGTGGACGGCGAACCGCCCATGCCGAAGATGCCGGAGCCGTCATGAGGCTGCTGGTCAAAGGGGCTGGCGTCGCCGGCCTCACCGCCGCCTTCGAACTCGCCGCCCGCGGTGCTGCGGTAACCATTGCCGAGACCCGGCATGGCCTTGGCGGCAACGCATCATGGATGGCCGGCGGCATGCTGGCGCCCTGGTGCGAGCGCGAAAGCGCCGAGCAGCCGGTGCTGGATCTCGGACGCGATGCCGCCGACTGGTGGGATGCGGTCCTGCCGGGTCATGTCACGCGGGCCGGAACGCTCGTTCTGGCAACGCCGCGGGATGCGGGCGAACTCGACCGGTTTGCAAGCCGCACGTCGGGTCATCGGCGGATCGACGAAGACGAAATCGCGCTCCTGGAACCCGATCTCGCCGGCCGCTTCCGTCGCGGGCTGTTCTTCCCGGGCGAAGCCCATCTCGACCCACGCCGTGCAATGGCGGCGCTGCATGAAAAACTCGCCGGAAGCGGCGTCGAGTTCCGCTTCGGAATGGACGCCCTGCACATGACGGGATTCGACCGCGAGATCGACTGCATAGGAATGGCGTCCAGCGATGAAAGGCTTCGCGGCGTTCGCGGCGAGATGCTGATCCTGCGTACACCGGACATCTCGCTGTCGCGCCCGGTCAGGCTGCTGCACCCGCGTTTGCCGCTCTATCTGGCGCCGCGCGCCGACCACCATTTCATGGCGGGTGCAACGATGGTCGAGAGTCTGTCCACGGAGCCGGTCACGGTGCGGGCGATAATGGAACTCCTGAACGCCGCCTATTCGGTTCATCCCGCCTTCGGCGAGGCCGCGATCGTTGAGACGGGCGTCGGCATTCGCCCGGCGTTTTCCGACAACCTGCCGCGCGTCGAAGCGCATGGCAGGACCGTCGCGATCAACGGGCTCTACCGCCATGGTTTCCTTCTGGCCCCCGCCATGGCGCGTCGGGCGGCCGACCTTGTTTTCGATGCTGACAAACCGGTGGAACTTGCTGATGAAACTGACGGTCAACGGCGAAGCGCATGAGATCACCGCCGCCACCCTGGCGGAGCTTCTCGCGGCGCTCGACTACGAAGGCAACTGGCTTGCAACGGCAGTGAACAGCGAGGTTGTGCACGCGACTGAGCGGGCGCTGTTCCAGCTGAAGGACGGCGACCGGATCG
This sequence comes from Mesorhizobium sp. WSM4817, assembly GCF_055811135.1. Classification (NCBI taxonomy): domain Bacteria; kingdom Pseudomonadati; phylum Pseudomonadota; class Alphaproteobacteria; order Hyphomicrobiales; family Phyllobacteriaceae; genus Mesorhizobium; species Mesorhizobium sp. WSM4817. The sequence goes on along the minus strand of NZ_JBVVQQ010000002.1, from coordinate 450,847 downwards.
AAATCCTCTCACCCATGCAAGGAGGTTAGCAACGTGATCGAGCTTTACGGAACCAAGCTTCCGTCGCGCCTGCTTCTCGGCACCGCACAGTACCCCTCGCCCGCCATTCTTGCCGATGCGGTCAAGGCATCCTGCGCGTCCGCGGTGACCGTCTCATTGCGCCGCGAAATGGCCGGCGGCAAGGGTGGCGAGAAATTCTGGTCACTTATCCAATCGCTGCGGCTGCATGTCCTACCCAACACCGCCGGTTGTCACTCCGTCAAGGAAGCCGTCACGACCGCAAATATGGCGCGCGAGGTCTTCGGCACGAACTGGATCAAGCTCGAGGTGATCGGCAATCATGACACGCTGCAGCCTGACGTCTTCGGCTTGGTCGAGGCCGCGCGAATCTTGTGCGACGACGGCTTTGCTGTATTTCCTTACACGACGGACGATCTCGTCGTCGCCGAGCGATTGCTGGAAGCCGGATGCAGGGTGCTCATGCCCTGGTGCGCGCCGATCGGTTCTGCGCTTGGACCGGTAAATATCACCGCGCTCCGCTCGATGCGCGGCCATTTCCCGGATGTCCCGCTGATCGTGGATGCGGGCCTCGGCCGCCCATCTCACGCGGCTCTCGTGATGGAACTCGGCTTCGACGCGGTGCTCCTCAACACGGCAGTGGCCAAGGCCGCCGATCCGATCGGCATGGCGCGCGCGTTCGGCAAGGCGGTCGATGCCGGCCGTGAGGCGTATCGCTCGGGCCTGCTCGAGCCGCGCGACCTCGCCGTCCCATCGACCCCGACAATTGGCCGGGCAGTCTTTCAATGAAACTCGATCCTTTTTATCTGATCGTCGACAGCGCCGCCTGGATTGAAAGGCTGGCGCCGCTCGGCGTCAGGCTGGTGCAGCTTCGCGTCAAGAACCTCGACGAGGCTGCGTTGCGCGCCGAGATCCGCAAGGCGAAGGCCTTGTGCGCCCGTTACAAATGCCAGCTCATCATCAATGACTTCTGGCGGCTGGCGATCGAGGAGGACTGCGATTTCATTCATCTCGGACAGGAAGATCTGCAAGCGGCGGACCTTACCCGGATAAGGGCTGCGGGTCTCCGTCTCGGCCTCAGCACGCACGACCATCTCGAACTCGAAACAGCCCTTGCCGCCAGACCGAACTATATCGCGCTCGGCCCAGTCTATCCGACCATCCTGAAACAGATGAAATGGGCGCCGCAGGGGCTCGAACGGCTTGGCGAATGGAAGCGCCGGATCGCGCCGACACCTCTGGTCGCGATTGGCGGCCTCAATCCCGACCGGATCGAGGGCGTCTTCGGTGCCGGTGCGGACAGCGCCGCGGTAGTGACCGACATCACATTGGATGCCAATCCGGAAGCGCGAACGCGCCAGTGGATCGAAAAGACGAGCCGATGGCGTTGAGGCGCGAACCGCATGTGCTTGTCGTCGGCGGCTCGGACTCCAGCGGCGGCGCCGGCATAGTCCGCGACATTGAGACGATCTCCGCCCTCGACTTGCGCACCTGCCTTGCCATTACCACCGTGACGGTGCAGACGCATGAAGCCGTCACGCAAATCCACAATTTGCAACCCGGTCTGGTGGCCGATCAGATGCGTGCCGCGCTGCAAGCCAATGCGGTCGGGGCGATCAAAATCGGCATGCTCGCGACGGAGCAAACCATCGTCGCCGTCGCGGATGTGCTGCGCCAAAACCCACAGATACCGGCAGTCATCGACCCGGTGCTGGTCTCTTCTTCGGGTTGGCCGCTTCTGGACACAGGCGCTATCGGCGTCCTGAAGCATGAACTCATCCCGCTTTGCCGTCTCGTCACACCCAACCTCATCGAACTGGCTGTCCTTGCCGGCTCAGACCTGGCCATCGACGAGGACGGCGCATTGCAACAAGGTCAGAAATTGCTCACCGCCGGATTGCAGGCCCTGCTGATCAAGGGCGGCCACGCCGCGGGGTGTCGATCGACGGACATCCTGCTGCGCGCCGATCAAGAGCCCATCCGCTTCGATGCGCCGCGTCTTGGCGGATCGATGCGCGGGACGGGTTGCGCGCTGGCCAGCGCCATCGCCGCGCACCTGGCAAACGGAAGCCTGCTTGAAGACGGCGTGCGCAAAAGCAAGCTGTTGGTTTTCGAGAAGCTTCGGAAATCGATCTCTCGGGATTGAGGCGGTTGAGCTTGGCGGGGGCTTTTCTGGGCAGCAAGCTGGCGGCCGGTTCTTGGCCTTCCTTCGGAGAGTCTCTCAGACAGCACGCGAAGTAAATCGCCTTGTCGGGTCTTGTCTCAAGCGATGTCGTCGCGAATGCAGGCCTTCAAATGGCCATCGGACGTTGTTGCCCGTAATGGCGGGACGATGCCGGCGCAAGCGTCGAGGGCAACCGGGCAGCGGGTTCGGAAAACACACCCGGTCGGCGGATTTGCCGGGCTTGGAATGTCGCCCTTCAGCACCTGCCGGCCTTGCCTGGCCAGCGGGTCGAGCGACGGAATGGCCGAGAGCAGCGCGCGCGTATAGGGATGCTGCGGCCGGGCATAGAGCGCGGCAGCAGGCGCGACTTCCATGATGCGGCCGAGGTAGAGAACGATCACCGTGTCGCAGATATATTCGACGACGGCCAGGTCATGCGAAATGAACAGCATGGTCAGGCCGAGCCGGACCTGCAGGTCGCGCAAAAGATTGATAATCTGCGCCTGAATGGAGACATCGAGGGCAGAGACCGGCTCGTCGGCGACGATGAATTCGGGTTCGAGCGTAAGCGCCCGGGCGATACCGATGCGCTGGCGCTGCCCGCCCGAAAATTCGTGGGCGTAGCGATCATAGGCGTCGACTGGCAACTCGACAGCGGCAAGCGCCTTCTCAGCCTTCGCCCGCCGCTCGCGCCTGCTGCCGATGCCCTGAATATCCAGGCCTTCAGTCAGGATCTGACCGATGGTCATGCGCGGCGACAGGCTGGCGAACGGATCCTGGAAAATATACTGCATCTTGCGGCGCTGGCGGGCCAGCCGCCCGGCGCTCAGCTTGGTGATATCGACGCTGGCAAACCTTATTTCGCCGGACGTCGGCTCGATGAGACGCAGCACCGAGCGGCCGATCGTGGTCTTGCCCGACCCGGATTCGCCGACGAGGCCGACCACTTGGCCGCGCGCGATGTCGAAGGAAATATCGTCCAGCGCCCTAACGACAGGACCGCGCGAGAACGCCGTCGGCGCAAAATGCTTGGTCAGGTTCCTGACTGAAAGGAAGGGAGCGTCCACTGTCAGAGATCCTCCCAGCGCAAACAGCGGCTTTGCTGGGTCGACGTCGCCGCGAACAATGGCGGTACAGCAGTGCGGCAGGCATCGACAGCCAGGGCGCAACGCGGCGCGAAAGAGCAGCCCTTGGGCAGCAAGGCAAGCGATGGAACATTGCCGGCGATGGTCGGCAGCGGCGTTCCTGCTGCCTTGAGCGTGGTGGCTTGGCCAAGCCGCGGCACCGAACGCATCAGCCCGGCGGTGTAGGGATGACGCGGACGGTTGAACACCTCGCTCACCGGACCCGATTCCACGATGCGCCCGGCATACATCACCGCGACCCGGTCGGCGATCTCGGCAACGACGCCGAGATTGTGCGTGACGAATAGAATGCCCATGCCGCGTTGCGCCTGCAGCGCGGCCAGCAGGTCGAGAATCTGGGCCTGGATAGTGACGTCGAGGGCGGTGGTCGGCTCGTCGGCGATCAACAAAGTCGGATCGCACGACAAGGCCATGGCGATGGTGGCGCGCTGGCGCATCCCTCCCGACAGCTCATGCGGGTATTGCCGCGCCCGCCGATCAGGGTCGGGAATTCCGACCTGAGCCAGCAGCCGCACGGCATCAGTGGCCGCATCACGGTGCGATCTGCCGAGATGGATGCGGATCGGCTCGGCGATCTGTTCGCCGATGCTGTAGACCGGATTGAGGCTGGTCATCGGCTCCTGGAACACCATGCCGATGTCGTTGCCGCGCACCTTGCGCAGCGACTCGGGATCGAGGCCGGTCAGTTCGGTGACCGTGCCGTCCCTGCGCCGCAGCGCGATCGAGCCCACGGCAATGCGTCCGACCTTCTTCGGCAGCAGGCCGATGATCGACAGGCTGGTGACCGACTTACCCGATCCCGACTCGCCGACCAGCGCAACCGTCTCGCCCGAACCTATCACCAGGTCGACGTCCTGCACGGCGGCGATGTCGCGTCCGGCGATACGGAACACCGCTCGCAGACCGGAAATCGAGAGGATCGGAGCGTCCACGGTCAGCGCAGCAAGCCGACGTCGCGAAGGATGATGTCGACCTTTGCGGCTTCCTCGTCGTTCAGGCTGCGTTGCGGCCGCGCCATGGTGTTGGAGGCGATGATGCCGAGGCTCCTCATCGCGGTCTTGAAGGCACCGACCCCGGCCGAGCCGGCGCTCGTCCTGCCGAGCGAGATCCAGACGATCTCGAACAGCTTCAACAGCCGCTCCTGCTCCAGGCGGGCCTCGGCGTGCTGACCCGCCTGCATCAGGTTCCACAGCCTGACGTAGCCGTGCGGGTCGACATTGGCGAGGCCCGGCACGACCCCATGCGCGCCCATCGCAAGCACGCTGTCGACCAGGATCTCGGACCCGGTCATGCCGAAAAAATTCGGGTCGTTGGCCATGTCCTTGAGCACATAACGCAGATTGCCGTCGTCACCGCTGGAATCCTTGATGCCGGCGATAACGCCCTCGCTGGCAAGGCCGACGGTGGTCTGGCGCTCCAGCTTGACATGGACGCAGACCGGGATGTCGTAGGCGATGATCGGGATGTCGACTGCGTCCTTGATGTAGCGGAAGTGATCGCCGATCTCGGGCTGGCTGGTGCGGGCATAGAACGGCGCGGTGACCACGACGGCGTCAGCGCCGGCCGATCTGGCTGTCAGGGCGTGGTTGATGACGCGATCGGTTGTCGGGTCGATGACCCCGGCGAAGATCGGAACGCGGCCATTGTTGACCTTGACCGCGTGCTCGATGATGGCCCGGCGGCCGGCCTCGTCATGGAAGACCACCTCGCTGGTCGAGCCGAGCACGAACAGGCCGTGAACGCCGCCGTCGAGCAGGTTTTCGATGGTCCGCGTGAACGACGCAAAATCGACACTGAGATCGGAATGGAGTGGGGTGACGACGGGTGGCACGACACCGGTGAACAGGGGCATTTTTTCAAAAACCTTCAGGTCAGTTGAGATCGGAACGAGGGTCGAATGCATCGCGCAGGCCATCGCCGATGAAGTTGATGGCCAGCACGGTGAGCACGAGTACGGCGCCGGGAAACATCCATTGCCAGGGGTATTGCTCGAGCACCACGGTGGAGCGGGCGAGATTGAGCATGTTGCCCCAACTGGCTTCGGGCGGTGCGATGCCGAGGCCGAGGAAGGAAAGGCCGGCTTCGAGCAGAATGGCATTGGCGATCTGCAGCGTGGCGTAGACGACAAGAATGTCGATGCAGTTCGGCAGGCCGTGGCGGAACAGGAGATGCGGCAGCCCTGCCCCCATGCCACGGGCGGCGACGACGAAGTCGCGCTCGCGCAGCTCGAGCAGCCGGGCGCGCACCATGCGCGACAGCACCGGCCAGGAGAGCAGTGAGATCACCAGGATGGTCGGCGCGATGCCGGTGCCGGCGATCGAAGCGAGCACGAGCAGGAAGATCACCGGCGGCAGCGTCATTGCGAGGTCGACGAAGCGCATCACCGTGCCGTCGACAAGGCGCCCGCCGAAGCTGGCGACAGCGCCGACCAGGAAGCCGATGACGATCGAGATGGCGACCGAGCAGACGGCGACCAGCAGCGAGATCCGTCCGCCCTGCAGCAGCCGGGCCATGACGTCGCGGCCGACGCCGTCGCTGCCGAGCCAATGAATGGCGGACGGCCCCTTGTTGATCGCCCTGAGATCGATGGCGTTGGGGCTGAACGGCCACCACAGGGAATAGGTCGAGACCGCCAGCAGAATGGGGACGACGATAAGCAGACCGGCGCGCGCCGCACGATTTTCAAAGAACCGGCCGAGCGCGCGGCGAAGCGGTCCCTTGGTTTGCGGCCCGGCTGTCGGGTCGATTGTCGGAGCTGGTGCGGTGATCGTCATCACGACACCTGGATGCGCGGGTCGACGACGGCATAGACGATATCGGTCAGGAGATTGACCAGAATGACGCAGATGCCGATTACCAGAGTGGCGCCCATGATCACCGGGTAGTCCCTTGTGCCGACGGCGTTAACCAGCAGCAGGCCCATGCCCGGCCAGTTGAACACGCTTTCGAGGAAGATGGCGCCGCCGATCGCTATGCCGACCGTCGACCCGATCAGGGTGATGACCGGTAAAAGCGCATTGCGGGTTGCATGCTTGATGATCACCCAGAATTCGCGCACGCCCTTGGCACGTGCGGTCCGCACATAGTCCTGGTTGAGTACTTCCAGCAGCGACGCGCGCATGTAGCGCATGATCAGCGCGGCGTGTCCGATGGACAGCAGGCAGGCGGGCAGGACCAGGTGCGCGAGCACGTCCGCTACGGAAAAAGGGGCGCCGGCGGTCTGCATGCCGCCTGATGGCGCCCAGCGCAGCAGCACCGAGAAAAAGTACAATCCCAGAAGTGCCGTCAGAAACGCCGGGCTGGAGATGCCGACGAAGGAAACCACCGACAGCGCGATGTCGGGCAGCGTGTTACGGCGGACGGCGCTGAAGATGCCGGCGGAAATGCCGAGCACGATGGCGATGGCCAGGCCGGTGCCCATCAACAGCGCGGTCGGGCCGATGCGCTCCATGACCAGCGGCAGCACGCCAACGCCGCTGCGCTGGATCGAATAGCCGAAGTCGCCGCCGAGCGCAGCGCGAAGCCAGGCGAGGTATTGCACGGGAAGCGGCTGGTCGAGCCCAAGCCGGTCGCGCAGGACTTCGAGGTCGGAAGCCGACATCGGGCTGGACGGATTGATATAGGCATCGATCGGATCGCCGGGCGCCAGCCGCAGCAGGATGAAGATGAGGACGCTCAGGGCGACCAGCATCAACAGTCCTGTAGCGCTGCGGCGGGCAATGAAACTCAGCATTGGCTGTCCGTGGCGATGGTGAGCGGAGCCGGCATCGTGCCGGCCCGTATCATTGGTGGGTCGGAATGGCCCGCCAGCGTTCTACTGGATGTCCCAGCGTTCCGGGTGAGCCGCATAAGGACCGCCGCCCGGCGCCGGCGTCCAGACAAAGTCACGCAGCTTGTTGGAGGCTACGCCATAGCGGTTGGCCACCCATAATGTCGCCCAGGGCAGATCCTTGTTCATCACCTTGCAGACTTGCTGCCAGGATTGGTCGATCTTGGCCGGATCGGTCTGGGCGAACGCAGCGTCCAATGCGGCGCTGAGATCATCGAACTCGATGCGCATGGTGTTGAAGCCTGCCGGCGGAATCTGGGACTTGTTGAGACCCGGGCTGATGCCGGCCGGATTGGGACCGTTCTGCAGGCCGGCATAGACCATCGCAAACGCGTTCCAGTCCGGCGTGCCTTCCTCGTAGACGATGCCGTTATAAGTAGGCGTATCGACGACGCGCGGCACCACATTGATCCCGACCTCGGCCAGCATCGACTGGATGGCAGCCATCACGTTGGCGGCTTGCGGCGAGCCGTAATAGGTCAGCAAGGTGATCGGCTTGTCGCCGTTGATCTTGTCCCAGCCCGCCTCGGCAAGCAGAGCCTTGGCCTTGGCCGGATCATAGGCATAGGCTTCGAGACCTTCAGGAAGCAGGTGCGGCGCGACGTAGCCGCAATTGGCCGGTTTGGCCGCGCCGCCATAGAGGCTCTCGATGATGGCATTGCGATCGATCGCGTACATGATCGCCTGGCGCACGCGAACATCCTTAAACAACTCGACCTTCTGGTTGAGGCCGATGTAGTTGACCACATAGGAGGCGCCCTCGATCACCTTGAAATTGCTGTCGCTCTTGAAGGTTACCGCGTCGTCGGGCTCGACATAGGTGAACTGGATTTCGCCGGCGCGCAGCGCCGCAACGGCCGCCGCCGGGCTCTCGAAATACCTGTTGATGAGCACGTCGACCTTCGGCTTGCCGCCGCGATAGTCGTCATCCGCGGCCAGTTCGACATATTGATCGCTGACATAGCGCTTGAACTTGAAGGGGCCGGTGCCGACCGGCGTCGTGGACCACCATGTGCTCGTGGCCAGCGTTTCCGGCGGCATCGCGGCCAGGGCATGCTCCGGCAGGATCATCACCTGCGAGAGAATCGACAGGAAGGAGCCGTTGGGCTTCGACAATTTGACGACCACGGTGCGATCGTCCGGCGCGTCGACCGACGCGATGTCGCCGAGGCGCGCGGCAAACAGGCTGCCGGACGCCTTGTTCCTGGCGAGCTCAAGCGTGAACTTGACGTCCTTGGACGTGAACGGCTTGCCGTCGTGCCAGCTCTCCTGGGCAAGGTTGAACGTGTAGGTCAGCTTGTCGTCGCTGACCTTGTGGTCCTTGGCCAGATCGCCTTCGAGTTCGGTCAGTTCGGCGTTGTAGATGACCAGCGGTTCAAAATAGGTGCTGAGCCAGGTAAAGCCGCCGGTCGCAGCCAGCGGATTGAAGTTCTTGGGAAAGCCGCCGGGGCCGACATCGAAGCCTCCGGTGATGGTCTTGGCGCCCTGTGCCTGGACGCTGGTGGCAAGGCTAATGCCGCCGAGCAGCAGCCCGGTAATGGCCAGATGACGAGCTATAGTTCTGACGCGCATGGTTTCCTCCCTTGGCATTGTCAGGTAGTTCGGCGTTGGGTCAGGTAATCCGGTTTTTGGCGATCACTTGCTGAATACCCCTGTAGTGGTCGTCGAGGCGCTCGCGCGCCCGGTCGACGTCCTTGGCGGCGACCGCCTCGACGATCTCGTGATGGTCGCGCCAGGTCGCCAGCGGCGTCGGATTGTCGAGGCTGGTGAAATTCGAGGCCTTGTTGAACGCCACCCAGAAGATGTCGATCAGCGCGCTCAACATGTGATTGTTCTGGCAGCGGAACAGCAACTGGTGGAATTGCTGGTCCTCTTCGGCAAAGCTCTCCTGGCGCTCGGCGCGCCGCCGCATGCTTTCGGTCAGCTGGCGCAGCGCGGCGATGTCTTCGGCGCTGATCATCTCGATGGTTTTTGCGATCAGGCCGGTTTCAAGGACACGGCGGATCTCGCGCAGTTCCTCGACGTCGCGTAGCGAATCCTGCAGGCCGTATGCCAGATTATCCAGCAACGGCTTGAACGAGAATTCCTTGACGAACACGCCAATGCCGCGACGCGTCTCCAGAATGCCGATCGACTCCAGTGCCTTGATCGCTTCGCGCACCGAGTTGCGGCCGACGCCGAGTCGCTGCGCCAGGAAGGTCTCCGGAGGCAAGGGGTCGCCCGCCTTGAGCTGGTTGCTCTGGATATATTTCCTCAGGCTCTCCTGCACGCTGACGTGAAGCAGCGGCGGTCGGGCCAGCGGTTCGATCGATTTTTGGTCCGGGTTCAACTTGGGTTCCGAGCTCAACTTGGGTTCCGGCATTTTTCTCCCAGCGCCGCTGCAATTGCGGCCGATGGCGCGTCGCGTAGCGGTCGATGCTTGTAGCATAGCGACTTGTAGGATATCCTGCAAGCAAGAGGATTACACGCTGAATGAAGATCGTCCTGGCCGGCTCAAGCCATTGGCACGCCGAAATGCATCTCGACGCTGCATGTTTTTGCGGCGCCGAGATTGCCGGCATTTGGGATGAGGACGCGCAGCATGCGCGCGCCTTCGCGACGCGCCATCATTTGCCGTTCATCGCCGATTTTGCGAAAATCCTCTCCGGCCCGCCGGACGCGATCCTGCTGATGGGACACCCTTCGACGGTGCCGGCGCGGGCCCGTGCCGTGATCGAAGCCGGCATACCGCTGATCCTGGAAAAGCCGGCGGCCAGCAGCACCGCAGCGTTGGCCGCGCTCAGCGAGTTGGCGAGGCAGCACCAGGCCTTTGTCAGCGTTCCCCTGCCCAACCGCTTTGGGCCGGCCGCCACTGCCTTTGAACGGCTGCGCAGCCAAGGCCGCGCCGGTGCGATTGCGCATTGCCAGTTCCGGCTGGTCAATGGCCCGCCGCAGCGCTATGCGGCCGACGGCGTCGCCTGGGTGGCGGATCCGGCGATCGGCGGCGGCGGCGCGCTGAGGAACCTCGGCATACACGGCGTCAATGCCGCGCTCGGCCTGGCAACCGGCGCGCTCAGGCTAAAAACCGTTTCGATCGAGAACCGCATTCACCGCGCCCCGGTCGAGGACCATGCGCTGCTTGTGCTGCAAGACGCTGCCGGAGCGTTGTTCGTCGTCGAGGCCGGATACACTTTTGCTTCGATGCGCCCCGGCGGCGATTTCGAATGGCGTATCGTCAGTGAGAATGCGACCCTCATCGACTATGGCGAGCGCGCCTTCTGTGCGACGCTCGACGATGGCGCTATCATCGAATTGCCGATCGAATTGCCGGCGACGCGCTACCGCCTGTGCACGAGCGACACGCTCGACCGGCTGGCTCGAAAAGCGCCGCCGGCGACTTCGATCGATGACTATGTTGCGGCGATGTCGCTGATCGACGCCGCGTATGAAAAGGCAGGACGATGATTGGAATAGGTATTATCGGAGCGGGCGATTTCGGCGCCGCCCATGCAAGGGCAATCAAGCAGTTACAGGGCCTGCATCTCGTCGCATCGTGCCGCGGGAACAACGATGCCCTGGCCGCCTTCACCAGCGAACATGGTGGTCGCGGCTACACCGACTGGCGCAAGCTGCTGGACGACAAGGAAGTCGAGGCAGTCCTCATCGCCAGTCCTCACCATCTCCATGCCGAAATGGCGATCGGCGCGGCGAACGCCGGCAAGCATATCATGCTCGAAAAACCGATGGCGCCGACGGCGGCGGCCTGCGATGCGATCAACGCCGCCGTGGCCGCCGCTGGCGTCAAGCTGATGGTCGCCCATCTCATGCATTTCGCGCTGCCTTGCATGGCGGCCAGGCAAATGCTTGAGCAAGGAACGCTCGGCCGGCCGCTCGTCGGCTCGAGCTGGATCATCAAGCTGTGGATGGAGCACAATCGCCGCGACTGGCATCTGCGCAAGGCCACCGGCGGCGGCATGCTGTTGACGGCCGGCATCCATGCGCTCGACCGCCTCGTCTGGCTCATGGATGACGACGTCGTGTCGGTGAGCGCCATGCTTGGCGCCATGTCCCATGACCAGGAAGCCGACGACACCGCCCTGCTCGGACTGCGCTTCGCCGGCGGCGGGCTCGGCCAGGTGCAGAGCGTCGGCTATCGCAATGGCGCGGCCGGCTACGTCATGGACCTGGTCTGCGAGCAGGCAACGCTGCGCATCGACATGGACCGCGGCACGATGCTTGGCCGCGACACGGCCTGGACCGACCTGCCCGGCTCGTTCGAGCCGAACTGGATGCATGCCGCGCTGGTGCGCGAATGGAGCGCGATGCGCGATGCCATTGCCGACGACAAGCCGGTGCCGGTCGACGGCGCTTATGGCCGCAAGATCATCGCCATTATCGAGGCCGCCTTTGCGTCGAACGAAACGCGCCGCGAGCACGAGATCGCCGATGCGCCCTGAGCTCGACGATCACCCGAGCCACTTGCCCGCAGACGCGCCGCGCGGCGTCTGGGGCGCGGTGATGCTGGCCATCGACGATCGCGGGGCAATCGACTGGGAAGCGACGGAGGAAACGATCGCCCGGCTCTGCGCATCAGGCGTCGACGGCATCTATTCCAACGGCACGGCCTGCGAATTCCACTGCCAGACCGAGCCCGAGTTCGACCGGCTTTGCGCCCTGGTGGCCGCGATTGCCGGCCGCGCGCGCCTGCCCTTCCAGATCGGCATCAGCCAGTCCAATCCGCGCGTCGCACGCGAGCGGCTGATGCGGGTGTCGGCGCTTCGTCCGGCCGCGGTGCAATTCACCTTGCCCGACTGGTGGCCGCCCAGCGACGGCGAGGTCATGCGCTTCGTCGGCGGCCTGTGCGAGACCGCGCCCGACATGCCGCTGGTGCTCTACAATCCACCGCATGCCAAGCGCCGCCTGACGCTCGAAGGCATCGCCAGGCTGCGTGCAGCGGTGCCGTCGCTGGTCGGCGCCAAATTGCCGGGCGGCGACGCCGGTTGGTACGCCGACATGCGCCGCGAACTGCCGGGATTTTCGGTCTTCGTGCCCGGCCATACGCTGGCGACGGGATTTGCCCAGGGAGCGCATGGCAGCTACTCCAACGTCGCCTGTCTTAGCCCCAAGGGCGCGGTAATGTGGTGGCAGACGATCGGCACCGACGTGGCGGCCGCTGCCGAGGTCGAGACGCGCATCCAGGCCTTTCTCGCCACCCACGTACTGCCCTTTCGCGCTCGCTATGACGTCAGCGATGCGGCGCTCGACAAAGCGATGGCGGCGGCCGGCGGCTGGGCGCCGCTTGGCCCGCGACTGCTCTGGCCTTACAGCTCGGTCCCCGACGAGGCGATCGCGACGCTGGCCGAGGCCGCACGCATGACCTTTCCCGAATGGTGGCAGTGACCTCGGCTATCGCATGTGCCTGCCCCCTGATCCAAGGGGAACAACCATGGCCTGTTCCGGATTTGACGCCTGACAGACTCGTGGTCATGCTGGACCGATGACAAGAGGTGTATTGCTGGACCTCGCAGGCGTCATCTATGATGGCGACACCGCCATACCAGGCGGGATCGACGCCGTCACGCGTTTGCGCCAGGCCGGCTTGGCCATACGCTTCATAAGCAATACCACGCGCTCGTCGAAACAGAGCGTTCTCGAACGTCTGCAGGCGATGGGACTCACCGTTACCGGGGCAGATGTTTTCACCCCGGCGCACGCTGCACGCGATTGGCTGCTTCGCAATGGCCGAGCGCCATATTTGCTGATTCACCCCGGCCTTGCGCCGGACTTTTGCGAACTGCCAGATCGCGACAAGCGCGCCGTCATCGTCGGCGATGCCGGAGACGCCTTCACCTATGCGGCGTTGAATGACGCGTTCCGCGAGCTGAGCGCCGGGGCCGAATTGCTGGCCCTTGCCACCAACCGGACGTTTCGGGATGCCGACGGCGAGCTCAGCCTCGATGCCGGGCCATTCGTCGCGGCATTGGAATTTGCCTCGCTGAAACGCGCAACCGTTCTCGGCAAGCCGTCGTCGGAATTCTTTCTGTCGGCGCTGGCAAGCATGGACTGTCCGCCGGACCAGGCGATCATGGTCGGCGACGACGCCGAGGCCGACATAGCTGGCGCGCTAAGCGCCGGACTGTCGGGCGCATTGCTGGTGAGGACCGGCAAATACCGGCACGGCGACGAGAAACGGTTTGATCCGCGCCCGACCGCAACCATCGCCGATCTCGCGGCGGCGACCGACTGGATCCTTGCGCGCCGGGACTGAACTGGCCGCACAGCGTGCGCTTCGCTCGAGATATCCGGGCTAGGTCGTCTGGCGCTCCATTTCCACCTCGGCCCCCAGACTTTCGATGTCGCGGAAGATCGAAGCGACAGCCAGCGTGCGCCCTTCGCGCTTGAAGCGGAGCAGGCAATCCCTGGCAACGATGTCGCCATCGATCGCGATCTCGTCCCATTGCACGGCATGGCCGACATAGTTGATGGGAACATCGTAGTGCTGGCTCCAGAAGAACGGCACGGCGAGGAACTTCTGGCGATGGCCGAGCATGTTGAGGGCCGCGCTTTGCCCCTGCCGCTCGGCAACCACCCAATGCTCGACCCGAATGTTCGCGCCACTGTGAGGATCCGGCCACCGCGCAATGTCGCCGGCCGCGAAGATGCCTGGTGCGCTCGTCTCCAAAAAGGCGTTTACGACGACACCGCGGTCAAGGGTGAGCCCCGCCGTTTCGGCAAGCCCTGTCCGCGGTCGCACGCCGATGCCGGCGACGACGAGATCCGCCGCCAAAATATCGCCACCGTTGAGTTTCACCTCGCTGGCGTCGATGCTGCTCGCAGTGTCCTCGAGATGGAATACGACACCATTCTCCTCATGCAGGGCGCGGATGAAGTCGGCCATTTGCGGACCCATGATCCGTTCCATGGGCCGTTTTTCCGGCGCCACGACATGAACTTCGATCGAGCGCGACCGCAGCGCCGCGGCAACCTCCAGGCCAATGAAACTGGCGCCAAGCACGACGGCGCGGCGCGCAGTCGTGGCTCGCTCGATGATCGCCTTGCAGTCTGCGAACGAGCGCAGCGTGTGAACATGTGGCTGGTCGGCGCCTTGTATGGTCAGGCGAACCGGTTCGGCTCCGGTCGCCAGGAGTAGCCTGTCGTAGGCAGTCCGGGCCCCGTCCGCGAGCACAACCTCGCCAGAACGCGTATCGATGCTGGCGACATCCGCATTGAGGCGCAGGTCGATGCCGTTCTTCGAATAGAAGCTTTCTCGGCGCAGCGGAATCCAATCCTCCGGTGCTTTGCCGGCGAGGTAGTCCTTGGAAAGATTGGGCCGATCAACCGGCGGCGCTTCGTCGTTGCTGAGCATGACAATGCTGCCTTGATAATGTTCGCGCCGCAGTGTTTCTGCCGCCGCGAAACCTGCGGCGCCGCCACCGACAATGACGATTTTTTCGGGAGCCTGGCTGGAGCCGCCAGGGCGCGGCTTGGACACCGTCCGCTTGCGTTTGTCGCCCACGACTATCCGATCATCGCGTTGTTCCACCGACCAGCACGCGAGTGGACTGAAAGCAGGGGCGCGCAAGGCCTCGCCTGTACGCAAATCAAAACACGCGTGATGCCAGGGACACCGGACGGTGTCTTCCGCCACAAGACCGTCGACGAGCGGCCCGCCATAATGTGTGCATGTCGCGCCGATGGCGAAGATCTCGGCCCCGCGGCGCACCAGCAGCACCGGCTCATCGCCGCAATGGCCGAGGAGCTTTCCGCCGTCGGCAAGGTCGGATAACGTGATACCCTCGACCAGATCCGGCCCGGTTGGTTTGGCATGATCTACAGCCATTTTCCTCTCCCTTGGCGCGATCCAGAAGATCGCCTGTACGGCCGAGAAGCGGGAAATCGTCAGGTCACCAGCCTCGGAATACCTTCTGCTTGGCCAGCGCGCCTTCAGGTTTTCGGACACCGCTTGTGCCCAAACGTCCGGCCGCGTCATTCGTTGCCAGTTGCGCAGTACACGCCGTCGATTTCCTGGCGTTTGGATTCGTTGCCGAAGGAATGACGCCGTCGCGTAAACTTTTTCGCCGGACATGCGTTGTTCGTTCTCCAAGCCAAGGAGACAGCAGATGAAATCGGAAATCGCCGGCGAGGCCGCCAAGCAACGCCACATCCAGCGCGGCATCGACGCCAAGGACAAAACGAAGGGCAACGGCAAGCAACAAGGCGCCATGCAGGCCGGAGCACGCAAATATCCCGAGCCGCCCTTTCCCGAGCAGCACCAGCCGAAGCCAGGGCATGAATGGGCGATAGAGCCGGCGCCGCTTTACGACGCGCCATTCTATATCGGATCAAAAAAGCTGGACGGCAAAGTGGCCGTGATCACCGGCGGCGATTCCGGCATCGGCCGAGCCGTGGCCGTGCTCTATGCGCGCGAAGGCGCCGATGTGGCAATCGTCTATCTGTGCGAGGACAAGGATGCTGAAGAAACGAAGAGGGCCGTCGAAGCCGAGGGCCGGCGCTGCACGCTGGTCAAGGCCGACGTCAGCGAACGCGACCACTGCCACAAGGCTGTGACTAAGGTGGTGAAGGAATTTGGCCGGATCGACGTGCTGGTCAACAACGCCGCTTTCCAGGTCCATTCCAGCGACTTCAGTGAGCTGACCGAGGAGCATTTCGACACGACGCTGAAGACCAACCTCTACGGCTATTTCCACATGGCGCAGGAGGCCGTTCCGCATATGAAGCCTGGTTCGGCGATCATCAACAGCGGCTCCATAACCGGCATCGAGGGCTCGAAGCAGCTGGTCGACTATTCGATGACCAAGGGCGGCATTCATGCCTTCACGCGCGCGCTGTCCGGCAACCTCATCGAAAAGGGAATTCGGGTCAACTGCGTGGCGCCAGGCCCGGTGTGGACCCCGCTCAACCCGTCGGACAAGCAAGCCGGCGACGTCTCGAAATTTGGCGCAGACACGCCGATGAAACGGCCGGCGCAACCAGAGGAAATCGCGCCGGCCTATGTGTTCCTCGCCTCGCCGCATTGTTCAAGCTACATCACCGGCGAGATATTGCCGATCATCGGCGGCTACTGAGAACGTGTCGCCCGCACTGCCTCGATCATCGTGGACCTCTCGCCTGTGGCGGAGGTAGCGGCGATCTCAGATATGAAATGGTCGACAGATGTATTTCATTGCCTTGGCGACGGACTATGACGGCACGCTGGCGCACGATGGGATCGTAGTCGAAAAGACGCTTGCAGCCCTCGAACGGTTCAAGAAAAGTGGCCGCAAGCTCATCCTCGTCACTGGCCGCGAACTGCCCGACCTCAAGCGGGTTTTTCCCGAACTCGGCGTGTTCGACAAGGTCGTCGCCGAAAATGGGGCGTTGATCTACACGCCTGCCAGCGAGGAAGAACGTGCGATCTCACCGGCGCCGGCGCCGAAATTTGTCGCCAGTTTGAAGAAACGCGGCGTCAAGCCGCTTTCAGTCGGACGGTCGATCGTCGCGACCTGGGAACCACACCAGGCAACAGTTCTTGAGGTCATCAAGGAACTCGGGCTGGAGCTGGAAATCATCTTCAACAAGGGCGCGGTGATGGTGCTGCCCACCGGCATCAACAAGGCAGCCGGGCTGGCAGCCGCACTTGAGGACCTCAAGCTGTCGCCACACAATGTGGTCGGTATTGGCGATGCTGAAAACGATCATGCGTTCCTGCGGGCCTGCGGCTGCAGCGTCGCTGTCGAGAACGCCCTTGCGGCGGTCAAGGATACAGCGGATCTTGTAACGCGCGGCGCACGTGGAAAGGGCGTCGAGGAACTGATCGAAAAGCTGGTAAAGCGTGATCGGGAATTTGTCCGAAAAGGCCGTGACGGCATCCTTCTCGGTTCGGTCGGCGGCGACGAAGTCTATCTGACGCCGACCGACACGGTTCTGATCGCCGGAAGCTCCGGCATCGGCAAATCCACCTTGGCCACCGCGCTGACGGAACGCTTCGTCGAGAACGGATTTCAATTCTGCGTTTTCGATCCGGAAGGCGACTATGATGGCCTCGAAGGCGCCGTCCGGGTAGGCGATGCCTCAAGCGAACCGACAAAGGCACAAGTGCTCGACCTGATCGAAAAGCCCGACACCAATGTGGTCGTCAACGGGCTGGCGTTGCGGGTCAACGAGCGACCAGGCTTCTTTGCCGACCTGCTCCCCGGTCTTGGCAATTTCCGCTACCGTACGGCGAGGCCGCATTGGCTGGTCATCGACGAGGCGCATCATCTTCTGCCCAAGAGGCGCGACGACACGCGCGCCATCCTGTCGTTGGAATTGCCGGGCACTGTCCTGATCACCGTTCATCCGGAAGCGATCTCGACCGACGCCCTGCGTCTGGTCACTGCCGTCATTGCGCTCGGTCCCAAGGCCAAGAATGTCATCAAGGCCTTTTGTCAGGAGACGGACACCAAGCCGCCAAAGGATATTCCCTCGCCAAAAGGCGAGCGTGTGCTGTTCTGGCGGCCGCAAGCCCGCAAGAAAATTGCCATGGTCAAAGCGATCGAGCCGCGCCAGTCGCTCAAGCGTCACAGCCGCAAATATGCAGAAGGTCAACTCGACGAGGCCGGCAGCTTCTATTTCAGAGGTCCCGACAACGCGATGAACCTCCGGGCCCACAACCTGATGATCTTCGCTCAGATTGCCGAGGGCATCGACGACAGAACCTGGGAGCATCACCTGCGCGCCGGCGACTATTCCGAATGGTTTCGCCGACAGATCAGGGACAAGGATCTGGCGCGCGAGACCGCCGAGGCGGAAAAGGACGAAATGCTCTCGGCGCAGGAAAGCCGCAAGCACGTTCTGGATGCGGTGCGTCGCCGTTATACGGCTCCTGCCACCGCCCCGGAGGAATAGAGAGGAATAGGGTGCGAAAGGATCGCCCACGCACATCATTCTCGGAGGCACCGGCCGTGTTGGTTCTCTGCAGCCATGTCGCTTTTACAGCAGGGCGAAGCAGTGGCCGGTTGACCGCGTCATCCACGCCGAGTTCCCTTTCATCCATGGCGTTTTGACTGGTCAGGGTTCACTATATCCAATGGCAAAGAGGCGCAGGTCATAGGCCTCGGGATCGCGACGAAAGATCAACGCGCCCTTCCGTTGGGAATTCTGTGGGACATAGTCGAGCGTAGCGCTGCTATCCTCGACGACCTCATCGCCGTTGCGGAGCTCACCTTTGATCTCGACAGCAGCAACTGATTTCCCCGCCCTGTTTGCAGCGGCGAACTCGACCACGTAGCCCCCCTCGGTGACCGCGACCGCGAGTGGCACCACAACGATCCGGGCGGTCCCATCGCGCGTGCTCACGCCATCGACGACAAGATAACCGAGCACGGCAAGCAGGACTACGGAGCTTATGCCCGCCACGACCCACTCCGTGACCGAAGTCCCGGGTTTGCGTGTCTTTGCTTTGTTGTCGGACTGCTGCTTCTGTTGCTTGTCGCCTTTTGCGGGGTTCCTTGTCACAGAATGAGCCTCGCAACCGCCGCCCCGAGCGCGCCAGGAAACGACAGAACCACGACTGCACTGAGTGTCTCCGAAAAGCCGGCGCCATCGGTCCTGCCGAAGGTCCACAAGATGTAGAGGTTCACAAGCATCACCAGGACATAGCCGACGATCGCATAGCGAAAGAAGATGCTGACGAATCCAGCGCCTGGCTCGGGACTGTGCGAGCCGCGGAATTCGAACTCATAGACGAAGGCGTGCATGAGAGCGAGGGTGACCACCACCAGGGCGATTTCCTGCCAGGGCTCCATCTTGTAGGCGATGAGGACGACCTCTTCCGTCGGTGCGATGTTCACCGATAGAAATAGCGCTCCGACCACCATCAGGAACAGCTCTCCGGTGTAGCCGGGCTCGGGAATGTCCTCCTCCTCCAACAAACTCGGGCCGAGCTGAGCGCGTGCCAAGGATGCCCCGAGACTGCCTGGGACAATTTGCACCGCAATTTTGCCAATCACCTCCCGCAGCGGCATTTCGGCGGTCACGATGCCGAAAATAAACAACACCGCCGTAGCCGCCACAGCGGCCACAAGTATGGCCACAAAAGCATCGGCGATGCGGTCGCGCAGCGCCACCGTGTGGCGAAAGCCTCCGTACTTGTGCAGCAGCACCAGCATTGGCAAAGTGACAGCGAGGAACAGGGCGAGCCGCAGTGGGTGAAGGTGAAAGCCCAGCGCCCAGGCCTCCATGGTCATCAGCACCGGGGCGGCGAAGATCAACGCTCCGGCAAAGGCACGGCCAAGACCAATCCAGAACTCACGCGGCGTTAGCGCATGCCTGACGATGATCTCGGTTGGCGCCACGTCCGCTCCTCAGAGATAGCCTGCGGGGAACAATGTTTCCTGGACAATCTTGTTCCGCACCGCTGCATCTTCGCCACAGCCGAACGGCGCTGCGATGTTCAAAGCCACGCCAAACCTGTTGGGAACTCGCGAGCCAGCTTTCCGTTCAACCTCTCGATCGAATGACAACCCAAAGCCGACACAGCGTCTGGAGTGAAATCATGAAATCGCAGCTCGTCGCCGAAAGCGCCGGACAAAGGACGTTCGTTGTGGTGCTTGATCCCGGCGAGGAAGCGTTCGCGGCGCTCACATCTTTCGCTGTCGATAACGATATTGGCGGCGCCTCGCTGACCGCGCTCGGCGCCTTCGAAAAGGCGACTGTCGGCTGGTTCGACATCGAGGAAAAAACTTATCGGAAAATCCCGGTGCTGGAACAGTGCGAGGTGCTCAGCGCGATCGGCGACGTTGCGATCGGCGACGACGGCAAGCCCAGCCTTCACGTCCATGCGGTGCTCGGATTGCGCGACGGCAGCACGAAGGGCGGACATCTGCTCGATGGCATTGTTCGGCCTACACTCGAAGTCACTTTGGTGGAAACGCCTGGTCATCTGCGCCGCAGAAAACGTCCGGAACTCGGCATCGCCTTGATTGATCTGGATGCCTGAACACGGATCAGGCCAGGTCCGCTGAACTGCGTTCCGGTCCGATTATCCCTTTTGTTTGATTTGTTTAGCATCCGCGGGCGCCTCGGGTGCGGTCTCCCAGCCGAACACGCTGCGGCCGCCGAGCAGATGCGACCGATCGAACTCTCCGGCAACGATTTCCTTCAGACTGGGGCCGGTGACATAGCGTTCGACCTGCCGCGACTGCTCGTCCAGCCGCTTCAAGGCGCCGAGTTCTTCGTCGCGACCGAGCCTGGCCTTGTGGACGGCCGACTTCAGCACGCCGATCGTCTCGTCATAGACCTTCAGCGGCACGGGGAATGGATGCCTGTCCTTGCCGCCATGTGCCAGCGAGAAGCGCCCGGGATCGGAAAAACGGCATGGCGCGCCATGCAAAACCTCGGCCACCAGCGCCAGCGCCCGCACCGTGCGCGCACCGACGCCGGGCACCAGGAGAAGCTCGGAGAAATCGGCGGGGCCACGCTCGGCAGCCGCCGCCATGTTGCCATGAAGACGACGCATGACGACATCGCTTTCGCGAACGTCGTGGTGCGCCGGCATGACCAGGTGCGGCAGCATTGGCTGGTCGGGCTCCGGTGCGGCAGCCACGTCACGTTCGAGCGCGGCGAACTCCCTCAGAATGCGATCCGGTCCGAGATCCTGCAGGAGATTCAACTGGCCCTTGCGCGAGGCGTCGGCGCGGCGGTCGGTCAGGTTGACGATCTCGCCCTGGTTGGCGCCTTCGATGGCGGCATGCGGCTGCTCGACGAAACTCTTCAGGCCTTCGGACAGCCAGTGATAGCGGCGCGCCACCTTGCTGTCGCCGTTCATGCCCTGCTGCACCACGACCCAGTCGCCGTCATCGGTGACGATAAAGCCATGCAGATAAAGGTCGAAGCCGTCCTGGACGGCGGCGCTGTCAACCTTGGCGACAAGCCGGCTGGCCGTCGCCAGGCCTGTTCCGTCGAAGCCGACGCGCTCGCCGATGGCGGCAAGCTCATGCGGGGTCTTGCGCGAATGCGCGCCGCGGCCGCCGCACACGTGAATACCGAGTTCGCCGGAGAGCGGAGCCAAACCACGTTTGAGGGCGCCGATGACGCTGGTCGTGATGCCGGAGGAATGCCAGTCCATTCCCATGACGGCGCCAAACGACTGGAACCAGAAGGGATGCGCCAGCCGGCGCAGCAGCTCTTCGCGACCGTAATGGTGAATGATCGCCTCGCACATGACGGCTCCAAGGCGCGTCATCCGGTCGCCGAGCCATTTCGGCACGCGTCCGCCATGAAGTGGAAGGTCTGCGCTTCCCGATCGTTGTGCCAAATTTTTCTGCCTGTTCCGACCTATGCCTTGCGCTCAACAGATAGTATAGAAAGCGGCGTGAAGAAGCGATGATGCCGGTCCGTTTGGATTACAAACTGATCGCAATTCAATTCAGCTGGGCCATTCGGGTCCCATCGGCGGCGTTGCCGGTTACCGGTCGGCCGGATTTCCGACCGCCGGATCGCGCCGCCTTGAATATCTTCCCACACGCGGCAGATCGTCGCCAAATTCCACCCACGGCAGCTTCATGTCCCAATAGGCATGAGCCTGCGGCGCAAAGCGCTCGGGGTGGTCGAAGAAGCCGATCGTCAGATAAAGTTCCTCGGGAAGCCCCTGGTCGAAGTAGGCTATGGATGTCCCGCAATCGGCGCAGAAGGTGCGGAGCACGCCTCGGGTCCTTGAGAATTTTTTTGGCGCGCCGGTGAGCAATCTGAATTGGGCCGGCCGATAGCCGACCCAGACGGTCAGCGGGCTGCCTATCGCCTTGCGACAATCGTCATCGTGATCGGAGCAAATCCAGAACGGGTCACCATGCATCTCAGCACTTATCGAACCGCAAAAACAGGAGCCGGTCTCGATTCTGGTCATCGAACTATCGCTTCTGATCGAGGCGACCGTTGCGGGTGCAGCGTCCGCAGGGTGATGGAGTAGCGGTGCGCGGCAACCGGCGGGATGCTGTGCTCCCATTCGGTGCGCGCCGGGCCCGTCATCAGGTAAGCCGATCTTGGCTCGAGGGTGACGGTCTCGCGAGCCCATCTCGTGCCGTTCTTCCGGCGGAGCCGAAAGCTGCACGGCGCAAGAAGAGATACGCCGGCCACGGCATCGAAATGCGGCTTGTCGCGATGCCAGCCGATACCCGCGCCGGGTCGGTACTCATTGATCAAGACCTGCACAAAAGCCTCGGCGGGCAGCCGCGCAAATGCCGCCACCTTGTCCCTGAGCGGCATCAGGAAAGCAGGGATCGCCGGCGCCTCGACCACCTTGCGTTGGTCAAAATCGTAGCGCAGGCCAAAACCGGCGACGCGCCGGTTTGCGAGATGGCCATGGAAGTCGAAAGGCTGGAAGGCGAGACTTTCGAGCTGCCGCACCAGTTCGGCCTCTTCCTCCGCCGTGATCAGCTCCGGCCGGTAGCAAAATCCTTCCGGCAGGTCGTCACGTGCGTGAAAGTCGGGCGCGAGAAAGTCAGGCGCGCGAAACAGGTCGCCTTGGCCAGCGGATTGCGGCTGCCTGGTTTTGAGCGATGGCATCAACCCTAATTGGTGAAGCCGGCCCGTGGCGGCAAGGCCTTGGGGCCCGCCGGATTATTGCCTCCACAATGCGCGAGATGGAACCCGGATTGCCGGGGCGGGTTATTGCCCAGGCGCGTCGAGTCAATTACGACCCGGCGACGAGGACCCTCTCCCAAGCGGAAATCGCTACGATTTCAACGACGTGCCGCCGCAAACTTATGCGGCATTCCGCAAGGCCTGGTCAAAAGGCCGGTTTTTCAACGCCTTCATTCGCGACCGGTATAGCTACCATCTGGTCGAGCAGAGCCCGTCGGGATGAAACCCGGTGCCTTGTCGGCAGAAATTCATCCGGAAAGGGAACGCATGCCCTCGCAGAATCCAGTCGGCCGGCCGATCCCTCACTGCTCCGGCGGCGTTCCGGGTTGATCGCCGCCTGTGGTCGTCTTCGGCGTCGGGTCCTTGTCGACTTCGGGATTTTGATCGACGGTGTTGGTGTTACTCTGGGTCGGCTCAGTGCTGCTGGTGCTGCCCTGCGTCGGCTCGGCCTCGTTGCTGCAACCTGCCAGAGCCAGAGCCGCCACCAGCGCCGACAAAAACGACAGGCTCGTCAGTGATAATCCAGTCATGGCCAACCGCTCCCTTGCTGCTCGACAACGGCGGGTGGTGAATTTGGTTGCAGCGGAATGGCTTGTCTGCTGGCCCAGGCCCTTCTGATCATCGCCGCGCAGGCGCCAAAGGAACAAATCTCGGCGCCGCCACGTTGCATTTCCTGTGCAATGCTTGTGACAGTGAGGCTATCGTCTTGGCGCCGAGAGCAAATTGGAAGGGTTTTCTGAAAATCGGAGAACTCAGCTGCCCGGTGGCGCTCTATACGGCTGCCTCAACCTCCGAGCGGATCGCCTTCCACACGATAAACCGCGCCACCGGTCATAGGGTGCATCGCGCCTTCGTCGACAGCGATAGCGGCAAGCCGGTCGAGAAGGACGACCAGGTCAAAGGCTATGAGATCGGCTCGGGTGAGTACGTCGTGCTCGAACCCGATGAGGTCGCAGCCGCTGTTCCCGAGAGCGACAAGACGCTGTCGGTCTCGGCCTTCATCGGCTGTTCCGATGTCGACGACGTGTATTTCGACAAGCCTTATTACCTGGCCCCGTCGGACAAACACGCGGAGGAAGCGTTTGGGCTGATCCGCGAAGGCATGCGCAGGAAGAAAGTCGCCGCCATCGCCCAGACCGTCCTGTTTCGGCGCGTCCGGACCCTGCTCGTCCGCGCCTATGACGAAGGCCTGGTCGCAACGACGCTGAATTTCGATTACGAGGTGCGCTCGGCGGAGGAGGCTTTCGACAACATCCCCGACTTGAAGATCGAGGGCGAGATGCTCGAACTGGCCGAACACATCATCAAGACCAAGAAAGGCAAATTCGATCCGACCAAATTCGACGACCGTTATGAGGCGGCGCTGGCCGAGCTTGTGAAGGCAAAGCTCGAGGGCAAGAAGATCGCCGTTCCGAAGCCGGCCAAGCGGGAGAGGGTCGTCGACCTTATGGATGCGCTGCGCCAGAGTGCCGGCGTTGGCGGCAAGCAGCCCTCGACAAGAAAGCCCGCGGCAAAGTCAAAGCCAGCGCGCCATGCCAAGGAGAAGCAGACAGCGCCGCGTCGGAAGGCCGGCTGACCGATGGCGCTCGAGACCTACCGCAAGAAGCGCAATTTTTCCGTTACCCCGGAGCCGCAGGGCCGCAGGGCGCCGAGGACCGGCGACAGCTTCGTCATACAGAAGCACGATGCCACCCGGCTCCATTATGATTTTCGTCTCGAAATGGACGGCGTCCTGAAGAGCTGGGCCGTCACAAAAGGGCCGAGCCTGATCCCCGGCGAGAAGCGTCTTGCCGTCCACGTCGAGGACCATCCTCTGGAATATGGCGACTTCGAAGGCACAATCCCGAAGGGCGAGTATGGCGGCGGCACCGTCCTCCTTTGGGACAGAGGCACTTGGACGCCGATCGGCGACGCGCATCGCGGCTATGCGAAAGGCCATCTCGACTTCGAGCTTCACGGCGAGAAGCTTGGCGGCCGCTGGCATCTTGTGCGGATGGCCGGAAAGCCCCGGGAGAAGCGCGAGAACTGGCTGCTAATCAAAGGCGACGATGACGCCGCGCGCACCGAACGTGATCCCGACATTCTGGACGAGCGGCCGGAATCCGTCGCGACCGGCCGCAAGATAGAGGACGTCGCCGGCGAAGAGCCCGGCTGGTCGTCTAAGACAGGGCGCATTCGCAGGCGCCGCGGCGGCAGCACCAGGCCAGCTCCAGCGGAAGAGGCCCCCGCCACTATCAGCGTTCCCGAACCGTCAAAGATCAAGGGCGCCAAGAAGGCGGCGCTTCCCGATTTCGTCGAACCGACGCTGGCGACCCTGGTCTCGTCAGCGCCGTCGGGCGAGCGCTGGCTGCACGAGATCAAATTCGACGGCTACCGGCTGCAGGCCAGGATCGAAGCCGGCCGCGTCAAACTGTTGACGCGGAGCGGTCTCGACTGGACGAAGAAATTCGGCAAGGCGGTCGTTTCGGCGCTGGCCGATATCCCTGTCGGGACGGCGCTGATCGACGGTGAACTCGTGGTCGAGACGTCAGCCGGCGCATCGGATTTTTCCGCGCTGCAAGCCGATCTCAGCGAGGGCCGCAGTGATCGCTTTCACTTCTACGTCTTCGACCTGCTTCATCTCGACGGCTACGATCTGCGCGACGTTGCGTTAATCAAGCGCAAGGAATTGCTGGAAAAAATCATCGGCAGTAACAGCGGCATCATCAGCTACAGCGGCCATTTTGAGGAGGATGGCGCCCTGGTGCTGCGACATGCCTGTCGGCTGAGCCTGGAAGGCATTGTCTCCAAGCTTCGCGATGCGCCCTACCGCGCCGGCCGCAGCAAGAACTGGGTGAAGTCGAAATGCTCGGCGCGGCAGGAATTTGTCGTGGCCGGCTATGTCCCCTCGACAACCTCGCGCAAGGCGATCGGTTCGCTTGTCCTGGGTGTCTATGACCACGGCAAGCTGCATCATGTCGGGCGCGTCGGCACCGGCTACACGGCAGCGGTCGCCGAGAGCCTGTTCAAGAAGCTCGAGCGGTTACGCATTCCGTCAAGCCCGTTCGAAAAACGGCTGAGCGCCGACGAGGCTCGGCAAGTCCGCTATGTCAGGCCGGACCTCGTCGCCGAAGTCGAGTTCCGGGCGTGGACCGCCGACGGCCATCTGCGCCACGCCTCGTTCCGCGGGTTGCGCGAAGACAAGCCGGCGAAAGAAATCACGCGCGAGACGCCGAAGACGAGCAAGGAGGTGGCCAAACCTCAGCGCCGGACCGTCAAGCTCACCCATCCCGACCGTCTTTACTGGCCGGACGAGGGCGTGACCAAGGAAGGCCTCGCCGACTATTATTCCGAGGTCTGGCGTTATGTGTCGCCCTACATCGTCGGCCGCGCGCTGGCGCTGGTGCGCTGTCCCAACGGGATTTCGGGCGAGCAATTCTTCCAGAAGCATGCCTGGAAGGGGCTGAACCCCAACATCGTACTGGTCCACGACCCCAAGGATCCGCCCGACGAGCGGCTGATCAGCATCAATGATCTCGACGGGCTGATCGGTCTCGTCCAGTCGGCGTCGCTGGAGATCCACCCCTGGGGCTCGACGGTGAGCGATTGGGAGCGTCCGGACACGATCATCATGGATCTCGACCCCGGCGAAGGCGTGAGCTGGGAGGCGGTGATCGAAGCCGCCGTCGAGACCCGCGACCGGCTGAAGGATGCGGGGCTTGTCCCCTTCATCAAGACCTCCGGCGGCAAGGGTCTGCACGTCGTGGCGCCATTGAAGCCGAAAGCCGAATGGCCAGCTGTAAAAGCCTTCACCAAGGCGATTGCCGACTCCATGGCCGCCGACAGTCCCAACCGCTACGTCTCGACCATCACCAAATCGAAACGGCGCGGGAAAATCCTGGTCGATTATCTGCGCAACCAGCGTGGTGCGACCGCGGTCGCACCCTATTCGACAAGAGCACGACCGGGTGCGGCGGTGTCGATGCCGCTTGCCTGGGAAGAGCTCGGCCCCGGCATCGGACCGGCCTATTTTACCGTCGAGAACACACCGACCCGGCTTGCCTCGCTGTCGTCGGACCCCTGGCAGGATTTCCGCGCGGCCGCAGCGCCAATCGAAGACCGTGCAAACCGGCGCAAGAGAGCGGCTTGAGGACGGCACTGCGAGTGCATGCATCGGAATAATCAGGCGATCTGCTCGAGCGTGCATTGCTCGGGGGCCTTGTCTGGTCGCCAGCGCAGGAACTTGGTGCCGTGCCGGAAACGGTCGCCGGTGACGTGATCGAAGCGCACTTCGACCACCAGTTCGGGCCGCACCGGCTCCCATTCGCCGCTGCGCTCGGTGCTCCAGCGGCTCGGCCCGCCCGGCGCCTTTCCGGTAAAGCCCGGTGGCGCGCGCATGGCTTCGAGCTTGCGGGTAAGCTCGGCCCTGTCCTCCTTGGCAATGGTCGAGGTGAAACCGACGTGGTCGAGCTTGCCGGCCTCGTTGTACAGACCCAGCAGCAATGATCCGACCTGACGACTGCTGCTGAGATAGCGAAAGCCGCCGACCACACAATCGGCCGACCGCAGCCGCTTCACCTTCACCATCGCGCGCACCCCCGGTTGGTACGGACCGTCCAGCCGCTTGGCAACGACGCCGTCTGTCGCCCCATGTCCGGCATCCCCTAGCCAGGAGCGGGCTTCCTTCACATCGCGCGTGCAGTGCGAAAGCACGATGTTCCTGCGGTTTGCCGAAGCGACGAAAGCCTCAAGGATCGCTCGCCGTTTTTTCAGGGTCCGCGCCAACCAGACGGTTCCGTGCTGATCGCAGAGCATGTCGAACAGGACGATGCTAGCCGGGGTTTCCGCGGACAGCTTGCGGATCCTGCTCTCGGCGGGATGAAGCCGCATCTGGAGCGCGTCGAACGAAAACTTGCCGTCGACCGAGATGACGATTTCCCCGTCGACGACAAAACGGCGCGACGGCAGTTCCTTCAATGTCGCGAGGAGTTCGGGAAAATAGCGTCCTAGCGGCTTGCCTGACTTTGCGCGCAACTCCACCGCATCATCCTGCCGAAATGCCAGGCAGCGAAAACCATCCCATTTGCGTTCGTATTGCCATCCATCTCCTTCGGGAATCGCATCGGCCGCCTTTGCCTCCATTGGAGGCGTATCGAGCGGCAGGAGGAAATCGCTGGATCGGCGGGTGCTGTCGAAAGCAGGATCGCGGGGTATGACCTTCATTGTGCTGCCTTTGTCTCCCAGCCCAGCCTGCTCCCAGGCGCTTATTTCCGCTTTCCGGGCTCCGAGCCGATGCTCTTGCGCAGCGCATCCATGATGTTGATCACGTTGCTGGCCGGTTGCTCGGCCTTGCCCTTCGCCTTGGCCGGACCCTTCTTGCCCTTCTTCTTCGAGGCAATGATCTCCAGCAGCCGCGCCTGGACCGGATCTCCGGTCATGGCGGGATCCCACTGCCTAGTTCGCTCATCGATCAGGGTCGAGACCATATCCATCAGTTTCGGATCGGGTTTGACGTCGTCGATCTTGCCAAAATAATCCTCGGGATCGCGAACCTCATCGCCATAGCGCAGTGTCCACAGCACGATGCCCTTGCCTCGTGGTTCAAGCATGACGGCGCGCTCGCGGCGGTACATGACCAGTCGCGATATTCCGACCGTCCCCGTCGATTTCATTGCGTCGCGAATGACCGAGAATGCCTCCTCCCCCACCGGGTCGTCAGGGGTGAGATAGTGCGGCTTGTCGTACCAGATCCAGCCGATGCTGTCGGCATCGACAAACATGTCGATATCAATGGTACGCGTGCTCTCGAGCGCAACCGCTTCGATCTCGTCGTCCTCGAGCAGGACGTATTCGTCCTCGCCGCGCTGGTAGCCCTTCACCTCGTCGTCTTCAGCAACGGGCTTGCCGCTGACGGCATCGACATATTGGCTGACCACCCGATGCCCGCTCTTGCGATTGAGCGTATGGAACCGGACCTTCTCGCTCTCGGTGGTAGCGGGCGTCATCGCCACCGGGCAGGTCACCAGTGAAAGCTTCAGATAGCCTTTCCAGAAAGGACGTGGCGCCATCGAGCACCCCCGGCAGGAGTAAAACAGTCGAACGCAGCAGGGCGATCGATTGTTCCAGCAGCGATTTGATCGCGAACCGGGGGCCAATCGCATGGTTCGGCAATTTTTACCAAGGTGAGACGAAACAATTGCCTCCGATCGTCGTTTCGCCAGCAAGCTGAATTGGGGCGAGGAGGAGGCCTGAACAGCACCGACGCCAAGGTCTCGGCCTTGGAGAGGTGAAGACCATGTGCTTTGACGCCTTGAGATTCAAAGATCGAACGGATGCGGGGCGCCAGCTTGCCGCCACTTTGGCCAGGTTCGCGGCAACCGATCCACTGGTGCTGGCGCTGCCGCGCGGCGGCGTGCCGGTTGGCTTCGAAGTGGCGAAGGCACTCCGTGCCCGGCTCGACGTGCTGCTTGTGCGCAAGATCGGCGCGCCGGGCCATTCCGAATATGGCATCGGCGCGGTCGTCGACGGGGAAAATCCGCAGCTCGTCCTGAACGAGGAGGCGATGGCTTTGGTCCGGCCGTCAGACGAATACGTCGAAGCAGAGATGCGGCGGCAACTGCTCGAAATCGAACGTCGCAGAAACCTCTATCTCGGAAGCCGGCCTGCGGCTTCGGTCCTGGGCCGGACCGTCATCGTCGTCGATGACGGCATTGCGACTGGAGGCACGGTCAGAGTGGCGCTCAAGGCGCTAAGGAAGGATCGCGCCGCGCATGTCGTGTTGGCCGTCCCGGTCGCACCTCGGGACACGCTGGACCTGATCAAAGCCGATGCGGACGAAGTGGTCTGTCTCGCCACGCCTGAGCCGTTTGTTGCGGTGAGCCGGTATTATGAGGATTTCGAGCAGACCACCGACGCGGAGGTGATCCGGCTGCTGCGTGAGGCAGAGCAGTTTGAGAGCAAATCGTCGACGCGATCTGCCGAAGGAGCACGCCATGGCTAGCAAGGACCGACAACCGATGGCGATCGTCGAGCGCGGCGATATTTCTGCGCGAACTCAAAATGACCAAATCGCGCCATCCGATAGAACCGCTCTTCAGTGGCGAATAGGCCTGGCCTGAGCCAAACGGCCCCTCCCCTTGCGCTCGCAGCCGACCTGAAGCGCGGCCCCGGTCAGGGCCGCGCGACCGCGCGCCAGCGGCGGTTGAGCCGTCAATCGCGCAAACGATTGGCAGCGTGATCCTGGCGCTGCTCACTCGCGATCTGCCTGGAATCCAGGCCGCGTTGCTTCGTGTGCTGGGCCTTGTCGCGGTTGGACAGGACTTTGTTTTCCTCGAGCTTGTCCTTTGGGGTGGTGGTCATGGCGCCTGCACCGGAACCCTTTCCCCGCGCACCCGCTCCGATGTGCTTCTTGCTACCTTTTGCCATGGGCTTGCTCCAATTCTTAGTCGTCGGGACGGTTCTTGTGATGAACGCTCTCCTGATTTTCTCCGCGAAGGATGTTGCGATCGTCAGGGTCAACGAGGTCGGGTGTCTTGGACCTGATTTCGACCCCTTGCGCCGCGCTTCACGTTCCGCTGCTGATCGCTTCAGGTCAGCCTCTGCGTCGAAATCCTTGCCGGCGCCCTTCGTGTTCTCCCGCTTTTCAATGATGCGCAATTGCTGCTCATGGGTTCTGCGTCCAGCCATTGGTTTCCTCCAAGGTGCCTTGCGTTCGATTTTTTGAGGCCCAGATCGCTGGCGGAACCGTCCACTTCCGGTGATTGCAGTTGGCCACGATCCTTGCCGAAGCGGACCAATCGTGCGCCACCACGATCTGAGCCTGTCCTTATGGCGATAATGGCAGGGCGGCGGGATCGTTCCGAGATGGCGGCCGAATAAACCGTCTATTCGCTCATCGGCTGCGGGCTGCTCATCCGCATCTGCCATGATCCGTCAGACTTTCTCCTCGCGGTTTTCCGATGGAACATCAGGGCATCTCCGTCGTTCGGCGACTGATCGCCTATGTCCACGTCTGACGCCCCGCCGCAGCGAGCGCGTAAAGCTGCAAGAGGATGGACCGCACGATCAAGGACGCCACGGTCAAACGCTTCTACTACGAGAGCCACGATCAGCTCAGGTAACACCTCGCCGACTTCGTTGCCGCCTACAACTTCGCTCGCAGGCTCAAGACCCTCAAGCGCGATCCAACGGACTCGCGAGCAGGTTACGCCGCCCTGCGCCGAACTGGAACTTGGTCGGGCTTGAGCAGCTCGTATCGATCAAGGGATCAAAAACCCGCACATCTGGCGAAGTCCTGGATGATTTCGGCACATTCTTTCGAGCGCACGATGCGATGAAGGGCTGATCGGAACTTTGCTTCCGCATTCTTGGCAGCCGAGGTTGGTTGGAACATGTCGCCCCGAGTCGAACGCATTCACAGCGATGAGCGTCTCCCGGCCGAGGTCGACGTCGTCATCGTCGGCGGCGGCATCCTCGGCTCTACGGCCGCCTATTTCCTGGCGAAGCGTGGCCTCTCTGTGGCTCTGCTCGAGAAGGGCCACGTCGCCTGTGAACAATCGAGCCGCAACTGGGGTTGGTGCCGCCAGCAGAACCGCGATCGGCGCGAACTGCCGCTCTCGGTGATCTCCATGCGACTGTGGGACGAGCTGACGCGCGATATCAATCGGGACCTTGGATTTCGACGCTGCGGTCTCGTCTATGCCACTCACGACGAGGCTGTGCTCGCCGGCTGGGAAAGGTGGCGCGAGGTCGCCAGGGAGTACGAGGTCGACACCCGCATGCTGAGCCGGGCGGAGGTGGCCGAGCGCGTCCCCGAAGCGCGCGACAAATGGGTCGGCGGGACCTATTCGGACCGGGATGGTAAGGCCGAACCTGCGCTCGCCGCGCCGGCTATCGCCGATGGGGCCAGAGCTCTGGGCGCCACCATCCACCAGGAATGCGCCGCGCGGGCGCTCGACTTGGCCAATGGCAAGATTGCGGGCGTGCACACGGAGAAGGGCTACATCAGAACCAGCGCGGTGCTGTGCGCCGCTGGCGCCTGGTCCTCGCGCTTCCTTAGGCCGCTCGGGATCAGTTTCCCCCAAGCGAGCATCCGGCAGACCGCGCTGCGTTCCACCCCGACAATCAACATAGGCGAGGCGGTCTCCACACCCTACTGCACGATCACGCGCCGACTGGACGGCAGCTATACGCTTGCGATCAGCGGCAAGGCGAACCTCGAAATCACGCCCCAGGCTATCCGGTATAGCCGGGAATTCATGCCGCAATTCTTCCGTCGCCTGAAGAACGTCAGGCTCGGCATCGGCCAATCGTTCCTTTCGGGGCCGGATTCAATGCCGGCGCTGCTGACCAGCGACGATCGGATCTTCGAACAGAATCGGGTGCTGGATCCTCCACCCTTAAAATGGCTGGTAAGCCAAGTGGTGGAGAGTGTCCGGAAGACCTTCCCCCAACTCGGCGATATAGAGATCGATAGTGCCTGGGGCGGCTTCGTCGATTGCACGCCGGACGCAGTGCCTGTGGTGTCGCACGTGGACGGGGTGAAAGGCCTCGTCCTCGCGGCGGGCTGCTCGGGCCACGGCTTCGGTTTGGGCCCGGGGCTTGGCTACCTGGCCGCAGAGCTTGTCGTAAACGACACGCCTTGCGTCGATCCTACACCGTTCCGCCTGTCGCGTCTGGTCGACGGCTCGAAGCTGGACATCGCCGCTATCTGAAGATCAGCCGGAAGTCAGGCCTGACGCGCACCAAGCGAAGTCAAAGTGTCAGCAGACGGGTGAGCGGAATCCCCACGTTCCCTCGCAGTCAAGTCTCCGGGTGCATGAGCGCAACGTGGTAGGAGTTGCACCAGAATCCGCTCGGGAGAGCGCCGCGCTCATCGCGCTCGTCTTTGGCGCAGTTGGATCCGTCGCAGGAGTTCATTCTAGCGTTTTCTGCTTGTGCCGGTAAGGCGAATTGCTCGGCCCATACGCCGCGCCAGCGGCCGGGATGTTTGCCGCAACCTACACACGTGGCAGCGCAAACTTCAACGCCGTGGCCTGCACTACGGCATCCTGCGGGAGACCGGTTTCTACGGCGCTGGGGTGTCGTCGACAACGTCTTAACCAACCTGTGGGTGCTCGCCCCCTGCGCGGGGCACGCACGGCTTTATCTCACCCAGCTCTTCCACAGGCGGAGCGGCCCCGCACCTCGTCCACGCCGGAGGCGTCAATCTCGGCGCCGCTTCTTACAAGCGCCCTCGCCCTGCTTCTCCCGGTTGTCCTTGGTCTGGGGCGGTCATTGGCCCGGGACAACACACTGGAGGCAACCATGCCCAACACCGCGAGATCCTTGTCGACACATTTCGACGGCCGTGCGTTACAGGATTCCGCTCAAGCTTCTGGTGATCAAGAACAACATGCTCAACCAGATCGCCTGGGAGCAAATGATGTTCCTTGGCAACCTGCAATTTGCCTGCGAACTCCAGCCGATCGATTTCGCCCTGGCCGCGGAGGTCATGGGGGGAATCGGCTACCAGCGTCACCCGGCCTGAGGACGCCGATGGGGTTCTTGATGCCGCGTTTGCCGCGGAAGGCCCGGTGATCATAGAGGCGGTCGTCGACGCATATGAACCTATGCTGCCGCCGCGCATGCCGAACGAATATCGCAAGAACATGCGCACAGCCCTGCGGGAAACGCCGGGCCGCAAGGAGATCGAAGCAAACCTCGCTAGGGAGCCGCTGAAGACGATGATGGGCTGAGCTCCCTGGCCGGTCAGTCCTTGGTGTAGGCGCCTGGCTGGCGGCCGCTCTTCGGAGCCTTGGCGTCCTTGGAACGCTCGGCGATCGACGGACCGGCGCCGGATGTCTTTTCGGTCGCTGCGCTGGGCGTAGACCGCCTGGGCGGGTCCTGCCCCTCGGATTGATGGGTTTTGTCCTCCACCTCGTCCCTTGACCGGGTCAGGCCCATGCCGCCGGCAGGCTTCTTGTTGCCGGCTGCCTCCTGCGAGAATTGATCCGACGCGTCGGCATCTTTCTTTGCCGGGTACTTTGTCGCGCCATGTTCGTAACGGGTCTCGTTTTTGTTCATAGCATTTCTCCGGTTTCACGGATTGTGGCTAAACGCTCCTGTTGCGGTACCGCCGCCAGCGCTCCCGGCGGCGGCATATGCGATGCGTGCAGCGCCCGGCCGGCGCGGCTGCCGATATTCGGCGCGCTCAGGCGTCCTCAGTCAGGCATCCTGCCATGGCGTGTGCAGGATATCGGCGCCCGGCTGCTCGTCGAAAAGGACCGCGCAGCCGCGCGCCCACGCCACCGGCGACAGTGCGTTGGCCACGATTTCGTCCGGCGAGATGAAATCACCGGTCAGCACCCGCAACTCTTCGACGGCTTTGGCCATCGACACCAATCGCCCTGCGGCGCGGTCGGTGGTGCAGGCGTCGATGACGGAAACGAGATCGATCATTTGGAACTGGCCCATCATAGGCCTCCGCAAACAGCATCCCTTCGCAGCTATGAACGTCGCAACGATCTACAATGTTCCCGGCCGGCCGAACGCATCGGCACTAAGCCTGGTCTATCGCGTCCTGGAGCTTGCTCAGGAATGCCACCAGAGCATCCTCCGGCCGATCGGCCTCGTCGGTCAGCATGTCGATACCCCAGCGTCCGAGGACCGCTTCCTGGACGACGCTCGGTTGCGGCATGAAGACGAACGATTTCGGACGATTCCTTTCATAACCGGACCGGCGCCAGGTTTCCCAAAGCCGATACAGCAACAGACGGATGTTCATGTCGGACATGCTGTAGCCGATGAACAGGACAGTGCGCCCCAGTGCGTCGGCGCGAAACTTCACATCCAACGGCGACTCGAACGACAGCCGCTCGAAATAGTCGGACTCCGCCAGGACGAGAGACGCGTCGTCGTCGAAATCGCCGTGGTATTTGATGATCTGGGTAACCTCGCCGTTCACCTTGGGGATATCCTTGGCATTGGCCACTTTCACGAACGCGCGGTCGTGGACTTCGAACGCAACCTCAAGGTTTCGATCATAGTTGGTGGTGTAGATGATCGGAAAATCGAGTGACACGATCAGCTTGTGGATCGCCGATCCCTTGACTTTTTCCCGCGAGACGCTCCATTCGCGATCCATCCAGCTGCGCAAGGGGCCGAGACTGCCATGCTTCAGCCGGTAATATTCGGCAAGAGCCTGGTAACTGGACTCAGGGCCGGCGACCACGTCTCGATCGAGGCCGAGTTCATCCACCATATGCTCGATGAGCTTCCCCCAGGATGGCAGGCCGACGCTCATCGACACACCCGCCCCAACGAACAAGATCGCTCGTCGCTCTTTCACGGATTGAGCCAGTTGCTCAAGTGCAGACGGCATGGCCAACTCACCAGGCGATGATCCAAACACAACTGCGAAAGCCGCCCTCTGTTCCGCAGAAGCCGGATCAGCGCCAAGTCTGTTCAGAAACCGGGTCTGTTCGGAAAATCGGGTGTGTTCAGCAAATGCGGCGCAGACTGGAACCGCTGAGCCAGATCGAAGTTTGGTGTCAGGGAGACACCATGATGGCCGTCCGACGAGATCAGACCAAAGCGAGAGGCGATATTCAGGCCGGGGCGACACAGGACAAGACCCCGGGGTTCGACCCTGCGGCGGCACCTGAAAAGACCGACGCCGAAGCGGCCGGTATGCCAAATCCTGTCGCCGAGGCTCGTCCACGGCGACAGCCTGAGTTCACGAATGAAGCAAGCTTCGGCGATGCGATGCGGCCGGCAGCAAGCGAGCCTGGTCTTCAGCCTGGCAAGAACTGGCCGGTGCTGGTGATTGCCGCAGTCGTTCTCGTAGCCGCCGCGGCCTTCCTGCTGGCAGCCCTGCTGCGCTAGCGAGATTGGTTTCGAGAGCTTATGGTCCCGAACATGAAACGGGCACAGGCACCCAAGTAAATCGATTCACCAATTCACAAGCCACTCATGATCATTTTCCCGACTGCCAAAAGGCTCGGGTAATAGCCGCTGTACTTGGGCAGGCTACCGGGCACGTCCAGCACACGATGGTGATAGAATATATCCATCCGAACCGGCGGCAGCCGGGCCTCGGGCTCGAAATTGCTGACCGGGATGAACATCACCTTGAGCGGCCCGACGCCGGCAACCTCCACAACCGGCTTGCCGCAGGTCCGGCAGACCCCGCGATTGAAGTTCGGCGGCGGACGGTATTTCTTGAATGAAATATTGCCGGCGTTTTTCAGCACGACACCCTTGGCGCGAACGGCGACCACATCCGCGAACGGTTTGCCGTTGGAAGGCCTGGCAGATCAAACAGTGGCACCGGGAACCTGGCTTTCGGCAACGTATGCACCTCGAACGAGCAAGCGCTGCATTCGCAGGAGCCGCGTAGCGCCAACGATGGGTCGATGGTCATGTGCTGATGCTCCTCGTTGTCATTGGGAAACGGAATTCCAATCGCCGAAGCATCGATGTCCGAAATCGGCATTGATGGCATCTTCGATCGCTTTGCGACGCCCGATGATCGTGACCCTGAACTTGGCCAGATCAGCGCGTCGCTGCGCCAGCGAAGGCGCAGCATCATGCATGAAGGCAGCACGCTGGCCGGCGAGGAGACTGCCTAGCCGATCTGCATCGGTGATTTTTGCGATTGCGTTCATGGTCCACTCCGATGTAGACAGAAGAAACTTACGCCCTGATGTAGTCCCTTAAGTAGCCAGTGTCAACAATGTATTCGCAAGAAACTTTGAGGTAGCATGCAGGACGCACCCAACCGCCCCTATCACCACGGCGATCTCCGCCGTGCGGTTATCGAGACAGCGCTGGATATGCTTCGGGAGGAGAAGGGCTGGCAGTTTACGCTGCGGGAAGTCGCCCGCCGGGCTGGCGTAAGCCACGCGGCACCGTACAAGCACTTCCCCGATAAGTCCGCGCTGCTTGCGGAGATCGCTATGATTGGGTTCGACCGGCTGCGCGTGTCCCTATCGGCGGCGAACGCTGAAGCGCCGAAAACTCTGCGCGAGGAAATTACTCCGATAGCTCGAGCCTACGTCGCGTTCGGAACGGACAACCCGGCTCTCTACCGCCTAATGTTTAGCGCGGAGGAGGGAAAAGCGGTGGGAATGCATCTCAATGAGCGGGCGCTGGCGGTATTCGACGTTCTCCTCGAAATCCTCCGGCGCGGCCAGGCCGCGGGGAGCATTCGCAAGCGGCCGATAGAAGGTCAGGCGGCAGCCGGCTGGGGGCTCATCCACGGCATGACCATGCTTGCGATCGATGGACTCCTGGTGCCCGAGAAGGTGGGATCGGCCCCCTTGGATGCGGCCTTGAGCACACTGTTGGAGGGGCTGGGAAACCCAGCACCACAACAATAGCTGGTGCCATCCCGCTCGCCCCGCCTACCGTATATCTGTGCCCTTTAATGTTCAGGGGCCTTATTCGTAGCCGAGGGCCAGGTCATTGTGAACATCTGTCGCGGCGATCGCAGCCTGGCCGAAGGCGACTGCGATCTGGTTCAGAGCCTTGACCAGGTCGCCGATGGCATACACCCCCTCGACCGAAGTCCGCTGATGCTTGTCGACGATGACATAGCCCTCGTCGCAGCATTTGACGCCCATTGCCAGCGCAAGGTCGGAACGCACCTGGCATCCCATCGCCGGATAGATGACGTCGAAATGGCGCACCTCGCCGTCCTTGAGGATGGCCTGGTAGCCGCTGTCGGTGGGAACAAACTTTTTGAATGCGTCGCAAATAGCAATGTTCTCTTCCGTGGCCACGCGTCGTGTGCTGGCGGAAAAATCTGGAAGATAGCGTGCGATCATTGTGACGTGCTGCGTATACTGCTTGAGGAACAAGGCCTCTCGCAGCACCTGCGCCTCGTGACCGATGACCGCGACCTGACGATCTATGACTTCGTAGCCGTCACAAACCGGGCAAAGGCGTACGCTGCCTTTGGCGATGGCCTCGCGCAGACGCGGAATTGCAGGCACGACATCGACGATACCTGTCGCCAGGAATACCTTTCGGGCGACGATCCGCCCGCCGTTGGTTTCGGCGCCGAACCCGCCTACGGTCGGCTCGACCGATGACGCGTGATCCTGGATCAGTGTCGCTCCGAACTTGGCGGCCTGGGAACGAAGCCGCTGCAGAAGATCGGGGCCGCTGATCCCTTCCGGAAATCCCGGACAGTTGCGGCTTTCCGCAATCAGCCTCGCGCGCGGTTCACCCGCGTCGACCACGACGACCCGATGGCGGAACCTGGCGAGATAGACAGCCGCCGCCAGCCCCGCAGGTCCACCGCCAACGATGAGAACATCCGCTTCAGTCGCGGACGAGGCTGAATGTCGGCGTTTGCGCACGGGTTGATCCATCCGCGCCGAACGCATTCATGGGAAAGATGTTCCAGCGCCGAAATCGAAGCCACGGCATCCAAAGCGCGTCGCAATTTGAACGGATTCATGTGACGCGCTATAAGTTGTTGTTTATGCATGTTGTTGTCGCAAAACCGCTGCGCACCCTCGGTTCAAGCCCGAGGGCATGCTTTCGCGACATGCATTATCGCGGCAAGGCGTCACCACTCGACCGTCGGCCGCGCGATCATCAGCCAGAAAATCCCGAGGACGGCAGCAAAGGCGGGAAAGCCGAAGGCGAACCACAGCCGGAAAAGCCTGGTATACCGGGCCGGCAGCGGCCCCCCCGTTTTGGCGGCTTCGGACGCCAGCTTGCGCATTTCGATCTGCATCCACACCACCGGCAGCCAGAACACGCCGGTGACGATATAGAGCGCGATGGACAGCACGATCCAGCCTTCGGAGAGCGAGTAACCCGCCAGCCAGGCGAGCGCGACACCGGTTATCGGCTGCGCCACGACGGCGGTTGCCGTGAAGAGGAAGTCGGCGACCACGACGATGCGCGCCACTGCCGCAATTGTAGCCGCATTGCCGGTCCTGTGGGCGAGAAGCATGAAGAAGGCGATGCCGGCGCCGGTGCCAAGCAGCACGCTGGCACCGACGACATGCAGGAACTTCAGCACGAAATAGAGCATCAGCGCTCCTCCATGATCGCCAAGGCGACGACGTGAAGGACGATGATCGGCAGGACCTTCAGGAATGGCCCGAGTGGTTCGTTCCACAGGTCCGGGCGCAGGAAAGTGCCCACGACCAGATAGAACAGCGACAGCGCGATGCCGGAGTAGAGACCTTTCCGCGCCGTTGGCCGCCAGGCTACGAGTGCGCCGACGACGATGTCGGCAAGAGCGCCGGCGATCACGGCCGGCGCCGACAACATACCAGCCCCCGTGCTTTCCATGAGGTCGATGCCGTTGCCGTAGCCAGTGGTCAGCGACACAATCCCTGTCATGATCCAGAACAACGGCAGCACGACGAAGATTGCAGGCTTGATGACATAAAGCCCGGCAAACCATTTTTCCTGCACCGTCGCAGGATTGAGCGCGAGGAACTGCGCCAGGCTTTGTGGCCGCATGCCGGTCAGGGAAATCCAGTCCGACGGATCTCCGAGCGCCCCCCGTGCGATCTCCCTGGCAGCGTTGGTGCGCATCGGAGGCCGCCAGCCGAGCGTCGCGGCAAGATCGCCGAGGCGGTAGAGAATCCGCGCACCCCAACCCGGCAAGACCAGCCTGGCTGCAGGAGCCCAGCCGAGCCAGCGGCGGAAAGTACCGACGATCTCATCGATGGTCAGCTGTTCGGGACCGGCAAGTTCCAGCGCCATACGAGATGGACTGCCGGGATTGAGAAAGAAGAGCACCGTCGAGATCACATCCTCGAGCTGCACGACCTGCAGCCGGCCGGTATCTGGCATTGACGGCAGGATCGGCAGCGAGGCCAGACCGCGAAACAATGCACTGGCCCCAAACACAGGCCGGCCGAGCACCACGGAAGGGCGAAGGATTATCCAGTCCAGATCAAGTGCCATGAGCGCCTGATCGCCGGCATATTTCGTCGCCGAGAACGACGAAGGCTGTGCCCGATCCACACCCATTGCCGAGAAGTGGATCACCTTGGCAACGCCTGCCCGCGCGCAGGCGAGAAAAAGAGCCGCCGCCGCATCGCGATGGACTTGCCCGGTCTTTTCGCGCGGGCTGTCCTGCAGAACGCCGGCACAGTTCACCACGGCATCGACGCCAGTCAGATGCGGCAGCCAATCTTCAGGGCGTAGCGCGGCTGCCATATCCAGCACCAATGTCTGGTAATCACGGGCGGCATTTGCCCGCGGGCTACGGGCGATGCCGACCACCTCATGTCCTTGGGAAACGAGGCGGGCGCAGATCGAAGCGCCGATCAAGCCGGTGGCTCCAACAACGAGAATTCTCATCGGACCCCGATCTCCGGCAGCCACGAGATCGTCGCCGTTCTATTCGGCGCGTATCTCCGCCACATCGTCGATGTTTTTCCGGCGCTGCGAAAGCACACGTCTTTCGGCCATCTGCTCAGGGTTGATGATGACCATAGGCGTTCAATCCTCATTCCTGTACTCATGAATGAGAGCAAGGATTTGCGAGCGGACCAACTCGCGAGCCTCGGGCTGAACGAACGGCATCAAGAGTTCGACGCGTTCCTCGACGCTCTCGGGAAGATCCGCAGCAGGATCGACGAGGTCGTTGCCGTGCGCGTAGAGATTTTCCGTCAGTTTTTTATCAAGGTCGGAAAAAATGCCCATTGATCTGCTCCAAACCAGCTCCTCTGCTTAATTGAAGGCTGACGAAAATGTTCCCCGGATGATCGATCACAACAGCTGCTTCTCCGGCCGAAGCGCTGGGACTGGTCCAGCTCCACTTGTCCGGGCGGCAAGGAATTCAGGCAGTATCTTAATGTGGGAGAATTAGAGAGACATTTGCGCGAGGTGCGAAAAAGCAACGCCAATACAGCTGATTAGTGACGACGTAGGTACTCTCGCAGATGTGGTATTGGCCGTCCGGCGATTCCTGCACACGGTCCCGTGGGATGTTGAAATTATGCGGCAAGTAAGTGTAACCACCGTCTATCCTGGACCGTA
Organism: Mesorhizobium sp. WSM4817; assembly: GCF_055811135.1. Taxonomy (NCBI): domain Bacteria; kingdom Pseudomonadati; phylum Pseudomonadota; class Alphaproteobacteria; order Hyphomicrobiales; family Phyllobacteriaceae; genus Mesorhizobium; species Mesorhizobium sp. WSM4817. The sequence goes on along the minus strand of NZ_JBVVQQ010000002.1, from coordinate 410,115 downwards.
CCGACGACCGAGGTATGGCGCGGCAATCAGAGCCACCGCAACACTTGAATTTCGTCAGTGGGTCAATCCTGTCCTCGTACCAATCATGCGCGCTGGCGGCAGTTGCGGTGGCGATACACATCGTGAAGACGAGGCTTCGCATGGCGTTCCCCAGGTATTTGGCAGGCGCTGCTCGTTCGAGCGTCCATGTATATTAGCGTTCGATTAGAAACACCATTGGCCTCCGACCGACCACGCAGCTCCAGCAAGCGATGCTCGCAACTGGGCGTCGTCTCATTCGTTTCCGTGTCGGCCAGGACGCGGTGAGAATGCGTTGGATTGAGGGCTAAATGCGCGCTCCCGATTATTGCGGTAGGCGATTGCTGCAGGTCCGTTTGTTTGCAGCCCCACATTGAAATCCCGTCACACTTGTAACTCTCACCTCTCCGGCTGCCCGAGATAGCGTCTTTTTATCGAAACCGTGGAAACGGCGAATTCGACCGCAGGACCGGAAATGACGATGTTTGCAGCAAAAGAGAAAGCCACTTCGTTGCTCGGGCAGGCGGTCGGTTTTGCCCGCTGGCTCGGGCTCGTCGCCGCACCGACCTTGCACTGATGGCCTGGATTTCTACTGTCGGCTCGAGCATGACCATGTGCTCTGCCGCCTCGCTTTTCATGCCGATCAACGACATGGCCCTGATGTACCTGGTGATGAGCCTCTTTCACTTATCGCCGTGGCTGAAGCTCTTTTCCGCCCGTTCGCAGTACTGCAACACTTCCGTCGCCAAACCCAAGGAGACTGACAATGCAACACGCTGTTGTTTCACGCGATAACTGGCTGACCGCCCGCCGGGACCTCCTGCGAGCGGAGAAGGAACTCACGCAGCTTCGCGACAAGGTCGCACGCGAGCGGCTCGCGCTGCCATGGGTGCGTATCGACAAGGAATATTTGTTTGACACGCCGGACGGTCCGCGTGCGCTCGCCGACCTCTTCGACGGCCGCTCGCAACTTCTCGTGCAACATTTCATGTTCGCGCCGGGATGGAAGGAAGGCTGCCCAAGTTGCTCGTTCATGGCTGATCACACCGACGGCATGAACAGGCATCTGGCGCATCACGATGTAACCATGATCGCCGTCTCGCGCGCGCCGCTGGCCGATATTGAGCGCTACCGCAGACGTATGGGCTGGCAGTTCCGATGGGTGTCCTCGAACGGCAGTCCGTTCAACTACGATTTCCGGGTCAGTTTCATGCCCGAAGAGGTCGCTACCGGGCACATCGACTACAACTACGGCGAATGGCGGGAAACCGGCGAGGAATGGCCTGGCCTGAGCGCCTTCTACAAGGATGAGGCTGGCACCGTCTTTCACACCTACTCCACCTACGGCCGCGGTGTGGAGGTGATGATGGGCACCTACGCCATGCTCGACCTGATGCCAAAGGGCCGCAACGAAGCTGAGGGAATGGACTGGGTGCGCCGCCACGACCGCTACGCGTAGACCCGCGAATGAGCCCGGACGGAAAACGAGAAATATCCGTCGCATCTACAAGCCGCTGCCCTGGAGCCATCAGCCTGGCTCCTCACGAATTTCCGATATCGCCGCCCTTGGGCCGGCGGGCCGACCAAACACTTCGGCGCTTGCGGCTTCGAGCTCGCTCAGAGACCTGGAGAGGGTCGCGCCCCAGACGACATGGACGGCCAGCATCAGAAGATTTCGGTAGAAGGGGTGCCGCCAGGCTGGCGCGAGGATATGGGCAGCGGGAATCCATCCGAGATAGCTGAGCGCCCACACGCCCAGGCCATAAAGGATGCCGTTGCCACGGCGCGTGGGCAGAAGCGCGAAAATCGAGCCGGTCAGGGCTCCAAAGCCGAAATGGGCAAGCAGCGTGCTGGTTCGCGCGCCCTGCTCGTCACCGGCGGTGGCAACGCGCTCGACGATCTCGCGCGGTGGCAAAGGATAACGGTCCCGGTTGTCGAGCAACGGATGAAGGCGCCGCATGGCGATGGTCATCGCCAGCGTTGCCGCAAATCCCGCCAGAGCTCCTGATACGATCCGCTGCAACACCTCCTCCCACGATGATACTGCCAAACGGCAGTCTGGCGTGATTGTTCCGGACTGCCGCTGCGCGCGAGATCGTGGGCGGCCACTCGCCGCAAGGAAACGCGACGAGACTGGCCGAGGGACAATGCAGGAAAAAGTGATGTTGCCGCCGGCGGGCTACTGCTTAGTCGGCGCCGCGGCGGAGTCGGCGATCGCTTGGCTTGCCAGTTCCGCCTTGATGTCGCGCGCCAGTTGCAGATGCTCGAGCACCGTCGGCAAAGTCTCGGAGGCGAAATGCTGAAGGTCGGCATCCTGTCCCGACCCTATCTCCCATTCAAGCAGCTGCACCGTCTTCTGATGATCGGTGATCTGCCCGCTGATATAGGCAATATCAAACCTCGCCCCGTCGAGCTTTTCAAGCTCGGCCCGTTGCCTCTCGTGCTCCTCGTCGAGCCCTTCCGGCAGCGGGATCTTGTTGGTCTCAGCGAGAGATTTCAGTCTCGCGTTCGCCGCCGAGTGGTCGTCGACCATGCGGCCGGCAAATGCCGTGACGGCGGAGTTGCCGGACTTTTTCGCGAGCTTGCCGAATTCGACCTCGGCTGCGCCGCCGGCGGCGGCCAGTTGCGCGAACAGCCGGTCCTGGTAGTTGGTCTGATGAGGCGCCGGCTGGCCCGGCGCCTCCATCCTGGTATCCGGGGCCATGCCGGCCGGGTTTCCGATCTGGGCCAAAAGGGGCGATACCGAGAGGGGCGAAGCGGAAAGCGCCACCAACCCCAAAACAGTTGCACTAGCACGCATGAGAAACTCCATCGAAGATGTGCCGGGATCGGTCGGCCTGCCGCGATCAAAGCGCGAGCATATAGGCAACGAGGTCATTCTTTTCGTCTTGGGTGAGCTTGGTGCCGAGCACCAGGTTGAAAAACTCCACCGTGTCGGGGAGCGTCATCAGACGGCCGTCATGCAGATAGGGCGGCGTGTCCTTTATGCCGCGCAGCGTAAACGTCTTGATCGGCCCGTCCGGCAATTCCACCATGTCGTTGAAGGTCTGCCCCGGTCTATAGAAGCGCTCCAGCTTCAGATCGTGCATGTTGTTGTCCATGAACGACGTTTGCGGGACATGGCATTGCGCGCAGCGGCCCTTGCCCATGAACACGCGCTCGCCCGCCAGTTCCTGCTCGCTGGCCAAGGCGGGATCGAGCCGGCCGAACGGGTCGAGCTTCGGCGCCGGCGGAAAATCGATGATGTTCTGCATCTGCGCCATCATCGCCACCTGGTTCGTGCGATCGGGCAGGTTGACGCCCTTCCTGGTAGCGCTGACATGATCGCCGTTGAAGTATGCGGTGCGCTGCTCGAACTCGGTAAAATCCTCGACCGAGCGCAGCGCGACCGTTTCGACCCATGGATCTGCTGGTTGAACAGACCGCGCAGGCTGGTCGTGTCAAGACGGAAGCGCGCGGCCTGCGGCCTGACATCGGGCGTCAGATGAAAGGCAGCGTTGGTGTTGAAGTTGGCATGGCAATCGAGGCAGGTTACGCCCAGGCTCTGCGCCGCCACCTGCGGTCCTCGGTCTGATTGAATTCTTCCTGCGGGAATGGCGTCAGGAGTAGCCGCAGCCCTTCCATCTGAACCGGCGTGATGATGCCGTTCATGATTTCATAGTAGTTGCGGATCGTCAGCAACTCGCCGCGGGAAACGTCGCCCAGCTCCGGATGGGTGGTCAGGAATATCGGTGACGGGAACTCTGGCGTAAGGTGATCGGGAAGATCGAAATCGACGTCGAAGCGTCGGAGATCGCGCCCCTCCTGCCGGCCGATCTCACGAATTTCCTGTTCCGGAAAAACCTGTCCTCCGGTCGCCTGTTTGACGTGGGGCAGCGGCAGAAGCCCATGGGGCAGCAGGTTGCGGTCACGTATCTCGCCAGGGCTCATCTCGGCCAGGCCCTGCCAGGTCTGGCCATTCGCCAGCTTGACCCGGACGCCGTCCTGGACAGGTTTTGCCCCGCCCGACATCATTGTGCCTGGCATTGGGCGATCCGACAGGTCGTATCGCTCCTCCAGCAAAGCCCTCTGGCGTGCCGTGACGCGCGGCTTCTGCGCTTCGTCGTCAGCCTTGACAGCGGAGAATGGACGGGCGGGCAATGGTCGGTAGGTTGTATCGGGCGGCAGTGGATCCGACAGTGCGCTGAGGCTGGCGGCAACAACGACAAGAGCGCACGGAATGCCTGCATTCAACACTCTGCGCATTTTTCCCTCCATGGCTGAAGTGCCCCGAACCGCGCTGCGCGTGATTTGTTCCCGCAGCGAGCGGCCCATCCGGATCGACCAGTTCGGTGCATGCGTGCAGTGCCGGAAACTAGCGAGGCTCGCCTGGCGTCTCCCGTTTGCCCCGCCTTGCCAGCGCCAGGCCGCCGATCAGCATCAACGCACCCCAAACCAGGAACCCGATGTCCCAGTAGATCCACTGGTCCGGCGGGACGGTTTCGTTGACATGGTGGATGCCGAGAAGCTGGTGATTGATCACCCCTTCGACCAAATTGAATATACCGAAGCCCATGAGCATCGTCCCAAGCAACATCTTTCCCGACCACCAGAGATGAGATTTGTGAGCGGTGCGCCAGAGCACGGCCAAACCAAGCACGACGAAGATGTATGTGCCGGCGTGGAACAGGCCATCGAAAAGCGTGTTGAACTGAAGGTTCTCAACACTGTCGGCGGGATAGCCGGCGCTGGTCGCTATATGGTGCCACTGGAGCAACTGGTGCAGCACGATTCCATCGAAGAACCCGCCCAGGCCAAGCCCCAGCAGAATACCTGCGGACGTCGGAAAACGGCGATGCTGCGAAGCCGTGGTCGCCATCCCTCGCTCCTTTGGCACTCCCAACTTTGGGCCAGACCATGTGTTCCCTACCCTACCCCGCCTTTGGTATGCGTGGCTCCAGGTCGCAACCACGGCGTAACAATTGTTAGCGCGGGCTCACCGCCTAAACGACTCCAGCGTTTGCGCGCGCCTTCCTCGCGACAGGCTGCATCGCCGGCACCAGACTCCAAGCCTTGGGAGATCACTAAAATCAACATCGGCGCGGATTGTCGACTGCATGGGTGGGGCCGGCTGGACGCGCGGCGAGATCATGCGCTCGCTACCCCGGCTGATCGGTGCCGACAATAAGACCCAAACGGAAAATGCCAGGCTTGAAGACGAGCTTGCAATCGTTCGCGCCTGACGCGCGGCGGCCGGCAGGCTTGACACGCTACGTTGCCAAACGCGTACACTTCACAGGTCGCGCGCACTTACACGGCAAGCTGGCGCTTGATAGCCAACTCAGGTGCTGCCGCCCCATCTAAGCGGGAGACTGAAATGGCACAAACCAATCAGAATTTGGAGTATCGGCTCCAAGTGCGATGTCCTGAATATCCCCAGTGCCGATTGCGGTCACACGCCAGACTACTCGTGAGTGAGCTGACCGAGCATGTCGATTTGGATGCGCTGGACTGGCTTGTGCGCAAGTAGGTCGGGCGAGGCTACGTCCGAATCGCGCCGAAGATCGACCCGACTAGTCCTCCTTCTTCAAATCTTCAGCTTCGTCCTTCAGCCGCTGCCAGTCAGCGCCGTGCTTGCGAAGCAATGCCCGCGCTTGTTTGGGCGTCACGCCTGTCACCTCCGCGAGGTGCTCAACTTCTAGTTCTGCACCCTTCTTAACTCGGCTCGCGTCGCTCGTGCTCTTGTCCGCCATCTGTTGCGTCCTCCTTGGCCCAAGGTCGTTGGCAACGAATGTTGAACGTTGTGGTTCCGTCCCTGTGGAACTAACTGCCGGCCGTGTAGTTCTACCGCCGAAGGAGATCTCAATGCTTCGATTCTTAATCAGTCTTGGCGCGCTGTACGCGGCATTTCAAATTGGCCGTGAGTTCGGCCGCACCGAGTCGGAGGTCATCCAGATTCCACCCGACGATCGTCGTGCGACGGGAAATGGGACAGAGTTCGGCGAGCGGACCTAAGGGTTCTGGTAGCCCCCTAAAGCTTGCGCTATCACGCGACATTGGCGCGAGCAAAACCAGTTACTCGTCGCCGAAATCCAACGAGGACGCGGCCTGCTTCGGAACAACGCCGCGGCGATGTGGTTTTGTAGGATGACCTACAACGAAACGACCAACCCCGTCCTAACCGGTATCAGGGGACGTTGCCCGCGCTGCCAACAGGGGCATCTGTTCAGCACGTATCTCAAGCTGGCGCGGCGTTGCGAGGTATGCGGATTGAATTTCTCGTTCGCCGATCCGGCTGACGGGCCGGCCTTCTTTTCCATGTCAATTGTGGCATTCCCGGCGCTGGCTTTCGCACTATGGTTTCAGCTCACGTATGAGCCGTCCTATTGGATGCATGCGCTCACAACCTTACCCCTCACCGTTGGCGCGTGTGTTGCATTGCTAAGACCCCTCAAAGGCTGGCTAGTTTGCTCGCAGTACTTCCACAAGGCTGAGGAAGGCTCCATCGACCGAGAATGGCATGCAGCCGAAGCCGAGCGCCAACGGCAGCAGCCGCCGAATACGTGAAGTCTATGAGGCCAAGAAACGTATGTAGAGCTGCCGCACCTTTTGGCCCGCCAAATGCTCCCAACTACCTCGGTTCCTATTCGTCGCTGATACCGGCACAGAACTATGTCGGATATGGCCATGTTCGCCGCGGAGGTGCTTTATATGCAGCTTCACCGCCTCTGGCCCACTGCTTCGCCGGCCGTTTCTTCAACTCTTTGGGCGGTAGACCGGCGTTGTCCTGATCGATAATCGCATTCTCGATCTCAAGCTCACTGGCGGCTTCGAATGAGCAGTGTATTTGCGCGCCCAATCTGCATCGGTTTCCCTGAAGACCAGGGTAGGCACGTTCGGAACAAATCCGCGATCCGCCGCTTGGAGAACTCTGGAGCCATCGGCATGGGCTCGCGAGGACCAAACGTGGCGAATTATCTGACACTGCCTACGACTACATCGAAGGATCGGATCAAGGGTGGTCGTGGAAACGCCGCGTGGTACCGAAGCAAAGTTGACGTACAAACCCAAGAAGAAGCTGTTCGAGTATACGCGGCCGCTTCCAGCAGGCCTAGCCTACCCCTACGACTGGAGCTTTCTGCCTTCTACACTGGGCGATGATGGCGATGCCCTCGACGGTCTGGTTATCCATGAGGCAGCCAGCGCTCCCGGTGTTGTCATCAAATGCGATCTGCTGGCGGCCCTTCGTGTCATGCGGACGGAGAACGCCGAGACCGTGAGAAACGATCGCTATGTATTTTGCCCGCACAGGCAAGATGCGCATAGCGGGTCTCTCCTTGGCGAGAATGTTCCGGATCGGTTGCGATCCGAGATTGAGCAGTTTTTCCTCGCGTCAGTGTCCGGCACCGACAAGCAGATCGAATTCGAAGGGTGGCACGATTCCAGCCAAGCTCTCCGGAACATCCATCGGGCCATGAGAACTTTCGAGCGGAAACAGCGAGCGGCCCAATATGAGAGGAATGTAGGCTTGAGAACACAGGCTGCCTGGGGGCCGGTGGCGGGCATTTGCGCCGCCCCTTACCGCAGACAATGCTCTCCCGGAAACTCGCGAGATCGCCAGCTCAGACCTTTTGACCGTCGAGGCTCTGGCAATGCGAACGGGCATAAGCAGTGACCAGGCACAAGAACTGATCGATAGGCTTGGCAATGATCGCGCGGCCATCGAGGAAGCCGCGCGGAGCCTTAAGGCGGCGGGAGGGTGACCTCAGCAGCCAATCCCTGTTATCTCACGGCTCGGAATGTTCGCCGCGCCTTATTCGTCTTGTAGGTAAGCCCAGTTGGTGCCTCAATCGGCGCCGGTCCAAATAAAAAGGACAACAGCCAACCAGGCCACAGGTGGCAAACACCACGACCACCCGGTCCGGCCGCGGGCGGACCATTTCGAGTATTGTCCAGTGTGCGGACAAGACTTCGAGAAGCGCGACCTGGGCCAGCTGGGTCATCGTGCTAAGATCGAGCACCAGTTGCTGCAGCCTGTGAATTAAACTGCGCCTTGCGGAGACCGCCAGGAATGAGTGGAAAGCGCCAGGTGCAGCGTGCCTACTACGACTTCTTCGAATTCCTCTTCGGTGCCGGTGCCCCAGAAAGAGCGGTTTCAGTCCTCAGTCGTCGTTCCCGGAGCCGAGCTGTCTTTGCATCTCGTGCCGCGCGCTCGACCTCGATCAATTCCCGCGCAGCATCCGTCGTACGCTCCTTTCTGTCTCGTTTTTTCTTTTCAGTGAATGCTTGCCTTTGCCGCATTGTTCTCCCCGATCTGACAGCACAGCGCTGTGTTGCCGCACCGAACCATCGTCGCCAGATCGGGTTCCACCCGCACAGCAAAAAGGTTGCCATATCCTTCGGCACGGCGGACTGCATCGCATCGCCAACGACCGCGCCCCGAGGGAATGGGAAGGACGCGGGCTGATCGGAGAGGGTTCAGCACTAGGTCAAAGTGTGCCCGACCCGAACGCATTTGGCTCGGCGGGGTCCCCGAACGAAAGACAAACCGCCTGCTAACAAGCCCCGTCCAACGGTCGTCTCGCAAAGAAGCTCTACTCGTCCGCCCTTCTGCCATGTAATTTGCAACAATCCGAGACGCGAGCACTTCACGTCGTTTTCCAGATTGAGCCTCGACCCTTTGGCCGGTCGAACATGCGGCTCAGTAGCGCCATTCGGGAGGGGCGGGACGCACCCCTCCTTTAGCTTGTCGGTATCGCCACGACACCTGCGCCCTGCCCACCGCCAGAACCTGCCCTCGGTCTATTCAGCCAAGCCTCCTCGACCGTCTCCCCGAATTCCAGGTCGGAAGAATGGACGAGGTCAGCAACCGGGAGCGATCACGGCTGAGTTCTGGAGGAACGAGTTCCAGAACTTCTATCCCGTCCAGACTCCAGCCGTGCCTGCCTGCCACAGCGGCGCTTGGCCTGCCGTTCAGGAACAACAACGCCCAAGCGAAGTTTGGTGGTCCAGGAGGTAACGACAATGCGCATACTGACAACATTCTTTGGATACTTGTGGCGCTCGAACAGCAAGTCGCCGCCCGACCTTGCGCCGCCCGTCGACGCGATTGTTCGGCTGCTGAAAGAAAAGCAAAAACTCCCTACAAAGAAAGGGCTTGGTCGACCAGATCAGACTACTGGCGGCTGACCGCGCTGCGACGCAGGATGTGGCGACGGGGCAGACGGCATCACCCGTCACCCTCTGTAGCTTGGGGGACGGATCGGCATCATGCCCGGCTACGACGGCGACGCCGAGAGAAGGAGATCAGGTTCGCGCCACTTAGCCACCGCTCAATTCCGGCTGGCAGGTCACATGTCTTTACGCGCAAGGCCGCGCGCAGCCTCAAGACCCCGCGGGAAGCCGCTGCGGTCACCGAAATCCTGAGGTTGCCGGCGGCCTCGACCGTGCGGGCGGTTACAGAGGAGTGTTGCGATGTCGAGCCCATCACCGGCTACACGGCTCCAAAGCCCCGGTCACTGAAAATCGGCATCGGCGCGAAGTTGCCTCCCTAGATCCGGCGGACGGCAAGTGCGGCATCTGCGGAGAACGGCGGCACCTCAAGCCTCAGCCAGCCGTCCGAATTCGCCTGCCATTCCGCTGTTTGCCTGCCGGCCGCGGTATCCCAGGCGATGACGCGATAGGTCCCGCGAGCAAACCTCGGCAGCTCCAAGGTGGCCGGAACCGGCGCCGCGCCGGCGCGAAGCATACCGTTTCGCCCGATCGTGTCGCGGCGAACCAGCCAGACCACCGCCTGGGAATCGTCACCGCAGGCAACAGCCGCGGCGTCGGGACTGGAAACCCGCATCTTGTTGCCGAGATGGGCACGCCGGAACGAAATCCAGTCGATCAGAGGGAGGAAATCGGCCAGCGAACGCTGCGCCCGCCGCATGCCGGGGGTAAGCACATGCGGGGTGCGGTTTGGCCACCGCATGCCGCCACCCGCGCCCCCCGCTGCCAGGTGAGCCCATTGCAAATGGCGGAAATATTCGTCGTCGAAAGGTTCGGGGAGTGTGATCTTCTTGTCTTTGAACGAGTGGATCGGGCCGTGCTCGGAATCGAGAAAAGGGCGGCCGTCATGAATTTCACCAAGCGCCTCTCCGACGATTCGCGCCATGCCGAGCGCCGGCCCCACCGTGTCACTGGGGTCGTCAATTGTGCCCTCCTCGTAGAGATGGAGGGAGGCGAAATCGAGGTCGGGGTGGCGGAAGATCGGTGCAGCCAGCGGCATTTGCGGCCGCCAGCGAAGCTCAGGTCCGAACAGCGAAACGGTCTGCGGGTGAGAGCGGCCGTAAAGTGACGTTTCCAGGCGGCGCACAAAATCGCTGAGATCATGGATGAAAGCGCCGAAGCCATCCGCGCTGCCCTGAGCCTGCTCGGGATGGATCTCGTTCCAGAGGTCCCATGCGAAAAGGGCTCCGCTGCCGCTCCATCTGCGAACCACGAATTCCAGTCTCGCCTTGATCGCGCGGCGCGTATCGGCGCAGACTAGGAATCGCGACGGGTGGTCCAGCACGCCTCCGTTGTGGCGGTTGTAGGGATGGTGGCGCCAGTGGAGCCACTGCCAGAACGTATCAAAGGGGGTGAGCAGGATTCTCAAGCCCTGTTTTTCGCACAGACGAAAAAGATCGTCCCACAGCTGCACCATCGCCGGGACGAAGCGGCCCTGCGGCTTCTCGAAGTAGCGGTGGCGAACCTGGGCGTATTCCAGCATCAGCCTAAGACAGGTGACGCCGCTTTCCTTCAGCCAACGGAGATGATCTTCCACGCCGGCCATATCGGCGCGCCGGAACAAACCATTGAGTTCGGGCCAGCTTACCGCATCATTCTGCCCGATCGGCGTCCATGCCTCGCCGTCCTCGGTGACGAAATAGGAACCGGCTATCTTGATCCAAGGCAGGCCCGCAGCCGATCTCGGCGCGGAGTCTTCCACTTCGCCGACCAGCGGTATCGCCAATCTAATGTCGTTCAAGGCATGCTCGAATTTCGTCCGCGGAGCAGTATAACTGCCGTGGTGGCAAAATGTTTCGCCGGGCTTGGCAGGCCAATGCTCCTTTCGCCCCATTTTGCAGTAAATCGATGCCCTGTCTCGACGCAGCGGCGCCTTGCCTCAAGAGCGGCGCGGAGCTGGTGATGTCGACCGATCACCCAGAGAAGTTGCAGGCGCAGAACGCACGCTCGGTTCTGATAGCGATGTGAGAACCCTCGCTGCGAACATGACGAGGGAGCGGAAGTGTCGTGCGTCGCTTCGTCGACAAGGGCAGAATTTCAGGTTGGCGGTCGTCTGCCGACCAGACAAACTTCAGCCGAAGGGGAACCTCACGGTCCCAGGCAAGTTCGGTAGGATTGTGGGGGAGATTGCGTGTGCTTTCATCTCATCAGCTTTATAGTTGTCGTGCGTGCGATCTTCTCCTTCCTCGGATTCCATCATCCAGCCCGACAACGGATTGGCGAGGCGCGGCTTCAGAGCGCCAGTCTTTCATCCTGAGGTCAACGTCTGCTCACCGACAACACCTGGACTCGGCTCCGCTCACGCTTGCTTGGTCAACAGTCTACGCTTGCACGGCATTTACCGCTCAGGGGACGACGTGATGGAGGCCCGAAGGAAATTGTGGCGGTCGAGACTGGCAATGGCCGGCCGCCCGGCGGGAGCGCCGGCGCGAGCCCTGGCCGAGGGGTTGCACGTATGAGCAGCAATCCGGCGCGTCCGCCAGGCGAGTACCGGTCCGTGTTTGCCAGCTTCTTCATGGCTGGTTTCGAGTGCTCATCGCATCGGCGCGGCGACGGAGTGCGCCTCGATTTGATCCGCGCGACTGCACACGACACGCACGCCCTCGGCGACTATCGCAGTTGTGCTGCCCTTGGGCTTCGCACGATTCGCGACGGCTTGCGCTGGCACCTGATTGAAACAGCGCCAGGAGTTTTCGATTGGTCGGGTTGGATATCGATGATCGAAGCAGCTCAGGCCGCCGGTGTGCAGGTCATCTGGGATATCTTTCACTACGGCTCGCCGGATCATGTCGACCAGGGTGGCTCAGGCTTCACCGAGGCCTATGTGCGATTCGCCGCTGAGGCTGTCCGGGTTCACCGCTCAGTTGCAGGGACAGCTCCCCTGGTATGTCCCATCAATGAAATCTCATTCTTTGCATGGGCGATAGAGGTCGGCTATTTCCCGCGCGTGGGGCCGAAGAAGCGGGGATGGTTCAAGCGGCAGCTTGTGAGGGCAGCGGTTGCGGGCGTCAAAGCCATGCGGGATGCCGAACCTGATTGCAGGTTCATCTGGGCTGAACCGCTAATCCATGTCGCTCCTCGCGACCGCACTCGCGCCGAGCAGCGGCGCGCAGAAAGTGTTCGTCAGGGCCAGTTTGAAGCCTATGACATGCTGACGGGCCGTGCCGAGCCCGAACTGGGCGGCAGCGAGGACTGTGTCGACGTCATCGGGCTCAACTTTTATCCGCACAATCAATGGTACTTTCAGGGGCCAACGATACCAATGGGTCACCACGAATACCGGGCACTTTCGGACATGTTGGTCGAGGTCGCTGAGCGCTACAGGAAACCTATGTTTATCGCCGAGACGGGTGCTGAAGGGTCAGGCCGGCCGGCATGGCTCCACTATGTTTGCGATGAGGTCCGCGGCGCGATGAGCCTTGGTACGCCGGTCCAGGGCATATGCCTTTACCCGGTGACCGCGTATCCCGGCTGGGACAATTCGCGCCACGCGGAAGTCGGCTTGTTCTCGACGATACATGCCGATGGTTCGCGCAGTCTTCGCCAGCCGGTTGCAAATGAATTGGAGCGCCAGCGCGCATTGTTCACGGCAGGTGTTTAGTAGCCGTCGAAAAAAAGGCGCGACGTTGGCCACTTCTCGCGGCGGATCGCGGCAAGGCACGCCTTGGCTACCACTATCCGAAATCAGTATAGATGTTCGCCGCGAGCCCTGCCCGATGAATCGAGCGTCGCTCGCTGCGTTGGCAGCTGCGCCACGCCATTTGCCGGCAGGCTTTGTTGAATTCGCGCGAACGTCGCCAAGGCCTGGCCGACGACCTGATCCATGTTGTAATAGCGGTACGTCGCCAGGCGCCCGACGAACCAGACGTCGGGGCACGCGGCAGCCAGTGCTTCATAACGTTTGTATAGCGCCTCGTTTTCCGCCCGTGGCACCGGATAATAGGGATCTCCGATATCGGTTGGATATTCGTAGGTCAGGCTGGTTTTCGGGTTCTGCTGGCCGGTCAGATGCTTGTACTCGGTGATGCGGGTATAGTTTTCCGTCTGCGGATAATTGACTACCGCGACCGGTTGAAACTGCTCGCAGTCAAGCGTCACGTGCTCGAACCGCAGTGACCGATAAGGTAGACGACCAAGGCTCCAGTCGAAATATTCATCGATCGGCCCGGTGTAGATCATGCGCTGAAAGGGGATCGTGTCGCGAATTTCGCGATAGTCGGTTTGCAGCATGATCTTGATCTTTGGCTTGTCCAGCATGCGCTGGAACATGCGTGTATACCCGCCAGCCGGCATACTCTGGAAGATGTCGCCAAAGTAGCGGTCATCGCGGTTGGTTCGGGTAGGAACCCGCGCCGTCACCGACTTGCTCAACTGGGCCGGATCGACACCCCACTGCTTCCTTGTATAGCCGCGAAAGAATTTCTCGTAGAGTTCCCTGCCGACCGTGCTCACAACCACGTCTTCGGCGGTGCGAACTTCTTCGACCGTTTCCCGCCGGGAAACGAAGAACTCCTCCAACTGCTCGGAATTGAATTCAAAGCCGTACAGGCGGTTAATGGTGTCGAGATTTATCGGTATCGGCAGCAGTTTTCCGTCGACCGAAGCCAGTACGCGATGTTCGTAAGGCCTCCATTCGGTGAACTGCGACAGATAGTCGATTATCGATCGGGCGTTGGTGTGGAATATATGCGGCCCATAGCGGTGGATCAGAATTCCCGCCTCATCATAGCAGTCATAAGCGTTGCCGCCGACGTGATTTCGACGGTCGATGAGCAGAACGCTTTCATGCCGTTGCGATGCGATGCGTTCGGCAAGCACGCTGCCGGCGAAGCCGGCGCCGACAATGAGCCAATCGAACATGGTCAGGCTCCCCGGCGCAACGGCACAATGCTCTTCATGGCATAGGCGCGCTGGATGTGGGCAGCCATTGCCTCCCACGTCCGCTCCCACGACATGTTGGCGAGGTAGGCGTCGACTTTGTTCAGCAGGAAGTCGCGCGGGCGCGATAAAACAGACCGAAGCTTGGGTTCGAGATCTTCGGCGTCGACGATATCGACCAGGCCTTCCGCACCATAGGTGCGCACGACATCCACAATCGCCGTGGACACCACCGGCAGTCCGGCCGCCAGGAACTCGGGAGTTTTGGTCGGGCTGATGTAGCGTGTCGCCTCATTGAGCGCGAAGGGCATCCAACCGGCGCTCCAGTGCCTGAGATAGCGAGGCAGATCGGCGTAGGACTTGGCACCCAGCCAATGCAAGTTAGCTGCGCGCGGCAGGCTTAGCGGGTCGATCTTGACCACCGGGCCGAGCATGACGAAATGCACGTCGGACATTGCCGCAGCCGCCTGCGCGATCATCTCGATGTCGAGCCGCTCGTCGATCACGCCGAAGAAGCCAACTCTCGGGTGAGGTATGTCGACCTGATCTACAGGGTCATCGCCGGGCTGTCTTGCCTTGTGAAAATGCGCCACGTCGATGCTGCTTGGGAAGGGAAAGATCGACTTGTGGAGGCATCGTTTGGCCTCGTACAGGCTCAGTCCGCCCGTGAACACGACATCGGCGCGCTGAAACAGCTCCTTTTCCATCTGCGTCAACTCTGCCGGCGCGTTCTTGAAGGCGGAGAGTTCATCCATGCAGTCGTAGACGCACACGTCGCAGCGGAGATGATCGCTGAAACGCAGCGCCATCGGCGTGTAATACCATACGGTAAGCCGGTCGTGCGGGGCTGAGGTGAGGATCTGGTCGACGAACCTGCGCTGGATGGCGTCCGCCTTTGTTGCGGAGATCCCGGCCGGAAGAACCGGGGTTACGGTTCGGATCATCGGCGTCTCATCATTCACCCGCATGAAGGGGTAGTGTCTTTCCTCGAAGACCGGTTCCTCAAAGTAAATTAGCTGCTGCTGTTTTGAAGCGAGCGTCAGAATGTGCTGTGGGCGTTGGTGTACGAAATTCCATCTTAGGTGAGAAAAGCAAAGTAATATTGACGATTTTACGGGTATGTTAGGTGATATTTGCTTGCCGCCCGCCATTTCCATACAAGTTTTTCCTTCGTTATAGTGCGCTATTCACTCGAAGTAACATATGTTAATCGAGGCTCGTTGGACCTGAGGCCCGTAGGCGCACATCTAACTTCCATTGAAGTAAGTTGTTCCACAGAGTTGAACTGCGTGCGTGTCCGAGCAGTGGCGCCGCACTTGCGCGATTGATCCACCGATGAATGGAGCGGCCAGCCACAGATGCCCGAACCATCCTGACCACGCGGGCGCCTCGGCCATGCGTGATCTCAACAAATGTGGCGCATTGCCACAAAACGGTTGAGAACGTTTGGTCGTTCAACAAGCGTTAATCGGGGGAGCTATAAGTTAACGGTCTGTGAATCGATTCGGCCGAGTGGCGCACGGGCCCGCGACCGCCGACGAAACACGCCGTGAGCGAGCCAAGAGATGAAATTCAACTTCGAAACCGACGTCTTTCCGCTGTTTCACCCGCAGGCCGTGGATGATCTGAAGGATCCTTGTCCGGTGTTCGACGGCACGCTTTGGCACGTCTTCGGCTCGAGCGGCACCGTCACGACCGAGAGCTGGAAAATACTACATGCCACGGCTCCGGACCTTTATGGGCCGTGGACTGAGCATGAGGCGCTCGACTTGGCGGTAGCCGGATCGGGCATAGCGGCACCCGGCGTCATTCATGAATGCGGCGTCTTCCATATGTTTATCCAGACCGAATTCATGAAGTCGGGCGGACGTTGCGAACATGCGGTTTCCAATGAGGGTTTCAACTGGGTGGTGCTGAATCCGGCGATATTGTCGCTGCCGGACACCGATGAGGACGGTATCTACGATCCCCATCCGGCGGTTATCGGCGGCAGGCGCTACATCGTCTATTCAGGCATGCCTAAATTCACCAGGGTGCCGCAGCCTGACGTCTATCTGGCGCGCAGCCAATCCGATTCCTGGTTCGGGCCATGGAAACGTCTCGGCAAGATATTGGATCATCTCGACGTTCCCCATCACAATGCGCGCGAGCATCCGGACTACGAATGGGGGATCGAGGGCGCCCAACTGGTCGAATTGCCTGACGGTCGGGTGCTTCTCAACGCCACCTGCTTCCTTCCCGACGGTCCGCGCGGAAGTCGTCAGCGCGTATTCTTCGCCATAGCCGAGGACGTCCAGGGTCCCTACGTCTCGATCGGCCCCGTGCTCGATCCTGGTGAGCCTGGCGAGAACGGCCATTCGACGGTGATGATCGAGGGCGGGAAACTGACCTTGTTCTACCAGAGCAGACGTGAGGCAACGAACCATCGCTGGCGTTTCGGACTCGCTAGATGCGATCTCGATCAGCAAGCCCTTTCGCGAGTCGCCTAACAAGAAGGACGGCACGAGGCGTCGTAGCTGCGCCATGACCATTTACCCGCGTCCCTGTCAGGGCGACGGGGGCTTCTCGTCAGCCAGCTCTTGCTCTCGCCGCTCAAGCTCCTTCTGAAGCTTTTGAGCTAATGCGACAAGCCTCGGCGACAGAGTTTGATCGCCCTCCAGTCCTAATCGCTTGCGCAGGCTCCGACGATTGTCTTTCGAACGGACCAGATCTCGGAAGCCACGATCGCTCTCTCTGGTTGCCATGACGGTCACCTTCAGCTTTAAACGCAACTCGCCGATTACTAAAGGGTTCCATCAGGGGCGGAATATTTCGCTAGAACCTTCCGAGCGGTGATCGGATAACTAAACGGGATTGAGCGGATACTGCTCGTTGTCATCGAAAGCTACGAACAGGCCCAGGGCAGCAGCGACTTCGAGGATAGCTTCGGTCAGATCGTCATTGGATGCGACCAAATCAGGTGCGGCCTGCCGAACCAGGTTTAATGCCGCTTTGACCGAGACGGTATCCCCAAAGCCGGCCCTGTTGAGGACTGCGGCAATTGCCTGATCTAGAATTGGACCGACACTATGGACGATGCTCATCCACCTTCCCCCCCGGGAATGCGAGACAGTATAATAGCGCGTCTGTGGCTGCGATGCAACCGACGCGCGAAATCGCATGGACCAGGGGCTGCTGCTCGGGCGCAACACAGGAGTATCTGGTGGAAATCTCCGAGCGGCGATCGGGTAACCGGCTCGCGCGAGGCCTCTTATTCCATCGAGCGCTTTGATCCGCCTTCTCGCCTCCCGAACTCCTTTGTACCGGCAACGTCCCCTCACCCGCGGTCCCTCGATTCTAGAGCTGCCTCCTATCCGGCCGCCCCACGGCGTGAAGAAGATCATCGAAGAGGCCCTTGGGGCAGCGGGCTTGATACGCCAGAGCAACCGAGCGCAACGCCCGCACTTCATCCTGCTACTTACGGACGTGCCTGCCGGCTATTTGCGCAATTGCTCAAGGCCGGACATGAAGCCAACTGCCTTAGTCGGGTGTCAGCTTGCAGCCGCTGATCGAGTGAAGACGATCGTCACCTTCGTCCCTTTGCTGGCGCTCGAGTCGACCGCGAGCCGCGCCTTGGCGTTCTCGGTCAGCGAGTGCGCGATCAGGGCTCCGAGCTTGCCTGGCTTGGGCCACGTCTCGCCTTCCGGCAGTCCAATTCCGTCGTCAGCCACTATGACCCGGCAGCCGTCGCCATCGACGATGCTGTGCAGCGTTATCGTGCCGCCTTCGCGCCCCTGGAAAGCATGTTTTAGCGAATTGGTCAGCAATTCGTTGACCACCAGTCCAGCCGGCATGGCGACGTTGATTGACACCGGATATGTGTCCACCCTCATATCGAGGCGGATCCCCTCGACTGCATGCGAGCTCATCACCGCGGACGCGATCTGGCTGAGATAGACGCCAAGATCGACCTCTTCCTTCTGCTCGTCGGCCGTCAGCGTCTGGTAGAGGATCGCCAGGGCGTCGACGCGACCGGCGAGCCGTTCAAACCGTCTCCGGTCGGCCTCAGTCGCATTGCGGCTTTCAAGCCGTATCAGGGCGGTGATCATCTGCAGGTTATTCTTCACCCGGTGCTGCAGTTCGCGCAGCAGCGTGTCTTTCTCGCTGACACGCTCCTCCACCGAGGGCTGATCCGCCGCTTCGCCATGGGCGGATACGTCGACCAGCGCCACCAACCGGAAGCAGATCTTGCCGTTGTCGTCCTCGATGACATTGGAATAAACGTCGACGATCGGCAGCTTGTCCTCGTTGTGCTCCAGCCTGTAGGTGCCGACCAAATCGGTCTCCCGGACCACGGCCTCGGCCAGCGGGCGGTCCTTCTGCTGGTAGAGGCCTGTGCCCGAAAGGGCCGACCAGTTTTCTCGAGTTAGCCTAGCGACCGTCAGGCCTGACAGTTTCTCGAACTCCGGATTGGCGTAGACTACACGCTCCTCAGCGGCCAGGTCTGCAACGGCTATGGCGATCGGCACCTGGTCAAGGAATTTCTTGAACTGTTCGCTTTCCAGTGCGGTTGCGAGTTCAGGTGTGTCAAGCAACTGCTCGACCGCATCGGCCTTGTCTGAAGTGGATGTCATTTGCGCGCCTGTTCTGGGCGTACAATATCAATAATGCAGTGCGCCCGCCATCGCCAAAGCTGGAGCTGCATCGCGCCGTGTCAGGCATCTGACCATAAGACGTGCCTCGCGCAACGGTCCTGGGTAAAACGACATCTTCCGATCGGCCGGCTCCGGCATGCTGACGGCGGGCCGCGAAACCCACCGCGCAGCCGGTCCAGCCCGCCGAGTGAATCGGGGTCCCACGTTCTGCTCAGCTATTCGAAGGAATAGGTGAAACCTCCTTCGGAGGCTCCGACCGTCACCTTCGTCATTTTTTCGCCCTCGAGCGACCGGTTCAGCACGCCACGGCTCAATTCGGGCAGAAGCGTGTTTGTCAAAATGGCGTCGATCATTCGGCCGCCGGATTCGATCTCGGTGCAGCGGGCTTTGACCAGATCCATGACACCGTCACCGATCACCAACTCCGCATCGTTGCTCGAGCGCAGGCGGCGGGCGATCTTGGCGAACTGATGGCGGGTGATCGCTTCGATCATCATGTCCGAGAGCGGGTAGTAAGGGATGGTCACCACCCGGCCCAAGAAGGCCGCTGGAAAAACCTTCAGCAGCGGGGCGCGCAATGCTGTGTCGAGATCGTCGAGCCCCGCCCGCACCGTGCCACTGTTGGTCCGGTCCATGATGACTTCGGAGCCAACGTTCGAGGTGAGCAGGATCAGCGTGTTTTTGAAATCGATCCGGCGGCCTTCACTGTCGTCCATCATTCCCTTGTCGAAGACCTGGAAGAAGATTTCATGCACGTCCGGATGCGCCTTCTCGACCTCGTCAAGCAGGATCACCGAGTAGGGCTTGCGCCGGACCGCCTCGGTGAGGATGCCGCCCTTGCCGTAGCCGACATATCCGGGTGGCGCGCCCTTCAAGGTAGAGACGGTGTGCGCCTCCTGGAACTCGGACATGTTGATCGAAATGAGGTTCTGCTCGCCGCCATAGAGCGTCTCGGCCAGGGCCAGCGCGGTTTCGGTCTTGCCGACGCCC
Source organism: Mesorhizobium sp. WSM4817 (assembly GCF_055811135.1). NCBI lineage: Bacteria > Pseudomonadati > Pseudomonadota > Alphaproteobacteria > Hyphomicrobiales > Phyllobacteriaceae > Mesorhizobium > Mesorhizobium sp. WSM4817. The sequence goes on along the minus strand of NZ_JBVVQQ010000002.1, from coordinate 390,346 downwards.
GAGGGACCGCAGAGCAGAAAAACCCCCACCGGCTTTTCGGGCGCGCCGAGCCCGGCGCGGCTGGTCTGCACGCGCTTGGCAATCATTTCCATAGCGTGATCCTGACCGACCACGCGCTCGGACAGCGTGACGGCGAGCCGCAGCGCCTTTTCGGTCTGGCTCGACAGCATCCGGCCAGTCGGGATGCCGGTCCAGTCCTGCACCACCGCCGCCACGGCGTTGCGGTCGACCGACGGCAGGATCAGCGGCGTCTCGCCCTGCGCTTCTGCGAGTTCGGCCATCAGCTCGCGCAGCCGCGCGAGATCGGCAGCCGGGTCGGGTGGAGAAGGACCGGCAGCGGCCGTTGCTTCCGCATCGGGTTCGGGCGCATCGGGTTCGGGCGCTTTGATCTCAGATACATCGGCGCCTGCGGTTTCGGCCACCGCCCCCGAAGGCTCCACGGCGTCGAGCGGCACACCCTCGCCGCGCAGCCTGGCGCGCAGTTCGAGTATCTCGCCAACCAGCGCCTTTTCCCGATCCCAGCGTTGCTGCGCGGCAGCAAGCGTGAGTTCGGTCTCGGCAAGCCCGGTTTCGACCCGAGCCTGCCGGTCGGCCACGTCGATGCCAATCGCTGCCTCGCGGCCGATGATGGCGCGCTCGACCTCCAGCCCCTGGCGGCGGCGCATGATGTCCTCGACCTCGGCCGGGGTGGCATGCTGCGAAATGGCGACACGGGCGCAGGCGGTGTCGAGAAGGCTCACGGCCTTGTCGGGCAGTTGCCGTGCCGGGATGTAGCGGTGGGACAGGCTGACCGCCGCCTCGATCGCCTCATCGAGTATCTGCACCTTGTGATGCTGCTCGAGGACACCGGCGACACCACGCAGCATGAGAACGGCGACCGCTTCCGACGGCTCATCTATCTTGACGACCTGGAAGCGACGGGTAAGCGCCGGGTCCTTCTCGATGTGCTGCTTGTATTCGGCCCAGGTCGTCGCCGCGATCGTGCGAAGCTCGCCGCGCGCCAGCGCCGGCTTCAGCAGATTGGCCGCATCACCGGTTCCTGCCGCGCCGCCGGCGCCGATCAAGGTGTGCGCTTCATCGATGAAGAGGATGACCGGCGTTTCCGAGGATTGCACCTCGTCAATGACCGCCTTCAGCCGTTTTTCAAATTCGCCCTTTACGCTGGCGCCCGCCTGCATCAGGCCGACATCGAGCATGCGCACGCTGACGCCCTGCAGCGTCGGCGGCACGTCGCCCTCGGCAATGCGCAAGGCAAAGCCCTCGACGACCGCGGTTTTGCCGACCCCCGCCTCGCCGGTCAGGATCGGGTTGTTTTGCCGGCGCCGCATCAGGATATCGACGATCTGCCTGATCTCGGGATCGCGGCCGACGACCGGATCGATCTTGCCGTCGCGGGCGCGCTGGGTCAGGTCGGTGGCATATTTGGCCAGCGCCGAATCCGCGCCCGGAGCCCGCCGCGGTGTTTCGGCGGCGGCAACCGCAGTCGAGGCGCCGGCTTCGAGCGAACCCTCCATGACGTCCGCGAACCGCGCAATAACGGCCTGCGCATCGATCTTGTCGAATTCGCCGCTGATCTTCGACAGCAGGCCTTCCAGCACCGGCGTCTTCAGGCAGGCGAGCAGAATATGCGCACTTCGCACTTCCTCGACGCTGAATTCCAGTCCCGCCAGGCCCCAGGCCTCCTGGATGGCGTGAAAGATATGATCGGAGAATTCCTCGATCGAAGTGGCGCCGTAAGGCAGCTTGTCGACGGCGCGGGTCATATCGGCCGTGAGCCGGCTCGCATCCACCCCGGCGTCTGCCAGTATCAGCTGCACATCCGATCGCTCTGAAAGCACCAGCTGCTCGATGAAGTGAACGAGCTCGACATAAGGATTGCCGCGCAGCTTGGCGGTGTCGGCCGCAGCCTTGAAGGCGCGCAAACAGATGGGGTTGAGCTTGCCGACCAGTTCCTTGCGTTTAAAGCTCTGCGACGACCGGCGCTGTTCCATCGAACTTGCCCCTCCAATCTGCCAGCCAACAAACTGCCACATAAGCAGCGACTTGACAAAGAGCGTTTATGAGCGGGGCGTCCGGGTGTGCGATTCAGTCGATTTCTTCCGTCCCGGCAGGCGCCGGCGCCATCGGCTGCAACGCCATCGAACGCCCCGCCTGTTGGCGATGCGTTCACCGACAGGGTTCGACAAATCCGCCAGCACTTTTGAGCCCAGCGCGCCGGTTGCAGGCTCGTATTAAGATTGAGCATCAACTAAATTGTGGTAAAGTGTCGCAGTGTGGTAACGTTGGGTCAGGCACGGCCCACGAGCCGCGCGCTGGGGGATGGTGTGCTTGATCTCGCACTCTGGCTGAATCCGCTGGACGGTGAAAATCCGTCAGGGGAGGATTTGCGCAACGATCCAGCCTTTCATGAGCTGGAGCGTCTCACCGAGCCGCAGGTCAAGGTCGTCCATGGCGGCCACAACCAGCCCTCGTCGCAAAGCACCATTCCGGTCGACTGGCCTGCCGTCCTCGACAAGGCGGAGGAATTGCGTGCGCATGGCCGGGATCTGCGCCTGCTCGTCATTGTCACGCGCGCGCTGGCCAATGAGCAGCGGCTCGCCGGGCTCGCACATGGCCTGACCCTTGTTGCGCGGAGCTTCGATCAGCATTGGGAGACCATGCACCCGGCCCTGCGGCCCAGTGCTTCACCCCGCGACGCCGCCTTGCGTCGCATCAACGCCCTGCTCGACCTCCAGAATGGCCAGGACGGGCTGCTGGCGGACTTGCGGCGAATGATTTTCTTCGCGCCGCGCCCTATGGGACCGATCAGCGGACGCGATCTGGAACAAGCCGCACTCGACGAGCGGGTCATGCTTCTGGAAGCGGCTTCGGGATTGAATGCGGCGGAAAAGGCAACGCTGGCCAGCGCGCACGGTCAACTGCTGAACCGGGTTCATAGCGGGTGCAAGGCGCAGGCCGATCAAGCCAATGCGGAGATGATGTCGCTCATTGCCGATGCTCATGCGGCGATCACGGCTCTTGATGCGGTCGAGACGGCTCTCAACGGCCGTCTGCAGGGCGGTGGCGTCGCTGTTCCGGAATTGAAACGGTTTCTGCAGCGTTTGCTGTCGACCCTCGAACGGAATTCGGCAATCGAAACGGCGACGAACGGCGCGGCCGAGCCAGCCCCCACGACTGCAGATCCGGAAATGCCTGCTCGAAACGGTCAAATGCCTGCAAAGGGCCATGGAGCCGATACTATGGCAAGTGTGGCGGGTTACGCGGAACCGAGCACGGGGCTGCCGGAGCGGATTTCCTCGCGCGACGACGTCGTGAAATGCCTCGACCTCGTCGTCGCCTTTTATGACCGCACCGAACCGTCGAGCCCGATCCCGCACCTGGCCCGCCGGGTGCGCCGGATGGTGCATATGGATTTCGTTGAACTGATGGAAGATCTCGCCCCGTCGGGGCTGAAGGAATTCCGGCTGCTTGCCGGCGTTCCCGATGCCAAGAAGACGGCCCAGAAGGATGAAAGGTAACGAGCCATGGCAGCTGAAAGCAAAGCGAAAGTCATCGAACGGAACCGCGCTCCGCGCGTGCAGATCGCCTATGACGTGGAAACCTATGGCAGCCCGACGACGATCGAATTGCCGTTCGTCATGGGCGTGATGGCCGACCTCTCCGGCGCTTCACAGACCAGGGAAGCGATGAAGTCGGTACTGGACCGCTCCTTTGTCGAGACTGACGCCAACCGCTTCCCCCGTTTCATGGAGGCGCTCGGGCCGCGCGTCAAAGCCCGTGTGAAGAATACGCTGCCCCAGGCTGAGGGCGCCGAGCGGGACGAAGAGCTAGCACTCGATCTTACCTTCACCAAAATGGGCGATTTCGCCCCGGACAAGATCGCCGAACAAGTCCCGCAATTGGCCGAGATCCTCAAGATGCGTCGTCAGCTCGAGGAGCTGCTCGGTTTCATGGACGGCCGTGTCGACGCCGAAAAGCGCATCGCGCAACTTCTGAACAACGAGCCGCTTCTCGGCAAGATCGCCAACCAGGCATTATCCGACGACGACAAGGTTCAGGAGTAAATCATGGCCGAACAACAAAAAACCGCAGCCGTCGCCGCTGAGGCGGAAGCCATAGACCTCGGAGAATTCAGCGGGCTCCTCGAGAAGGATTTCAAGGTCAAGAAGGACGACAGCGAGAAGCTGCAGCAGCTCGTCCGTAATCTCGCGCTGGCGGCGCAGTCCCGCTCCGATACCACGACCATCTCGTCCAACGCGATCAAATCGATCAAGTCGCTGATAGCAGGCATCGACAAGATGCTGACTACCCAGGTGAACGAGATTCTGCATGCGCCGGAAGTGCGCGAAATGGAAGGCACATGGCGCGGCCTATGGTATCTCGTCAACAACACCGAGACGGATCAGAAGCTGAAGATCCGGGTGATGAACATTTCCAAGGTTCAGCTTGCCGACACGCTTGAAGACTACGAAGGCCAGATGTGGGATCAAAGCCCGATCTTCAAGAAGGTCTATACGGACGAGTATTCGATGCTGGGTGGCGAGCCGATCGGCTGCCTGATCGGCGCCTACGAATTCTCGAACCATCCGCGTGACGTCGGCCTGTTGCGTAACATCTCGGGCATCTGTGCCTCCGCGCATACGCCGTTCATCGCAGCCGCCGACCCGCGGCTGTTCCGCATGGACAGCTGGCAGGAACTGCCGAACCCGCAGGACCTGCAGATGATCGTCTCCAACCCGGCCTATGCCTCGTGGCAATCGCTGCGCGAGAGCGAGGACGCGCGCTACATCGGCCTGACCATGCCACGTGTTCTGGCGCGACTGCCGTATGGCTCGGAAACCGTTCCGGTGAAGGGCTTCACTTTCGAGGAAGAAGTGCAGGGCGACCACAACAAATATGTCTGGATGAACGCCGCCTTCCCGATGGGCGTCAACATAAACCGCAGTCACAAGCTCTATGGCTGGGGCACGCAGATCCGCGGAGTCGAGAACGGCGGCACAGTGATCAACCTGCCGGTGCACTCCTTCCCCACGGACGACGGATCGATCGCGATGAAATGCCCGACGGAAGTTGCCATCGACGACCGGCGCGAGGCGGAACTGGCCAAGCTCGGCCTGATGCCCATTCTGCACCGCAAGAACACCGATCTCGCAGCCTTTATCGGTGCGCATTCGCTGCAGGACGACGAGACGCGCGCCGGGCGGCTGGTCGATCCCGACGCCCAGTCAAATGAACGGCTGAGCGCCAACCTGCCCTATCTTTTCCCGGTTTCGCGCTTTGCGCACTACCTCAAGGCCATTGCGCGCGACAAGATAGGGTCGTTCAAGGAGCGCTCCGACATGCAGATCTGGTTGACCGAGTGGATCAACCGCTACGTGCTGGCCAACCCGGCCTTTGCCGACGACAAGGCGCGCGCCAAGCGCCCGCTTGCCGCCGCTGAAGTCCAGGTGGACAGCGTCGAGGGGCGGCCGGGCTACTACAACGCCCGCTTCTATCTGCGCCCGCATTACCAATTGGAGGGCATCAACGCCTCGCTTCGACTGGTGTCAGAACTACCGTCCGTAAAGGCTTGATTTTGCAGCAACATCCACCTTGTTTTGTTTTGAAAGCGCTGGAGGAAGACAATGCCCGTGAAAATTGATGGTTTTCTAAAAGTTCCGGATATCAAAGGGCCAAGCGTTCGCGACGGTCATGAGGACGAAATCGAAGTCCACGGGGTCGATTACAAGATAATCGCGCCATACGATCCGAATTCGCTCTCACGCCGCGGTCGCGTGTCGCTGGGGATGATCAAGTTCACCAAGCATTATGACAAGTCATCGCCCTATCTGAAAAAGGCGCTGTTCGACAACAAGGCGCTGGACGAAGTTGTGTTCTCCGCCCGCCGGACCATCGATGGCGAGACCAGCGATTATCTGGTCGTCACCCTCACCGACGCTTCGATCATGGAATACGACATGTCGCAGGCCGAGGACGAGGAAGACCTGATCGAGGAGGAGGTCAGCTTCGCCTACAAGAAGATCAAGTTCGTCTATGACAAGGATGACGAAATCGAAATGGATGTCTATGTCGGCAAGTGAGGCGCGGCGGCCCGGCGCCGACAAGCTGCAGGTAACCGGCAGTTCGCGAGCAAAACGCGAGGCGGTCCAGCCCTCTCTTTGGGACCGCCTCGTCAACGACCTGCCGGGCGTCACCTCCGAGATAGACGGGCTGCGCCAGACCTTGCAGGACGAGTTGGGCGCGGACCGGCTGGACACGCTGCTGGCGGGCAGCGCGCGGCTGATCGACGCCGACGCGGAGCTGACTCCCGATCAGAAGCGGCGTCTGCACCGCCTGGCCTTTCAGACCCAACACCGCGCCGAGATCGAAAGCCGTGGCGTGGTTGTATCGGCCCGCGTCCTCAGGGAGGCGGTGCGGCGCGACATCGAGGCCTTGTTCAACACCGAGCGTTTTGAAGCTGTTCCGCTTCTTTCCGATTTCGAAAGCGAACAGGCCGCAGACAATCCGCCGTCGCTGGCCGATTTTCCGGAGGTGCGCCGAAGTGTGGTCAACTACGGCGTGCCGTCGTTTTCGGGCCGTTCGTCCCGCGACTTTGATCGCGAGACCCTGGCGCGCGAGATCCGCTCGGTCCTTGCCACCTTCGAGCCCCGTCTCAAGGAAAGCGCAACCAAGGTAACGGTGACCCTCGGTGACAAAAGTGTCGGCCTGAAGATCGAGATAGACGCCGTTCTGATCATGACGCCGACGCCGGAACGCATGCGCCTGCGCACCACGATCAATCTCGATAACGGCCTGGCGCGGACCGAATTCAGGGACAGCTGAGATGGATCGGGTCTTCGTAGAATATTACGAGGAGGAACTGACCCATATCCGCGGACTCGCGGCGGAATTTGCCGACATGCATCCGGCGGTGGCGCGCAATCTTTCTCTCGATACCGTCCCGTGCCCGGATCCGTATGTCGAGCGGCTGCTTGACGGCGTCGCTTTCCTCGCTGCACGCACCCGGTTGAAAGTCGACGCCGAGCGTTCGCGGTTTTCACGCAGCGTGCTGGATGTGCTGTATCCCGATCTGGTTACCCCGGCCCCGGCTACGGCAATGGCAGTGCTGAAACCCGGCCAGCAGGTCCAGTCGATGATTGCCGGCCATGTCATCAAGCGGAACACGCGGCTGGTGTCCAGTCTGCAACCCGGCCTGTCGACGCGTTGCACATTCACCACCGCGCAGGAAATCACGCTGTGGCCGATAACCATCAATTCGGTCAGCTATTTCCAGGATCGCAGCGGGTTGGCGGCGGCCGGCATAACACCGATCGGCGGCGCAGGCGGCGAGGCGGCGCTGCGCATCACGCTGGGTCGGACCGGAAAAGGCAAGCTCGGCGAACTGGCGCTCGACCGGCTTGATTTCTATTTTGCCGGGCGCACCAAGGCGCCATTGCTGTTCGACGCGATTTTCGGCGCCTGCTCGGCGGTTGGCGCCCGCGCCGAGGGCAAGGCCAATCCGCTGTCGCGGTTGCCGGAACCCGAAATGGTCGGCATCAGCGACGACGAGGCGTTGATGCCTCGTACCCGGCCGACATTCGAAGGCTACCGCCTGCTGCGTGAATATTTCATGATGCCCGAGCGCTTTCACTACGTGCGGGTTTCAGGACTGCAACCGGTCGTGCGCCGATGCGAGGCCGGGGTCGAGATCATCTTCATGTTCCGGCGCCCGGTGCCCGAGCTTGCCGATGTGACGCCGGCGGATTTCGAACTTTTCGCGACACCGATCATCAACCTGTTCGAGCGTGACTGCAACGTCATCGAACTTGATCCGCGCAGAACGCGGCAGGTGTTGCATGCCGACCGCACGCGGGCGCGCGACTTCGAAATCTATCGGGTGACCCATGTCGAGGACGCCGATGCCGAGGGTCCTGACGCCGAAATTCCAGAACTCTTCAGCCTGGGGCAAAACCGCAGCAATGGCTGGGTCTATTCCACCGAACGGCGCCCTCGCCGGGCCACCGAAGATGAACGGCGCGACGGACTGACCCGCACTTCCTACACCGGAGACGACGTTTTCCTTTCGGTTTCCCGGCCGGCCGGAAGCCCGGCGAACCGGCCGCTGAAGCGGCTCGACATCATGGCGCTTTGCACCAACCGCGATCTGCCGATCCTCGACGACAACCCTACCCTGACGCTGGAGACAGGCGATCCGGTCGAAACGGTCCGGCTTATCGGTGCTTTGCGCCCGCCCCAGCCGGCGATCCCGGCCGCGCTGCCCGCCGGCGCCGAAGGCGAATCTCGAGCCGACAATCTCGCATGGCGGCTGGTGGCGCAGTTGGCCCTCAACTTTCTCAGCCTCGCCAAGGAAGGCCGCGGTGTCGATCCGCTGCATGCGCTGCTCGATCTTTATGCCGACCGGGGAGATCCGAGCCTGGCTCGCAACGTGCACTCGATCGTTCGCATCGACTCGCGATCCGTCATCGAACGGCTGCAGATCGATGGGCCGATGTGCTTCGGACGGGGCACGGAAGTGACATTGCATGTGGACCAGTCGGTCCTGGCCGGGCAAAGCACATTGCTGCTTTCAGCCTTGCTTGCCCGGCTGTTTGCCCGTCACGCCGGGATAAACGGCTTTGTGCGGACCCGCACGCGGTTGCTGCAGAAGCAGGAGGATGTGCCATGGCCGATGACGCCCGGCAATCGCTACCTGATCTAGGCAAGCTCGACCCGGTCTGGGCCGAAGAACTGGATGATACGTTCGACTTCTTCGAACTGTTGCGCCGGCTCGAACAACGGGGCGGGCTGTTTGGCTATTCCGGCCGCGCAGATCGCGAGCCGGCAAGGCTCGGGCAGCATGTGCGTCTTAGCTTTTCCGCCAAGGACGTGGTCGAATTCCGCGAAGCTAAGGACGATTCGCCGGGGAAAGACCGAATGCCGGCCCGGGTCACCGTTGCAAATCTCGGGCTGATGGGACCGGAAGGCCCGATGCCGCTTCATTTGACACGTTGGGTGCTCGATCGTCTGTCGCAGCGCTGGTTCACCGGCGCTGACGCACGGCAGACCAGCGACACGACGTTCGTGGACTTCGTCAATATTCTCCAGCACCGCTTGATCGCCCTGTACTATCGAGCCTGGGCCGACGCGCATCCGGCGGTACAGGTCGAACGTGCGGTCGGCGGCCGAGTAAGGGCCATGCTTGAAGCGATGGCGGGAACCGGACTTCCCGGCACCCAAAATTCCGATCTCGACGCCGTAAAGCTTCGCCAGGCCGCGTCGCTCGCCAGCCAGGTCGACGGCCCGGAGCGGCTGACGCTGTTCCTGGCGGAAGCGTTCAAGGTGCCGGTCGCGATCAAGGAGTTCGTTGCCACCTGGATGACCATACCAGCGACGCTCCAGACCCGGCTTACCCAGGCTTACGCAGTGCTGGGTCGCGGGGCGACGATCGGCCCGCGCGTTTTCAGCCGCCAAAGCAGGATCGAGCTGCGCGTCGGCCCAGTCGGCTATGAGGAGTTCAAGACGTTCCTGCCGGGCGGTCAACGTCTGAAGATGTTCGAGCAGGCGGTTCGCGACATGGTCGGGGAATCGCTCGACGTCGATCTGCGGATCGTGCTGGCGCGTGAAGCGGTGCCGCCGCCGCGTATCGGAGCGGTACAGCTCGGCCGAACCACCTGGCTTGCGCGGCCCACTGAAAGGGGCGATGCTGACGATATGCGGCTGCGGACAATCGTCGGATGGCGGCCGGAAATGGCGGAGGTCGCGGCATGAGTCTGCTGCTGACGCTGGAGCACGGGCCACGCACCCAGGCGGTACGGCAGACCCGGCTGGACGAGGGTGAACTGGTGATCGGCCGTAGCGCGGACGCGGACTGGCAGATCGACGATCCCGACATGTTCGTTTCACGCGCCCATTGCAGGATCAGCGGCGGGCCGGATGGATATTTCGTCACCGACACATCAAGCAGCGGATTGTTCATAAACGATTCCGACAGCCCGCTCGGCACCGGCACGTCGGTCCGTCTTCAGAACGGCATGCGGCTGAGGCTGGGTGACTACATAGTATGCGTCGATCTGCAGACGCCGGTCGCTCACGCACCAGCGGCCAGCCAAACGTTCACAGAGCGGTCACCGCCGGCATCGCGAGCGCCGGTAAGCATCGGCCGCGATGACTTCTTCTCAGCCACGGTCGAAGAAGAGCCGCGCCGGCCGCGTCCCGCCGACCTGCCGAACCCGTTCGAGCAACCCGTTCCAGGAGCGTTCGAGCGCGCCAACCAGCGCAGTTCGCCTGCCTTCGACGACCCGTTCAGCCTCGACCCGGTAGCAACGCCGGCGCCGAATGGCGCCAGCTATTCCGAACCGCGTGGTGCGCCGGACGCCGCAGACCCATTCAGCTTCGATCCGGTGCCTTCCGGTGCAAGCGAGCCCGTTCCAGGCCAGCCCGTTTCAAGCCAGTCTGTTTCAAGAAAGTCGTCCGAATTCGATGACGGTTTCGGTTTCGGGCCGGCCGCGTCGCCCGATTTGAGAAACGGCGCCGGCCCGGCCGGTCAACGCAAACACGTCGCCGGAGAGCCGGCCCATCCCTGGGATTTGCCTGGCCCCGCGGCAGCTATCCCTGCTCAGCCACGTGCTGGCGGTGCCCCCAAACCCGCCCCCTCCCCGGCAGCGGCGCAACCGGCGAACACGGCCTTTCGCACCGCGTTCTTGCGAGGCATGGGTGTTGAGGAAGCCGATTTTCCCGGACGCGACAGCATCGCGGAAATGGAGAAGTTCGGTCGCGAGTATCGGCTGATGATGGAAGGCCTGATGCAGCTGCTGCGCAAGCGGGCCGAGGAAAAAGGCAACGCTCGCGTCGCCCAGACGGTGGTTGGGGCCTCTGAAGTCAATCCGCTAAAATTTCTGCCGACGGTCGACGACGCCATCGTGACCCTCATCGCCGAGCGCAGCCCCGGATTTCTGGCCGGTGAAGCGGCAATCGCCGACGCGGTCCGCGATCTCGCGCAACATCATGTGCGCGCCTGGCGAGGCGTGCAGTCCGCCTTGCGGCGAATGATTGACCGTTTTGACCCGGCAGCGATCGAGGAAGAGCTCAAATCGAGTTCCGCGATCGGCACCGTGCTTTCGGGCGGGCGCCGCGCCAGGCTGTGGGAGCTTTACCAGAAACGCCATCGTGAAATCGCCCAGAGTGCGGAATCGAGCTTTTTGGGCGAAATCGGCGCTGATTTTCGGGATGCATATGAGGAGGAGTGAAACATGATCGATCGCCGCGAATTTATCGTTGCCCTGGGCGCAACCGGGCTGCTTGCTGCTTGCCAGAGCGGTCCGCCAAAACCATCCGCGGTGACCGTCAACCTGACCGGCGCGGCCGGCATGAACCCGGGACCAGGCGGCGGCGACCGGCCGGTGACGGTCCTCGTGATGCGGCTGCGCAGCACCGGCAAATTCAATTCGGCCGATTATTTCGCGCTGCAGGGGGATGCCGGCTCGGCACTCGCAAGCGATCTCATCGGATCCGACCAGATCTCCGTCGGGCCTGGCAAGACCGCATCCAAAACCATCACGGTCGAGCCGGACGCGGCTGCGCTGGGCTTCGTTGCCCTCGTTCGCGAGCCCGGCGGCCGGACCTGGCGTACAACCAAGTCGGTGTCGTCGGGATCAACAGTTACCGTCAACGTCACACTAGGCAGCGGCGGCATTTCCGCCTAGCGGCCAGGGCAAGGGGTGCTCGATGCAGGAAGTAGCGGCATGAGCGATGCAAACAGGGTGCTGTGGTCCGAAGGCCTGTTTCTCCGGACCCAGCATTTTCAGCAGCAGGATCGCTTTTTCGAGGCGACGGTGCGCGGCGCGTTGCAGGCCGGGCAGTTGCATACGTTCGGCTTCCAGCAGCTGACGCTGGACCAGGCAATGCTCGATGCCGGCCAGGTCTCGATCCTGTCGGCACGGGGCATCTTTCCGGATGGAACCCCCTTCTCCATCCCGGACCTGATGGACGCGCCACGACCGCTGCCGGTCACCGCCGATACCGGCGAAGGACCGGTGCTGGTCGCCCTGCCGCTCGAGCCTGCCGGCGGTGTCGGCTTCGATCCGGCGCACGCCGCATCGACAGGCGCACGCTATCATGGGCGGATCGTTTCGGTGCGCGACGCCGTCCAGGGCGGTTCGGATCCTGAAGAAATCGAAATCGCCCGCCCGCAGGCGCTGCTGATTGCACCGGGAAAATCGGTTGGCGGCTACACCGCCCTGCCGATAGCCGACATCAAAGGGGTTCGAGCCGACGGCGGCGTCTCGCTGGACGAGACGTTCCTGCCGCCGACACTGGTTACCGGGGCGGTGGCCTGGTACCGGCAGCTGCTTTTGGAAGTTGTCACCGGACTCGACCAGATCGCCGAGGCGCATGGCAAAATGGTCATGGGCGGGCCAGGGCGCAGCGTCGAAGACCTGCTGATGCTCAATCTCGCCAATGCGGCGCGTCCGCGGCTGGCGCACATGCTGGCTCAGGATGTTTTCCATCCGGCCGAGCTTTACCTGGAGCTTGCCGGTCTTGCCGGCTCGATGGCGACCTATGGCTCGAGCGCGCGACGGCTGAGCGAGTTGCCCGCCTATGATCACATGGCGCCCGCCCCCGCCTATTCGGCGCTGGCCGACGCCTTGCGCTCGCTCATCCTGAGCCTGCGCTACATCGAGCCTAAATCACGCGCGCTGCCGGTCATGCGGCATTCGACCAATGTCTGGAAGATCCGCATCGACAACCCGAAACTGCTGGTGGCCAGCCGGATCGTCATCCGGGTCGGCTCCGAGCTGTCTGAAGATGCCTTGCGCAAGATTTTCGTCAACCAGGCGACCGTCGGTTCGGCCGATCAGTTCGAGGGCCTGTGGAAATCCCGCCTACCCGGCATTCCACTGAAACCGCTTCATTCCCAGCCGCGCGAAATCCCCTACGATGGCGATCGGCTGTGCCTTGAGCTGGATCAGAAAAGCGAGCACTGGGCCTCGCTGCTCGATGCCCCCGGCTTCGTCATCGGCGTGTCGGGCGTGCTGCCGAGCGAGCCGCAGGTCGACTGCTATTCGGTAAACAGGTGAGATGATGAGCCGGGATGATCCTTTCGGACTGTCGGAGGATCGCGAACGCACTCGCATACGGCTGACCGGCGCGCCGATGCCGCGACCGATGACGCCACTGTTGTCGGGCGTGCCAATCAAACGCTCGCGTACGCATCCGAACACGCTGGTCAACGCATTCGCGCCGCTCCTCGAGTTCGCGCCCGAACTTGAAAGCGCGCTGCCGCCGGAAAACCCGGAAGCGTTGCGCACCCGGCTGCTCGACGAGTTGGTTCGGGCACGCGACGCGGCAATGGCGGCGGGGTCCTCTCTGGAGCGCGCCGACCAGGCAGCCTGGGTGGTGGCGGCATTGCTCGATGATCTCGCCCTGAACACGCCATGGGGCGGCGCCAGCGCATGGCCGCGCCAGCCGCTTGTGGTGATGCTGCGAGGCGATGTCGATGCCGGCACGCAGTTCTTCACGCGTCTCGACGAACTGGAGCGGCATCCGAACCGGGATCGCGAATTGCTCGAACTGCAATATCATTGCCTGGCGCTCGGCTTCCGCGGCAAATATCGTGTTCCGGGCCGGTCGGGCGACCGCTCCATCAATGCGGTTCGCGTTGCTGCGGCGCGCTTTCTGCGCGATGCCGATGCCGACGGCGCGCCGCTGTCGCCGAACTGGAAAGGCGTGATCGCATCCGACGAGCCGCAGCGCTTCATCGTGCCGATCTGGGTGATGGGGCTCGGCGCGGCGGTTCTCGCCACGGCAATCTATCTCGGGCTGTCGATGGGACTGAGCAGTCAGGCGGTCGAGCTTTCGACGCTGGTTCGTGCTTTGCCGCCGCCGGAGCGCGGCGATATCAGCCGGACATCGCCACAGGTCGACGCACCGCCGCCGGAGGCAGTGGATTTCGCGCTGGTGCCGGAGTTTCAGGCCGGAGCGCCGGCCAATCTCAGAGCCGCGCTCAGCGGCACCGAGAGCGTTTCGCTGGCCAGGCTGATCATTCAGGCCACCAACCCCGAACTGTTCCAGTCGTCGCGGCCGACACTGACGGAAGGCTTCGAACCGCTGATCGGTTCAATCGCCAAAGTGATCCTGGCCAATCAGGAACTGATCGGAAACATCACCGTGGTCGGCCATACCGACAGTATTCCCTTGCAACGGTCCAATCCGCTTTCCACCAACCAGCGGCTGTCCGAAGCGCGCGCCGCAACCATTACCGAGATGCTGGTCCAGAACGGTGTGCCGCAGGACCGCATTCGCTTCGAAGGACGTGCAGCTACCGATCCAGTGGCCGACGACAGCACCCGCGCGGGACGGGCCTTGAACCGCCGCGTCGAGGTGCTGGTCGAAAAGAGGCTGTGAGATGTTCATCCTGCGCTTCCTCTGGGCGGTTCTGACATCGCGCTGGCTGTGGACGCTGATCGGCATCACGCTGCTTTCCCTGGTTATCTGGGTGTTCGGCCCGATCGTCAGGGTCGGTGCTTACGAACCCTTCGCCTCGGAAAATGTCCGTATCGTCATCATTGCGCTGCTGGTCATCTTCTGGCTGATCTGGCTGATCGTCGCGCAGCGCCGGGCGATCCGGGCCAACCGCATGTTCGTCGCCGAAATCGCTGCGCCCGTGGTGGAAAAACCGCTGAGCCCCGGCGAAGAGAACGTCGCCGCCGTCGGCGCCAAGTTCGCCGAGGTTATGGTCGAACTGAAGCGCCGCAAACTCGGCGGACGCAAGTTCCTGCGCGAGATGCCCTGGTATGTGATCGTCGGGCCGCCGGCCACCGGCAAGACCACGGCCTTGCGCCAGTCCGGCCTGAACTTTCCGATCGACCTCACCGACGATCTGCAGGGGGTTGGCGGAACGCGCAACTGCGACTGGTTTTTCTCCGAGAACGCGGTTCTGATCGACACGGCGGGCCGCTATGTGCAGCAGGAGAGCCAGCCCGACGTCGATGCGGCGGAATGGCTGGGCTTCCTCGACCTCTTGAAAAAGCATCGCGGCCGCCGGGCGCTCAACGGCGTGATCGTCGCGCTTTCGATCGATGCGCTTTCAGAGGGCGACGAAGCCATCAAGGCGCATGGCCGCAAGATCCGTCGGCGCCTGGCAGAGCTCAACGACCGGCTCGAAATCCGCCTTCCGGTCTATCTGATGCTGACCAAGGCCGATCTGATCAAGGGTTTCGAGGCTTTCTTCGGCGGCCTGTCGACGGCCTCGCGCGAGCAGGTCTGGGGGACAACCTTCGCGCTGGATGCGCGTGTCGACGCAAAGACCATAGAACGGGAAATCGCAACCCTTGCGACGCAACTCGAGCGGCGGCTAGTGCCGCGCCTGGAAGACGAGGACAAACTCGCCGTCCGCGCCGAGATTTTCAGGTTTCCCGCCCAGCTGACGAGCCTGTCCGAGCCGATCCAGGTGCTGGTCGAGGCGATGTTCGGCGAAAGCCGCTACGAAGAAGCCGCCTGGCTGCGCGGCGTCTATCTGACGTCGGCGACCCAGGAAGGGGCGCCCATCGACCGGCTGACCGCGGCGCTGTCGTCATCCTTCGGCCTTCCGCCGCGACGGGCCATGCCGGCGCCGCGCGTTGAAAAACGCAGCTTTTTCCTGAAGAACCTGCTGACCGAGGTCATTTTCAGGGAAGCCGGCCTGGGGACGTTCGATCCGCTGGCGCAGCGCCGCCGCGCCTGGGTCTGGCGTGGCGCCGCGGCCGCCTGTGCCGCCGCAGCCCTGTTGGCCGGTGCGATGTTCACCTGGTCCTACTATGACAACCGCAATGCGATCGCAGCGCAGGCGGGCCAGTTCGAAGCGCTGCAGGCGCCGCTGACCGCGGCAGCCGCGAGCCCGGCATCGGTGGAGCAGCCCGCCATCGACAGCGCGCTCTATGCGATGGCCGAGGTCGCAAACGCCCGTACCCCACCGCCGAGCAGCGCCCAGGACCTGCTCGGGCCGTCGGCGTCGGCAGAGCTGCTGCGGGCGCAGGCCGACACTTACGACCACGCTTTGCGCAACGTCCTCGAGCCGCACATGGTCGCTCTGCTCGAGGCGACCATGTGGCGGCAGATCCGCGACCCGGATTTCATGCTGGGGGCGCTGAAGACCTATCGCATGATGACCGGCCTGTCGCAGATGGACGCCGATTACGTTGAGAATTGGTGGGTCAACGACTTGCCGGAATTCGCACCGGCGGCGCCTTTTCCGACCGCCGACGCGGAAGAGCACCAGCTTGCCGCGATCCGTCGCATGACGGTCGACGACAGCTACATATCAGCGGATCAGGCTTTGGTCGCCGAGGCGCTGAAGACGGTTTGCACGATTTCGCTGCCGGCGCGTGCCTACAGGCAGTTGCTGGCCGACCCGGCGGTGGCCGGGCTCAAGGAATGGATCCCGGCGAATTTCGCCGGCCCCAACGGCGCCAAGGTCTTTGCACGGCGCTCCGACAAGACGCTGCGCGTCGGCATATCGGGCGCGTTCACCTATGCTGGCTTCCACGATGCCATTCTCGAACGGGTCGAGGACGTCGCCGCCCAGGCCGCACTCGATCGGGCGGTCTTTGCCGGAGGCTGTTCGGAAAATTCCGAAACCTCGGTCTCGGCGCTGTCTGAGGATATCCTGAAACTCTATTACGAAGACTACATCGCGCAATGGGACAGCATCCTGCGCGATATCAGGCTCGCGCCATTGGCCGACCTGAATGTCGCCAGCGAGAACCTCAAGGACCTTTCGAGCGCCGACTCCGCGCTGAAGCGCCTGCTTACGGCGGTGGTTCAGGAGACCGAGCTAACCCGATCCGATGAAGCGCCGGCCGCCGACAACAAGGCGGCATCCAAGGGCACATCGAAACTGCTCGGCAAGCTGGGGAAGCTTGGAAAGATCGTAAAGACAGGGGCAAAACTGCTGCCGCGCGCAGGCTCCGCCAACGAGGTGGATCTTACCGGCACTCTGGTGGCCGAACACTTCAAGCCGCTCAAGGGGGCGATCGCCGAGGTCGACGGCCAGCCGCCGGCACTCGACGCCGCGGTGGTGGCGCTAACCGCACTTTCGAACGTGCTGCAGACGGTCACGGCCAATCCCGACCCGCAGGACGCCATCAAGAAGCAGGGTGGGCTGGCCGAACTGACGGGAGCGGTCGCCAGGCAAGCGCAGATCCTGCCCGATCCGGTCGACGACTGGCTCGGCGGCATCGCCGGCGACACCAGCGGCCTAACCCAGAAGGCGGTCACCTCGGAACTCAACGCCATCTGGCGCGCCGACATCCTGCCGTTCTGCCAGGCGGCGCTGAACGACCGCTATCCGTTCAGCCCCGAAAGCGCGGTCGACGTCAATGTCCGCGATTTCGCCCGCCTGTTCGGGCCGGCCGGGATGATCGACGCCTTCATCAACGACCATTTGATCAGCTATGTCGACACCGCCAGCCAGCCATGGAAATGGCGCGCCGACTTTGGCCTCGACGCGGCGGCTCTGGCGGCGTTCGAACAGGCCAGGCGGATCCGCGACGATCTGTTTCCAGGCGGTACCGGCCCGGTGATGAGTTTTACGCTGCAACCGACGGACCTGTCGCCCAACGTCACGCGGGTGACGCTCAATCTCGATGGCCAGAACCTCGTCTATTACAACAACGCGACGCGACCGCAACCGATGACCTGGCCCGGCAAGGACGGCACCGGCGTCATCTCGCTCGCCTTCCAGCCGATAGACGGCTCGCCCGAAGTCATGTTGAACGAAACCGGCAGCTGGGCGTGGCTGAGGCTGCTGCGCAGCGGCCGCTTCACCGGCACCTCTTTGTCCGACGTCTACAGCCTGAGACTGGGCACGCAAGGCATGTACGCCGATTTCGAGCTCAAGGCAGCCAGCGTCGAAAATCCCTACAATTTGCAAATGTTCAAGAAATTCTCATGTCCGCCGCAGATATGATCCTGCCCGGCTTTTACGGCAAAATGCCCGCCACCGGCGATTTCGTCTCGCGGCGGCTGCCGGGGGATTTTGTGCGCATCTGGGACCGCTGGCTGGCGCAGCACATCGTTCCGCTGATCGGCATGGAAACCTGGCCGCGCCCCACCGCGCTACGCTTTTTAGCCGGCCCGGCTTCTTTCGGCCCATCGGCGGGCATTATTCTGCAGAGCGCCGACAGGGTCGGCCGGCAGTTCCCTCTGAGCGTTGTGGCGCAGCTTGCTGACGCTTCCATTCAACTGGCTCGCGCCGACGCGTGGTTTTCCAGGATTGAAGAGGCGGCCATCGCCGCCCAGCGTGGCGAGACGACGCCCGATGAACTGGATGCCGCGCTGGGCGCGCTGCCGGTGCCGCCGGTCCAGCCGGGCGAAGAGGTCATCAGCGATATGGTGATGTGGACTGCACACTCCGACATTTTCGATGTTGATCCGCTGTCACCGCAAGCGACGCTGGAGCAGATTTTTGCCGCCAGCTGGGAGACCAGCTGATGCAGGCGAATTTGACGACATCTAATAGTTGGTACGGACGCGGAGGCCGCGTCCGTAGGTTATTTCCAAGACTCAGGTTCCAAGACAGTTGAAGGCTCGCCGTTTCACCATCGCGTAAGGATGCGTGGTTCCAAATGTGGATACTGTCCAATGAGACGCCATTTGCCGCCCAGGAAAGCTGGACGCGTGACGAGCGCGGACATGAGGTCTGGCTGATCGCGATCAAGGCGTCGTTCGAGATCGATCCCGACGGCAAACAGCGGCTCCTGAAGGATCAGACGCCGGTGAATCTGGCACCCGTTCACGGTGCGGATCCGAACGAGCTTCTCGACGAGACGGACCTCAATCTGGAGAAGAAGCATACGGACGTTCTGGTCGAAGGACATGTCTATACGCCCGGCGGACGTCCGAACATTGAGAGCGCGGCGCGCATAAAAATCGGCGACGTGGACAAGACTGTCAATGTCGTGGGCGACCGTGTGTTCATGCCGGGCGCGGTGTCGGTGCGGATGAGCCGGGCGGAACCATTCACGAAAATGCCTGTCAGCTGGCGCCGGACCTACGGCGGCACGGATATGGAAGCATCGACACCGAACTGGGACCAGCGCAATCCGGTCGGTACGGGATTTGCAGTCGACCCGCAGCGGCTGATCAGCAAGACTGGGCCCAACTTTGAGTATCCCGACGCGCCCTATCGCGACCACAGAAGCGGCACGCCGGCCGGATTCGGTCCGGTGGCGCGGCACTGGCAGCCGCGCATGAAATATGCCGGCACCTATGGTGAGGAATGGGAGAAAACGCGCGATCCACTTTTGCCACACGATTTCAGCCGTATGTATTACCAGTGTGCGCCAGAGGACCAGCAAACCAAGACGCCGCTGCTCGGCTATGAAGAGGTGCGGCTAGGCAATTTCACTGCCGATGGCTTCCTGCATTTTCTCCTGCCGCGCATCACCTTCGACATGACCACCGAGTTCTACAACCGCCCGGATCGCAAGAACGGCGAAGCCACCATCCACACGCTGCGTATCAAGCCCGATCTCCGGCAGTTCTCGATCACCTGGATGTCGACCCTGGCAGTGCCCTACGACGAGGAGCGCCTGAAGATGACGACCCTTAGCGTCCGCAAGCGCACCGGCATTTCACCAACCATCGCGGCGACCGGCGTCTGGCTGGTGGACGAAGGCGAATGATGGCCAAGGCAGACACGATTGTTGTCGTCGGCGTGGGGGCGCGTACGCCGCTTGGTTTCGACGCAGCGTCGAGCGCCGCGGCGGTCCGCGCCGGGATCTCCGCCATTCAGGACCATCCCTACATGATCGACCGGTTCGGCGAGCGGATGAAAGTTACTCGTGACATTGGCGTCGATGTGGCCATTACCGGCCCGGACCGTGCAGTGGAAATCGCACTCTCGCCGGCACTGGACGCGTTGCGGCCCTTGCACGCTGCGCGGCAGGCAACTGGGGTTTCGCTCATCCTCTCGACCGGCGAAGCCCGACCGGGACAGGCGGCGGGTTTCGCCGCACAGGTTAACGCCAAATTGCGCAGCCGACTGGCCCAGCGCGTCGTTCTCGACGGTGGTGGGTCCACTGCAGGCGGTCACGCCGGAGGACTGCTTGCCATTTACCATGCCTGCAAAATGTTGCGTGATGGCAAAGCCGAATTCTGCCTGGCAGGCGGGGTCGATACCTATCTTGAGCCGGAAACCCTGGAGTGGCTAGACGAAAACGAACAGCTCCATTCCGAGGGCAACATTTACGGCTTTTGCCCTGGGGAGGCGGCAGGATTCTGTCTGCTGACGATGTTGACCACGGCACGGGCGTATGGGCTGCAACCGCTCCTTGAGGTCGTTGGCGCTTCCACGGCGAGCGAAGAGAACAGGATCAAGACCGAGACGGTTGTGCTCGGCGAAGGGTTGGGCGCGGCCTTCCGCTTTCTGTTCGAGGATGCGCCGAAAGATCCGGTCGGTCGGATCATCTGCGACATGAACGGTGAGCGCTACCGCGGCAACGAGTACGGGTTTGCTGTTATTCGCAATCCTGGTCGTTTCAGGGATGCGGCGGACTTCGAAACACCAGCCGACTGTTGGGGCGATGTCGGCGCGGCGTCCGGCCCGTTGTTCGTTAGCTTGATAACCGAGGCCGAAGCGCGCAACTACCAGGACGCGCCGCTGTCGCTGATCTGGGCGAGTTCCGAAAATGGCGCCCGTGCCGCCGTGTTGCTGGGTGGGCCGAGGAGGGCCGCCTGATGCCCAGCCACATCGTCGTCAACGGCCTCGGCTTGACCTACAAGAGTACGATAGGCCTATCGATCGCGACCATACCAGACGTTTGCAAGACGCCTAGCCCCGGCGGGCCGATCCCGTTGCCTTACCCGAATATCGCCTCGCAAAGCACGCTCAAGGACGGCACTACAACTGTCTTCGCCAAGGGCGGCAAGATGATCGCCGTCAAGGGCTCGCAATATGGGATGAGTTCCGGTGATGAGCCAGGCACCGTTGGCGGCGTCAAGTCGAACGTCTTCAAAAAGGCAACGGACTGGATCACCTATTCGTTCGACGTGAAAATGGACGGCAAGAATGCCTGCCGGCACACGGACAAGAAGTTTCACAACGATAAAAACACGGTGAATTTGGCGGGGGATCTCGATCCGCTGAATCCAGCCACTGGCCTCAAAGAGATCGCGGACAAATGTAACAAAGACGTCAACAACAATGAGAAAAAACCGGACGGAACAAAAAAGTTTTGTCCACCTCCTCCAAGCGGCACTGACTGTACTGCATTAGGAACGAAGAAGCATAAATGTTGCGAAAATGAGATAAAAAAATGGAAGGAAAAGAACCCCGATGCTGACCCAACAATCGACAGTGAGGTGCCCTACGATCGCAATGGAAACCCGTGCAGCCCCGATGTTGACTCGAATGCCCGGTCAGCCGCAAACAATGCGTACAATGACGCAAAGGCTGCAGGTGCGAGCACTGAGGGCGTATGGAAAGACGCATACTTCTCGAACGGCGGCGCAGGCTTCAAAGCCGACGTCGTCGTGAGCAGTCCGCCTCCACCGCCAGGGCCGCACAACGCCGTGGAAGCTTATGACTTCAAATTCAACTGCGAGGCCACCTATGACACGCATAAAAGGGGTCCAGCCAGAGGGAAGCCAAAACCTCTCAGTAGATTTCTAAGCGACGGACAGGCAGACAAATATATAAATGCTGTTGGATGCGAACCCAAAGTAATCCACAAGGACGGTCGGGCATGTTGAATGATGTGGCCAGGGCGCTAGCTTCCTCCGATAGTAGTGCGGAATACGCTCGCCTGAACGTTGTCTTCGCCCTGTTTTGCAAATGCAAATCCGAGGATATGATCGAGCCTGGGCTTTGGCTCCTGGACAAATGGAACAGCTATGCTGGCAAAGCGCTGGCGTGGGCGCTGATCGGCAAAAATGCCTCGACAATCGCCAAAGTGAACAGATCCACGATGGAGAGGTTGCAGCGGGAAATTCGTTCGACGACCGAAGTCGGGCTCACCGGCTTCCGATATCAGGGACCGGAACCGTATGCTCCCGAATATAGAATGAGATGGCTAGTCAACCGAGAAGCGGCCAACTCCGCCAACACAAAGACAAACTTGGTCGAACTGATGGCACCGGTGCCTGATGATGCTCAGGGCTGGCGATCTATGGCTGAAACCTTTCGTCAGATTTCCGAGCGTTTTCCCTACGACACTGGTTACGCAGCTCCCGGACTGGTGTTCGGCGACGACGCGGCCAAGGTCGAAGCCGGTGCAATCATCGGTCCGCTGGCGATGCGCCATAAGGGCTTCGATGTCCCTAACAACGCAACCACAAGCTATTTCGTTGGGAAGGGTAGCAGAGGGGCTCGATGGCTTACATTTCTAAGCAAAGAAAAGGCATCGGAGATTAGGGTTCCATCCGCTAATGAGCTTCCACGAGGTGTCATGATCGTTCCCACCAAAAACGGCATGATGATCATCGCTTCTGACATTCCAGAAGTTGGAGACACGAATAGAGGGATTGAAGCTACCAACCTTCCGTGGTTAGCCAAACTATTGGAGCCAATAACGTTCTTCGGCGACCGAAATCTCAAGATGCTTCTTTCGGACCGACTGGACTTTGTCGAACGTTGGGAGCGCCGCTTCCTGGATGCTCCTGCCGGAACGGGCAGCCCATGATCGCGACCCGATATGCACTGCCATACGCAGTGTATCACAGCCCCTTGCCGGTGATGAGCCTTGGTCTGGACGTCTTCGTTACGCTATCATTCTCGAGTGAAATCAGCGCTAAAGGGATGGAGGCCAAAGGGATAGAGAATGCAGAATCATTGATAGCGGCGTTTTTTCATTTGACCGGCTCAGGAGCGTTGTCAGGGGCCACTATCGCGCCTTGGGACTCGACAGCGTCCAGTGTCGATTTTGTTGGGGGCCCAGCTTCGAACGCAACCTGGAAGGTGTCGAACATCCGAGCGGACGAAAGGTCTATCCCCATTCTCGCTCAGCTTTTCCTGATCACGCATTCAGATTTTCCTATCACTAAGATCATGATCAGGGGTGGACTAGGTGAACGAACGCTTGTTGCCCTGCCAGCTACCGATAAGGATCTGGGTATTTACCCAACCGTGTTCACCAAGCTCGCTTCAAGAGTAGGGATTTCGCCCGACCTGTCCGCTGATGTATTTGTTGTTGCACATTTTGCTTCCGACCCAACCATCGCGCAAAAGGAGGCCATTCGTCTGAAGATCGAAGATTGGATCGCCGCATCAGCAATAGGCTGCTATCCTGCGCCGCCACATCGCCCAGATTTCTGCAGCCTTGAATACGATGGTACGCTGGACTTTTTCCAAGCCGAGTTGCAGATCGGATTTCGCAATTTCTACTGTCATCGCGAAGCACTGTATGGGCTCTGCAACTCTTTGTTCGCTGTTAAAGACAATGCGCCGGAAGTCATGCGTATCGTAATTATGTGAGAAGCTGCTTGCCCCTCATCCAATCCTTCACCTTGTCAGCGAACGGCACCTTCGCGACATCGCTCCCGAAGTGATCTTCAAACACCTTGCCCGCTTGACTCGGCTCAGTGGTGAAGAGATCCGCCCCGCGCGCCTCCGGAAACAGCTCCATCAATGCCGCTCCCGCCGCAACTGCCAGTGCCGGATT
This sequence comes from Mesorhizobium sp. WSM4817, assembly GCF_055811135.1. Lineage (NCBI taxonomy): Bacteria > Pseudomonadati > Pseudomonadota > Alphaproteobacteria > Hyphomicrobiales > Phyllobacteriaceae > Mesorhizobium > Mesorhizobium sp. WSM4817. The sequence continues at coordinate 366,731 of NZ_JBVVQQ010000002.1, read as the reverse complement.
GCGCATCTGGTGGACCAGCCAATGCAGGATCGCCGGGTCACCTAGCATGCCGGCGCCGCGAACGGCTAAAGGCGCGGTTTCGGGCGATCTGAGCAACGTGCCCATCCATGTGCGCACTTCTTTATCGGGTGCGGCTTTGACTGCCGCGCGCAGCGCCGTCAGCGCGTCGGGGCCGCCACCAACCGCCACTTTCCGCAATTCGCGACTGGCCAAGTCGCCTGAGCCGAGTTCAGTCAGCGCCCAGGCAGCCCAGAACCGGGTGATCTCGTCGGCATCGTTCAAGCCGGCTGTCAATTCGTAGACAAGGTCTGCGCGTTTCAGCTTTCCGGCGAGGCGCAGGCTGGTGGCGCGAACACGCGCATCCGGATCGCGCACAAGTCGTGCCAGCAGTTGGTTCGGGTCGACGCCATGCCCGAGGCAGGCCGATACGCCAAGAAACCGCTTGAACGCATCCGGCGCCCTGATCCAATCCCGAACGAGCGGAGCGATCGTTCCAGGCTTGTGCCACGCCAACGCACCGACCAATCCGCGGGCGTCGTCCTCGCTTTGACGGCCGAACTCGACGGCCTCGGCAATGAAGCGACTGTCATTCATCTCGATCGCCATCCATCCGTAGAGGAACAGCTCGCCCTTCTCAGGGAAATCCTCATACGCCGCGACGATGAACTGCCAAGCGGCCGGGCCCGCGATACGCAGGCCATCGAGGTTGGCTTCCAGGCGCCGGTCGACGCCGGCAACTACATCAAGATCCGGCGGATCATCTTCCATCAGCGTGTCGCGCTGCGCCCAGAAGAATGCGGTCTGCTCGGCGTGCTGTCTGACGACATCCGGTACTATTCGCCGCTCCGGCGCGCCTCCCGATTTCGGCTTTTCGGTTGCGGCCGACATCAGTTGAGATCGATCGATCCGCCACGGATACGATTGGCGGCGCTCGCCTGGCTGGTGACAAAGGTGCCGCGAATGGTGATGCGGCCGTCTTTTTCCATGAGGATCGTTGCCTTGCCGCAACGCAGTTCGATGCGCTCTTCGCCGATGATGCGGACGCGCTCGCCGTCGCGCACGACCTGCGGCGTGGCGGTCTTTCGCGCCGGCTCGACGATACGACCGACGATAAGCGGCTTGACGGGATCGCCCTCCTGAAAGAGCAAAGCCACCTCGGAGCCGACCATTTCGGATGTCAGCCCGGTCAGGCTGCGCGCGGGCAACGCTGCCTCGTTCGGATTGCCGGGAAATACCACGAGAGGCGACGCGGCATCGTCGAAGCCGAGAAAGATGCCGATCACCACACCCTCAATGCGCTCGCGAACGTCGCTCATCGCTGTACCCTCAATTCTCGCTGATCTTCGAGCCCTTCATCGTGATGTCGCTCGATGCCTTGATGCTGATCTTGCCCGATCCCTTGACCGAGATGTCCTTACCCTCGATGGCGATGGTGCCGTCCTTCTTCATCATGATCTTGGCCGAGCCCGTTTTGATGAGGATTTCGTCACCGGCATCGATGACCAACTTCTTGCCGATTGTGATCGTGCCATTGCCTGTGACCGAAATAGCACTGTCTTTGCCGACGGAAAGCGAATGCGCGCCGGCCACGGATGTCGAATCGTCCTTGCCCACCGAAGCGGTGCGTCCGCCGCCGACCGTGGAGCCTTGATCCTTCGCGATGCTCTCGGTGTGGCCGCCGCCTATGGACACACTCTGGTCGGAAGCGATCTGCCAGCTGTCCGTTGCCCCAATGCTGTGGCTCTGCGCCGCCCCCACCGTCATCGACCGTGTCGCCCCTATCGTATTCGCTTGTGGGCCGCCTACACTTCGGGTTTCAGACGCACCCACTGAATCCACGCGCGCGGCACCGACCGTCACCGTCTGGACGAGAGCGACGGTCTGCGTATGGTTGGCGCCGATCGTCTCCGTTGAGTTCGCCCCGATATTGATCGTCTCGTCCGCGCCCACCGTCAGCGAGCGATTCACCCCCACCGTCTCGGTGTCGTTGTTGCCGATATCCGTGGTCTGGTCGACGCCGACCTTGACCGTTTTGTTGTTGCCGACGTCCTCGTCGAGGTTGTGGCCGACGGAGTGCTTGGCGTCGTGGTCGATGCGGTCGGACTGGTCGTGCTGGACCAGCTTGGTGCGGTCGTTCTTGACCAGAAGGTTGTGGTCCTTCTGCGCCTGGAAATTGACCAGTTCGGAGCCGGCCTTGTCCTCGAACATCAGCTCGTTGTAACCGCCGCCGCCTTTCGAAGAGTCGGATTTCCAGCCGGATTGCGTGGCGTTGCCCGGCAGTCCGTATGGCGGCATCTGCGAGGCGTTGTAGACGCGGCCGGTGATGATCGGCAGATCCGGGTCGCCTTCGATGAAGTCGACGATCACCTCCTGGCCGATGCGCGGGATCTGGATGAAACCCCAGCCGCTGCCGGCCCAGGTCTGCGACACGCGCACGAAGCAGGAGCTGTTCTGGTCCTTCTTGCCGAGACGGTCCCAGTGGAACTGGACTTTTACCCGGGCATATTTATCGGTGAATATTTCCTCGCCGGATGGGCCGACCACCGTCGCCGTCTGCGGGCCGCGCATGATCGGCCGTGTCGTGACCCGCGGCGGGCGATAGGCCAAGGCGGTCGGCGCCACGCCGAGGATCACCTTGAAGTTCTCGCTTTCGACGTCGGCAAGGGCTCTGTAGCCCGGATCGAACAGCCTGTATTCGGCGCTGACCACCAGATATTCCTGGTTCTGGTCTTCCCTTGGGAAGCCGTCCAGCTTGAACGTGCAGCCGGAAAACAGGCCGCGCACGGTGCCGACTGCAGCGATGCGCTGGTGCACGGCCTGGATTTCCTCGCGCCGGATCGCGGCCAGGCTGTCGCCGCGGCCGACGTCGAGATGCGCGCCGGGCTGGCGGTAGTTCTCGCCCGCGGCCAGCTTGTGACTGAACGGCTGGGCGGATTTGGCCATCAGGTCGGCGCCCGGCTTCTCGAAATCATAGTCGGTATGGACATAGGCGCCCGGCCGCACCGAGCTGCCCGGAATCCATTCGGTGATGTATTCGACATCGCGCCGGGAGCCCTGCCCTTCAAAGTGATAGGGTACCTTTTCATAGCCCGGCGCCGGCTTGAGCTTGTTCATGGCATCGGCCAGCACAAGCGTGTGCTTGCCCTCGTCGTGCTCGAAGAAATACAGGATGCCTTCATGCTCGAGCAGCCGCTGCACGAAATCGAGATCGCTCTCGTCATACTGGACGCAGTATTCGCGCGGCGGATAGGACCCTTGCAGGCGCTTCTCGAATTTTGCCGTGCTGTATTTCGAGAAAACCTCCTCGACAATTTCGATGACGCTCATGTTCTGGAAAATACGGCAATCGGTGGTATTGCCGAGAAACCAGAGCCATGGCCTGATGACGGCTTCGTAGTAGGCCAGACGGTCCTCGATCCGGGTCAGCCGAAACTCGGAGACAAGGCCGCTGAACCAGCGTTTGGGATCGGATTCACCCTCGATCGAAACCGCGCCGCCCAGCATCTTCAGCGGATCGATTTCGGGGCTGCTGCTGACGAACCCGACCGTATAGGCCAAACAACGACTGATCTCATCGCGCCCGACAAGATGCGTGAAGGTCAACAGGTCAGCGCCAACCGGCGTCTGCACAACCGTAGCACGTTCGTTCGGCATGGGTCGTGCCCCCTCCCGCCGCTCGTTTCTGCCTGAGCCTAGCACATGTCTTGCACCGACCAAAGGGGACGCTTGGCGGCTGCAGCCTGGTCGCCTGTGGAATCATCGACTTGAACGCTTCTGTGCCGCCGCTCACAAATTGCTGGTATAATGGGGTGTCCTGGGCGAGTTTCCCGACAGGATCGACGGCGATTTTGAATGTTCATCAGGCTGCAGATCAACAATGTCGTCTCCCTGCCCGCCGGTATGTCGACCGGCTACTCCGCTCGTGATCGCAGCTTTGAAATCGGCCGCGAGGCCTGTGATTGGACCTTGCCCGATCCCGACAAGTTCATCTCCGCCAGACACTGCGAAGTGCGTTACCAGGGAGGCGCGTTCTGGCTGCACGATATCTCGCGCAACGGCACATTCATCAATGGATCGACCCAGCGGATGGCCGGCCCTCACCGGCTCGGTCAGGGCGACCGGTTGCTGATCGGCCGCTATGTCGTCCTGGTTTCGATTGATGACGAGCGCGCCGCGACAGGGCTTCCGCGAAGCAGCCACGGTTCGACGCAGCGACAAATGCCGATCACCACCGGCCGGCCGCGGGATTTCGGAGACCAGCCTTTCTTCGAGCCGGTGGAGCAACGGCCCGGGCAGAGAGCACCGGTGTCGACGTCTTCGCCGCCCGCGCCTCTCGCTTCGACGCCCGCGCCTCTCGCTTCGACGAAAGACGAGGTGCTGCGGGACATCGCGATTGCAGCCGGCATCGCACCGGAATTGCTTCAATCGCGTGATCCGCATGAAGTGGCCGCCGAAATCGGCGCGGTGCTGCGGACGGTTGTCGAGGAGCTGGCCCAGCTGCTGAAGGCACGTGCGGCTGCGAAAATACTGGCCAAAAGCACACACCGGACGATGATCAGCGCGGCCGATAACAATCCCCTGAAGTTCGTCCCGGGAACCGAGGACATCCTCGAAATCATGTTTGCGCGGCGCAGATCCGGCTACCTTGATGCCAGGCACAGTGTCGAAGACGCGTTCCGCGATCTCAAGACGCACGAATTTGCCACCTATGCAGCCATGCAAGCTGCGCTCTCCCGGCTGCTTGACGATTTGTCGCCTGAGGCGATCAGCAAAAAACTCCCACCGACGTCGTTCACATCGAAGAAGGGCCTGGCTTGGGACGCCTTCGTCGCCAAATGGCGGACCATGGAGGAAGCGCACGAAAACGGCATGCTGGACATATTCCTGGCCTATTTCAGCGAAGCCTATGCCAAGGCCGACAAGCAAAAGTAGACCGGGAGAACTGAACCTGGCAGGTGCCCCGAAAATCGGATCGGTTGCTGCGCTTAGCTTCGGCTGCGGAGCGGATCACGCACCAGGTGGAATGTATCCTTGGCGAGCCCAAAGATACGGCGCTGTCGTTGGCGAAGAAAAATTCTTTGGCAGCGCTGCATCTGGTTCCAATCGACCGTTTCTAAGCTTACGATCATTTTCGACAGTTCGCCAGCGGGTAAGGCTGATTGACCTGGGGGTCTGCGGCACATGTCATGTTACTGCGGGTTAGAAAGATATAGCCGACCTTCCTCCGGACACTGCCCTCGTCAGCAGCGCCTGCAGTTCCTGCGCCTGCAGTCCCTGAGCCCGGCCGGGGACCGTCTTGCCCTGATGTGGCGCGCATGCGGCACCGACGCGTGCACGGACGATTGGCGATGAGCTCGAAGGACGACCCTTTCGGCCCAGCGGGCAAGACCGTCATTCGCGCACCGCGCCGTGCTGAGAAATCAGCGCCCGATCCCCAGGGGGCCGTTCCCGACGGCGGGCGCCCCGGTCCCTCGCCGGTCAAGGATTCAACGGTTTTCGATCCCGGTCAGCATGCACCGCCGGGCTGGACATCCGGAACCGTGATTTATCAGGGTGCAGAGCCCGGCGCAGCGGCGGCAGCCGGCTCCTTTGCGGCGGCGCCGGGCATTCAGCAGGACATCCTGCTGCATGCCACGGACAGCGTCAGATATTCCGCAGCCAATCAGATCCTCGCCGCGGCCGCGCCTTTGCTGATGCTGTTTGGCCAGCTCAGGCTTATGGCTGTCGAAAGACAGGCGGAGCAACTGGCGGAACATGTCGCCGAGGCGATCGAAAAATTCGACCGGACAATGGAGAAAGCCGGTGTTCCCGAAGAAGATGCACGGATCGCTAAATTTGCTCTCTGCGAAACCGCTGACGACCTCATCGGCAACCTGCCTTGGCCCCAGACAGACGCCTGGGCGCAGCACAGCATGCTGTCACAGTTCTTTCAAGTCGTGCCCACCGGCTCGGGCTTCTACCAAGCGCTGAACAAGATACTGGCTGCGCCGGAGGCACACTACGATTTGCTTGAACTGATGCATGCCTGCCTGTCGCTGGGGTTCGAAGGCCAGTATCGAGGCCTTGCGCGCGAGGACAACAATCTCGAACGCGTTCGACGCGACGTCTACGAGACGCTTCGTTACTTCAGGCCGCGCGCCGACGACGACATCTCGCCGCACTGGCAAAGCCTGGCGGTCTCCAGCCCACAGTCGTCGGCCCGGCTGCCGCTCTGGGTGATTGCGGCGGCTGCGTCGGCGCTGCTGACGGCGGCATTCTTCGCATTGCGGGTCTTTATTACCAACGAGGGCGATGCCCTTGCCGGCAGGCTGCTGGCGCTCGATCCGTCGACGCCGATCGCCATCGAACGCGCCAGCGTGGTGCCGTCGGCTGCGCCGGTGAAAGTCGGCCCGCCTGTCGCCGCCCCTACCCGTTCCCAGATCGATCGCATCCATGCGGCACTGGCCAAGACTATCGCGCGCGGCGGGCTGAGCGTCGGCACGCAGGGCAGGTTCATCATCGTGGAGATCAACAATGTCCTGCTGTTCCCGTCCGGCAGGGCCGAGATAAAACCGGAGTTTGGACCAATCGCCGCGGACATCGCCGCCGCGCTGGAACCGGAGCCTGGACCGATCATGATCGTCGGCCACACAGACAATGTGAAGCCGCGAAAATCGAGCCCGTTCAAATCCAACTTCGACCTTTCCATCGCCCGGGCGAAGGCCGTCGCAGCTGTCATGGCGCCACGGTTCAGCAAGCCTTCCCGGATCACCGTCGACGGCAAGGGTGAAGACGAACCGATCGCCGACAATGCGACGCCGGAAGGCCGCGCCCAGAATCGCCGTGTCGACTTGATGATCCCCAAGGAGGAAACGCTGTGAGCACGGCCATTTGGAAGCGCTCATGATGCGCTGGCTGCTGCGGATATTCAGCGCGATCGCGTTGGCCGGTTTCGCGGCAGCCGTCTGGTTTGCCGGACCATTGATCCGCTTTGCCGACACGCGTCCGCTGGCGCCCGTCTGGCTGCGTGTGACGATCATCGGCGTGATCGTTGCGATCGCGACGCTGGTTTATGGAGTGCGTTTCTGGCAAAAGCGAAAGGCGCAAAAGGCGCTCGAGACGATAGTCGCCCGCAACGACGACAGGGACGACGACTCGCAGGTGCTCGAGACTCGGATGAATGAAGCCATCGCTGCGCTCAAGCGGTCGAGCGGCAAGCGCAATTTCCTCTACGAGGTTCCCTGGTACGTCGTCATCGGCCCGCCTGGTGCCGGCAAGACAACGGCGCTGGTCAATTCGGGCCTGAATTTTCCGCTTGCCGGTTCGGGGGACGCACAGCCGGTGGCCGGCGTTGGCGGCACACGATCCTGCGACTGGTGGTTCACCGACCAGGCGGTGCTGATCGACACCGCCGGGCGCTACACCACGCAGGATTCCAATGCGCAGAGCGACAAGAAGAGCTGGCTCGCCTTCTTGTCGCTGCTCAAGGGATACCGCACAAGGCAACCAATAAACGGGGTTATTCTGGCCATCAGCCTTGCCGATCTCATCAGCCTCGATGATCGGCAGCTTGACGCCCATGTCGTCGAAATACGCAGCCGTCTGCGCGAAATTCACGAAACACTGAAAATCCAGTTCCCGGTGTACCTGCTCTTCACCAAGGCCGACCTTGTCTCCGGTTTCATGGATTATTTTGGCGGCTTCGACGAGCAGCGCCGCCGCAAAGTGTGGGGCGCGACATTCCAGACCGCCGATCGCAGCAAGAACATGGCCGGTGAGGCACCGGCCGAACTCGACGCACTGGCAAAGCGCCTGGCAGAGGAGATGGCCGACCGCCTGCAGGAAGAGGCCGATCCGGTCGCGCGCATAGCCATCTTTGGCTTTCCAGCTCAATTTGACGCGCTAAAAAGCCGTATTTCCGGTTTCGTCGCCGGCATCTTCGATCCGGCCCGCGGCCAGGTGAATGTCAGCCTGCGTGGTCTCTATTTTTCGTCAGGCACGCAGGAGGGCACGCCGATCGACCAGGTGCTGGGCGCAATCGGCCGCAGTTTCGGCAGCGCCTCTCGCGCCCATCTTTCCGGCACCGGCAAGAGCTTCTTCCTGCATGATCTTCTGACCGGCGTCATTTTCGCGGAATCCGGCTGGGTCTCATACGACAAATCGGCTGGAAGGCGTGCAGCGATCGCCAGGTATGGCGGCCTTGGCGCAATAGCATTGATGGCTGCCGCGGCTCTCGGCACCCTGGCCCTGAGCTTTTCAGCCAACAGGTCGCTGATCGCTTCCACCACGCAAGCTGCAGGCCAGTATCGCGAGACGGCGGACCCGCTCCTCAAAAGCACTGAAGTCGCCGATGTCGACCTCGAAAACGTCATCGGCCCGCTCGACCAGTTGCGCGAACTGCCGGCCGGGTTCGACACCAGTGACTTGCCGACCCCGATCCAGGAGACATTCGGCCTCAGTCAGCGGCAAAGACTGCTTTCGGCATCAAAGACAGCTTACCGGCAAGCCCTGGAGCGCATGTTCCGCTCGCGCCTGCTGCTTCAGGCCGAACGGACGATCCAGGCAAAAATGGCTGATCCCACCGCGCTCTACGAACCGCTGAAGATCTACATGATGCTTGGCGGCAAGGCGCCCAAGGTCGACGACGAGCTGATCGTGTCCTGGATGAGGCAGGACTGGGAGCAGAACCGGTATCCGGGTGAAAACAACCGCGAGGGACGGGCGCAACTCGAAAAGCATCTGCGGGCCATGCTTGCGCTGGACGACGCCTATGATCCGGTTTTCGAACTCAACCAGCCACTTGTCGAAGCCGCTCAACGCTCGCTCGGACGCATGAGCCTTGCCGATCGTGCCTCTGCCCTGGTGAAGTCGGCGGTATACGCCGCAGCACTGGACGATTTTTCAGTCTCCGTCAAAGGCGGCCCGGAAGCGCAGCTGTTGTTCGAGCGTGTCGATGGTGGCGATCTGTCAGGCCTTCGCGTGCCCGGTATCTACACCTATAGCGGCTTCAACAACTTCTATCTCGGACAACTCTCGCGCATTGCGCAGATGCTTGTCGATGACCAGTGGGTTCTCGGCGGCGGCGCCGAGCAAGGCGGCATCGACCAGGAATTGCCAAAACTCGGTCCCGAACTTGTCGAGCGCTATGGCAGGGAGTTCGCCGCTGCGTGGAACGGCGTTCTCGAAAAGCTGAAGTTCAAGCCAATGCTGGAGGACAAGCCGGACTATATCGCGCTCTCCGCCGCCGCGTCACCAAGCTCGCCAATCGACCAGCTTTTTACCGCGATAGCCGACGAAACAGCGCTGACGCGAGACGCTCGTTCCAGCGAAGAGCCCGGCTCCGAGGCCGAAGCCGGCATGCTTCAAAACCAGCCGCAAAACGCTGCAGATATCGCCAGCGGATTGGCCCGCATCGGCATTCAAATCGCCGGCGGCAAATCGCAAAGCCGGGCCGGCACGGGGTCCGCTCGCGCGCAAAACCAGTACCCCGGGGCGAACATCGAAGCGCAATTCAGATCATTCCAGGCTTTGGTGAGCGGTCCCACTGGGCGCCGCCCGATCGATGCACTGACCCAGAATTTCCGCGACATCCATCAAAGCCTGCAATTGGCGGCCGATATCCCTTCGCAAACGGAACGCGCCAACATGAATCTGCAGCTGCAGATATCCACGCTTCGCGCCAATGTCTCGCGGCTGCCCAAGCAACTCGCCCGAATGGTTACTGCGACCGCCGACGAGCTTGACGGCAACGTCGCAGAAACCTCGCTGACGAATTTGAATCAGCTGCTCGACCAGACGGTCACGCGCGCCTGCGAGGAGATGGTCGAGGGCCGTTATCCCTTCGCCAGCGATGGCCCGGAGGATATTGCGATGGCGGATTTTGCGAAACTGTTCGCTCCAGGCGGGCTGATGGACCGGTTCTTCGCACAGAATCTCGCATCGCTGATCGACATGACCGGCCAGGACTGGAACTGGAAGCAGGATGCGCGTTTCGGGCGCGACCTGTCGAAGTCGACCTTGAAAAACTTCCAGCTGGCGGCGGAAATCCGCAACGCCTTCTTTCCTTCAGGTGGTTCGGTGCCGTCGGTCAGTGTCACCTTTACACCGTTTTCACTGCATGGCGATGCCGATACGGCGGTACTCGACGTCGATGGCCAGATCGTCCAAAGCAACCAGGCCGGCAACGCGCCAAGCACGGTGACCTGGCCGAGCGGCATGGCTTCCGCGTCGGCGAGCCTGAGCCTCATTCCCGAAATGCCGGGCCGTGAGTCCGCGATCAAGTTCGACGGTCCGTGGGCACTGAAGCGCCTGCTGGACAAGGCCGATATCACCAGCACCGGCGGCAACACGCAAGCCCGCTTCGTGATCGGCGGACGCGATGTCGCCTATACGGTCCAGGCCAGTTCGGACCAAAACCCTCTCTTCCTTCCTGCGCTTTCCGGGTTCAGCTGTCCAAAGGCGTTTTGAGATGATTTTTGAATTTCCCAACACGGTGCGGCTGTCCATCGGCAACAGATGGGCGGACGTTTATTTCGATACTCTAACGTTCGAGCCTGTGGCAAACTGGCGCGAGCGAGCACCTGACGGGGCGCCGCAGAGGACGCTTGAGAAGCGCTTGGTGGCAAAGTGAACACTGTCGCCCTTCCCTTTGAAAGCTTCGGCGTTAGCCACAGAGGCTGTGTCCGTGAGCTCAACGAAGACAGCTATCTGGTCGAGCCGGAAACCGGCCTGTGGGTGGTGGCCGATGGAATGGGTGGCCATGATGCCGGGGAAGTCGCTTCGGCCAGCATCGTCGATCATCTGGCAACGATCGGCATTGCAAGCTCTGCACCGGATCTGCGCGCGCGCTTCGAGGACCGGCTGAGCCGGGCCAACGCCGAAATCCGCAGGATATCGCAATCCCGTGGGGTAACCATTGGCTCCACTGTCGCCGCCCTGCTGGCGATGGATGGGCGGTTTGCCTGCCTGTGGGCAGGCGACAGTCGCGTCTACCTGATCCGCAACGGCTCGATCTCGCAGATTTCGAAGGACCATACCGAAGTCCAGGAACTTCTCGACAAGGGCATGATCAGCGCAGCCGAAGCACTCGCCTGGCCGCGCCGCAACGTCATCACCCATGCGGTCGGCGTCAGCGACGAGATCGTGATCGATTTCCAGCAAGGCGAAATCATGCCGGGCGACATATTCGTGTTGAGCACCGACGGGCTGACAGCGCATGTCACAGACGCCGAGATCGAGGCGGCGGCGGTGTCGGCGACACCTCAGGCGGCCTGCGAAAACCTGCTGCAGATGGTGCTGGCGCGCGGGGGAACGGACAATGTCACGATCGTGCTCGTCAAGATCGGAGACGGGCGCAATGGGGCCTATCCCGGTCCTTCCAGAGCGGAAGGCTGAGGCCGATGAGCGCCGACGACAAGACGCGGATATCGCCTGACGTGGCCACCACAGCGGTCGGCACGCAACTCAGCGGCATCTATGAACTGGACGAGCGAATCGCATTCGGTGGCATGGGCGAAGTCTACCGTGGCCACAACATCCAGACCGGCGACCATGTCGCCATCAAGATCGTATTGCCCGAGTTCGCCCGTGACCAGACGATCCTGTCGCTGTTCCGCAAGGAAGCGACGATCCTCAATCATTTGTCGCACGACGCGGTCGTGCGATATCACGTCTTCACGATCGACCCGGGTATTGGTCGCCCCTACCTCGCCATGGAGTTCGTCGACGGCCAATCGCTGTTCGATATCATGGGACGTGGCCCGATGCCGACGGAAGACGTGCGCAAGCTCTGCCATCGTCTGGCTTCCGGCTTGAGCGCCGTGCACCAGGCCGGAGCGATACACCGCGACCTCTCCCCGGATAATATCATCCTGCCAGGAGGCCGGGTCGATCGCGCAAAGATCATCGATTTTGGCATCGCGCGATCGGCGACCGTCGGCGGCGAGACGCTGATCGGCGGAAAGTTCGCGGGAAAGTACAATTACGTTTCTCCCGAGCAACTCGGGCTGTACAGCGGCGATGTCAGCGAGCAATCCGACATCTACAGCCTGGGCCTGGTGCTGGCCGCTGCTCTGCGCGGGAAACCGATCGACATGAGCGGCTCCCAGTTCGAGATCGTGGAAAAACGCCGAACCGTTCCGGACCTCTCCGACATCGACGCCGATTTTCGTGGAATTGTCGAGGCCATGCTGCAGCCGGATCCACAAGACCGGCCGATCAGCATGGCCGATATCGCCAGGGCGACACGTGACGACACGGACGAGGAGACAAGGCCGCCAGCGTCGATCACACCGCGCGACCGGACGCCGCGAACGGGGGGAACCGCCGCGCCTGGCCCCAGGCTTCCCGGCCCCAGGCTTGCCGGCCCCAAGATGGCAAGTCAGCCTCCGGCGGCTGCCGGTGAGCAGCGCTTCGTTCCGCATGTCCGGCCCGCACTTCTGTCCGAGCCCAGGCCTGCGCCGGTTGCCGGTCCTGCTCGGGCGGTTTTGCCAAAGGTCCCGGCAAAGTCGGCCAGGACCCGATCGATCGCGATCGCTGCGTTGGCGATATTGGCTGTCGCGTCGGGTGCAGGCGTTTACCTGGGCGGCATGATGACGCCTTCCACGCCGACCGCCGGCGACACATCGCTTTTGTCGCCAAAAGCATCCAAACCGGCCCCGACGGACAGCGCCGCAAATTCGCCGGGCGATGAGCCGGCAAAGGCAGTTCCACCCGATCAGTCACAAACAGAAGCCACTGCGCCGCCAGCCGAAAGTCAGGCAGGTGCGGATCAAAAGTTGGAGCCGGCACGGCCCGCCGAAGTCCTCTCACCATCCGAGGAAGCCCCGGAGCGGTTGGCATCGGAAGAAAGCTCGGAGCCGGCGGCAGCCGCGGAAAGATCGGAGCCGGCGGCAGCCGAAGCGCAGCCGCCAGGTGAAAGTCAGGCAGATGCCGGGGCGGATCAAAGCTTGCAGCCGACGCGGCCCGCCGAAGTCCTCTCGCCAACCGAGGACACCTCGGAGCCAGCGGCAGCCGAGGACATTTCGCAGCCGGCGACAGCCGAGGCGCCGTCGCCAGCTGAAAATCGGGCAGATGCCGCGGCTGATCAAAAGTTGGAGCCGACACGGCCAGCCGAAGTCCTTTCGCCAGCCGAGGAAAGCCCGGTCCCGCCGCGCATCCAGGTCGCGCCAATGCCACCGGCCGACAAGGCCTCGCCGCCCGCAGCGGTCCGGCCCGAAATTATGGAGAGCCGGAGGCCCGATCAGCCGGCCAGCCAGCACGCGCGGGCCGAAAGCCAGACGGATGATGCGAACGCAAAACGGCAGCAGGACGAGCCGGCGGCAGGCAAACAGCCGGGCGAAGCCACTGTTGCCTTGAACGTGCCGAAACCGGACCTGGAACTGCCGCCAAAAAATGCCCTCGACCCCGCTGCGCAACGGGTCTCCTGGGTGCGGGACTTCAACGGCGGCGACTGTTTCTATGCGACGTTGACGTCGGCAACCGAGGCCGCCGCCGCCATCGAAGGATTGGGCACGGAGGTCCAGCCGTTCGAACGAATGCTGTCCGATTTCCAGGCAAGATTCCGTGTCGAACCGGACATCAGCGTCCGCCTCATTGAGCCGGCTCAATGCGAAGTCACCAACTTTCTGCGCTTTCTGGACCAGATGCCGGCTGACAAGCCGCAGCTTGTTCTCGATCGAACGACGGTGCCGAGCGGCTCGCCGATCGGCGGCACGCTGGTGACGCAGGGCGGCCTGATTTCCAGCGTGCTGCTGATCGACCACAGGGGCATGGCATTCAGCCTCGACGATCTTATGCTGGCGCAAGCCGGCAAGGCCACCTTCAACATCCCGATCGATCTCGGCGCAGCCGACAAGGCGGCCGGCAAGGTCGTGCCGCAGATCATAATGGTGATCACGGGCCCACAGGATATTCAGGCTGCGGCGTTCTCTGCGCCGACACCAGCCGCGCTGCTGTTGCCCAAAATTCTCGACGAGATCGACGCCAACCGAGCTGAGTACTCCGCAACGGCAAAGTATTTTCGGCTCGGCGGGTAGCATGGACGCCGATGGCCCACCGCCGCTCGCGCTTTTCCTTCCTGCCCGCTGTGCCGCCCAACAATCAGCGTGACCGGCTTCGCGGCCTGCTTGCCCTGACAGGCCGTATCAGACTTGCGGTCATATTGGGCGCGACATTGCTGGCTCTCCTGTCGCCTCACGAAGCGCGCGCCGAATTCACCGTCTGCAATCAGACGCTCGACGTCGTCAATCTCGCTGTCGGCCAAAAAGTCGACAATGCCGACCAGACCGATGGCTGGTGGACCATCGGCGCAAATCAGTGCGTCAACGTCATCCGCGAGGAACTTTCGAACCGCTACATCTACATCTATGCAACGGACGTCTTTGGCCATGCGACCCTGACCGGGTCGACCGAAATGTGCATCGACCGGCGGCGTTTCTCGATACGCGGCATCGATGAATGCTGGCAGCGCGGCCATATCGCCGCACGATTTCTCGAAGTCGATACGCTTGAACAGGCGCGGTGGACCTTCTTTCTGACCGGAAGCAATCCGTGACGCACAGTATCGACACAAGCTTCAAGTTGAAAAAGCAGGCCCGCGCCGCCCTGCGCAGGCGCAGGCTCTGGCGCAGGCTGCTTGCCGGGCTTGCTGTGGTTGCCCTGTTGTCGATCGCTGCCGGCTTCTATCTCACCGCGGATTATTGGTCGTTTGGCGACGAAGATGAGGAGTTGCATGCCGTCGAGGGAACCGACGATGTGCCGGCCGACGCATCTGTCTATGTGCCTGCCATCATCGATCTCGCAGGCGACCCGATGTGGATCACCCTTGCGCCCGACACCGGCGGCGCAACAAAAAGCCAGGTGATCCCGCGGCCGGCAGAACTCGACCAGGCCGGCGTTTCTCCGCAGATCGAGATTCTGTCCGACGTGATGCTTAGCGCCAGCGAAAAGTTCATGACAACGATACCGTCGACGCAAGAAGATTTCGCATTCTTCCAGGCGCAGCGACAGACCGCGCCGGCGCCATCCAACGAGCTGCAAAACGATGTTCAGCCACCGCCCGTACTAAACGAGGCTCCGGTTGCTTCGGACCCGCAGGGGGATACCGATGATGCCGAAGCAGGTTGGGGCGAAACAATCGATTCAGGCGAGGCAGCCCTTCCCGCGTTCCAGAAAACCCAGATCGAAAACAACACAAGCGTTGCAAATGTCATCAGTGAACATCAACGATACGAGGCTACCGAGGACATTTTCGTAAAGATCCTCAACGACCGCAGCCTGGACAGCGTTGCCCTGGATGCGCATTTCTCCGCCGAGGATGCCAGGCTGGCAGGCGAGGCCCTGAAGGCGCTTTTCAATCGGGAGAGCCTTGAGCCAGGTCATGTCGTCGCCATGCGCGGTTTCAGGCCGACGCGCGAGACGACAACCATGTCCCTCATGCAGGTTTCGATCTACGCCAGGAACGTATTTGTCGGCACGCTGACGCGCAATGCCGCCGGTGTGTTTGTGTCTGGTGTCGACCCCTGGGTTCGCGAAGACCTATTCAACTACTCGGGCGCACAGGCGCAAGGCACGCACAAAAGGCAATACCGGTTGCTCGACGCGATCTACTCGACAGCAGCGCGCAACAAAGTCCCGACCGGCGTGATTGGAGAAGCGATCATGTATCTGTCGCGAGGACAGGATCTGGATGCCTTCGCCAGCGAAGACCAGCGTCTGGTCCTGATCTATTCGCAAAAACCGCGTGGCAAGGAAGAGACGGCCGGACGGGTGCTGTATGTTGGCGTCCGGGGTAGCGAAAAAAGCCTTGACTGTTTCGTGTTCCAGCAGACCGACGGCCAGTTTGCATGCGTCAGCGGCGACGATCAGGTTCGCTCGCTGACAGTCGCCAACGGCATGGTCACCCCGGTCAACGGGGTGATGACCTCGACTTTCGGCCCACGCAAGCACCCAATCCTCGGAACCGTTCGTATCCACAAGGGCGTCGATTGGGCGGCGCCTCTGGGCACGCCGATAGCCGCCGCATTCGACGGCGAAATCGTCTTTCAGGGCGATGGAAGTGGTTACGGCAATTTGGTGAAGATCTCGCACGGGGACGGCAGCGAGACGCGCTATGCGCATATGCAGAAATTCGCGGACCAGGGCGGTGTCGGCGCGAAGGTGAAGGCAGGCGATATCATTGGCTATATCGGCACCACCGGTCTTTCGACCGGGCCGCACCTGCATTTCGAACTCTATCGCAATGGGCAGGCGATCGATCCGCTGGGCACGGTTACGGCAATCGCGACGGACGCTTCCGCTGTCGAAACGCTGACCGACCGTATCGTTCAAGTCGAAAGCGGCGGCAAGGCCCGCGCCAAGAACCCGCTTTCTTCGGCGACCGGCGCCGGTCAGTTCATAACCAAGACGTGGATCCGGATGATGAACACCTACCGCCCCGAACTGGCGCGGACACTGTCAACCGCCGACCTGCTCGCTCTGCGTTTTGACGCCACCATCTCGCGCGAGATGGTCAGCAATCTGGCGCGCGAAGGCGAAGCCTATCTTCGGGCACGCGGCCACCAGATCACAGCCGGCCGGCTTTATCTCTGTCATTTCCTGGGAATGGAAGGTGCCCATCAAGTGTTGTCGTCGCCGGGTTCGGCGCAATTGAGCGCCGTGCTCGGATCGGCCGTCATTCAGGCCAACCCGTTTCTCACCGGCAAGTCCGCCAGCTATGTCGTGAGCTGGGCCGAAAGGAAAATGGGGCGGAAGCTGAGCCCGGCGATGGTTGAAGTGAGCCAGACAACGACAACGACGGAAGTCCGGCAGACATCGCCCGAGTTCGAAAAATACAAGCAGGCGATCACGGCTCTCATAGGCTCGATGCAGAATACCCTTTGAACCTGCTTCTCGAGGCGTGCGAGTTTGCCGTTAGTCCATTGGTGTTCCTGCTGCCAAGTGCTACTATAGCCAACTTTTTTCGGGCCTTTGTGAACCAAAACTGTGGTCGAGATCACATACGCCCAGGAGCCATTCTGGCATGCGCAGACATCGATAGTGCGCCCCGGCGGGGCGGAGGGCTGGACCATGAAAGCATTTGCCGTCTTTCTGAGCGGGTTTGTCCTGTTTGTCATCACGTCACTTGGAGCCGAGGCTGCCGCGCCTGATGCCAAACGCGTGGCACTGGTCATCGGCAACAGTAAATATGTCCATGCCGTTGCCTTGCCCAATCCCGCCAACGATGCGCACCTCATCGCATCCACGCTACGCAATGCCGGCTTCCAGGTGATCGAGGGGCTCGATCAAGACAATGCAGGCATGCACAGCCTCATCAGTCGGTTTACCGAGCAATCCTACGATGCCGAGCTCGCCGTCATTTTCTATGCCGGCCACGGCATGCAGGTCGACGGCAAGAATTTCTTGATTCCGATAGACGCCGAACTGACATCGCCCGCTCATCTCAAGACCCGCACCGTTCAGATCGACGACTTCATGGCGGCGTTACCAGCCGAGCCGGCGATCGGCGTCATCATCCTCGATGCCTGCCGCGACAATCCATTGGCCAGGACGCTGGCCGCCTCGATGCCGAAGAGCCGTTCCGCCTCGTTTGGCTCCGGACTGGCGCCGATTGAAGCAAGATCGGACGGCGTTGGAACCGGGGGAGTCTTGATTGCGTATGCAACCGACCCCGGCGCCATCGCTTTCGACGGCAACGGCGTAAACAGTCCCTACTCCGCGGCGCTCGCCAGACACCTGACTGAACCTGGCGTTGAAATCCAGAGCGCGCTGACGCGTGTGCGCGGCCAGGTGACCGAAACGACACAAGGTCGCCAAAGACCCTGGCACAACGCATCACTGGGACGCGAGGTCTTCCTGGGACAGTCCAAAGCGGAAGCGGCGCCTTCCACAAAACCGATCGCTGGTGCGTCCGCCGCGATGACACCGGCGCCTGCCCCGGTGACCAACGAGCCTCCTTCCTGGGAGGTTGAGCAGCGTCTGTGGGACGAAGCTTCCAAGCGCAATTCCATCCCGTTCTACGAAGCCTATCTTGAACAGTTTCCGAGCGGCCGCTTCGCCACGGTGGCACGGCTGAACATCGACCAGTTGAACGAACCGAAGGCCGAAGATCGGCAGGTCGCGGCAGTCGACGAGGACGAGGCCAACGCAATTTCCGGCTCAGCCGTTCGCACCTCGGTTGGAGTTTCGGACGAGGTGAAGCAGGCCCCGGGCACCGAGTTGACGGAAAGCGCGATCGGTCTCGATCGCCAGGGCCGTATCGATCTGCAGTTGCGCATCGAAGCCTTGGGCAACGAGCTTGGCCGTATCGACGGAAACATAGGCCCAAAAACCCGCCAGGCGATCGGCATCTGGCAAGCGAAAAACGGCCTGCCGCAGACGACCTTTTTGACACGCGAGCAACTGACGTTCCTGGTGATCCAGACGGATCCAATGATGGATTCGGTGCGCGCCAGCTACGCTGCCGATCTGGCTCGAGCACAGCCGAAGAAACAGGTGCAGCAGACCCGCACAAAGAAGCCGGTGGCACAGAAGGCCCGCACACAAAAGCCGGTGGTGGCACAGAAGCCCCGCAGGCAGCAGGTCGTGCGGGATGTTCCGCCGCCGGACAACAACGACTTCCTGACCAAGGCGCTGATTTTCGGCACCGGTGTGGCCGTGGGTGGCGTGCTCAACAACAACTGACGAGCCAGTTTCAGGCGTGTCGACGCTGGCCGTGCCTCGGTGGTCGGAGCGGCCCTACTCAGTCCTTATCCGCATTTCCACCCGGCGGTTTACCGGATCGAATGGATTGGGGTTGCGCGGGCTCGCTTCGCCCAGGCCTGTCGCTTTGATGCGGGCAGGATCGATGCCGTTGGAGGTGAGGAAGGTTGTTACCGATCTGGCTCTGCGTTCCGACAGCCCCTCGTTGTAGCGCTCCGAGCCGGATGCATCTGTGTGACCCTCGACAACGAAGTTCAAAGTGCTCAGTCGGCTGTCCTTCAGTGCCTTGGCGAACTCGTCCAGTTCAGCGCGCGCAGTCGCATCGAGTTCCGCAGAATCAAGGCCGAAATTGATCAGCATGTCGAGGCTGGTTTTTTCGGCAGGCGCTGCTTTGTTCTTGCTGTTGCACTCTTCCTCGGTGCCGACGCAAATTCCACGCGGCGGGCCGAGCTCGCTCGCCGCGTCAAAAAACTTCACGATGTCTTCTGATTTCTGAAGTGGATCGGCAAAAGCGTGGGTCGAATAATACGCGACCGTAAACACGAAGGCTAAACTGCCCAACCGCATAACGGTTACTCCTGTCTTGAGCATCGATTTCATCGACTGCGGACAATACCAAATTGCGAAGCGGTTGTCTGTCAATAAACGTCAAGCATACGAGTGGTGGAGGGCAGTTGCATCTTGCCAGGGGCTGGAGACTTGACCCGCCCCGCCCAGGGCTTCAGTGTCGATTGTTCCCTGGGGAAAGCGTGGCGCCATGGCCAATGAGCTTCGATTCAAAACGGCACGGGACCTTTTCATGGCCTGCCCCGCTGTTTCCAGGGACATGGTGGCACTTCCGACCGAACAGCCTTCAATCGAATTTTGCCGCGCCCTGCTGGCCGGGCAGGTGCCAGAGGAGGCGATTACGTTCTGTGCCTATCTGCTTCCCGAACGGGCTGCGGTGTGGTGGGCACATGAATGCCTGAGCCACCTCACCGTTCTGCTCGACAGCAGGGATCAGGAGTTGCTCGCGGTTGTTCGTGACTGGGTCAGCGAACCGGAGAGCCCTCACCATCGCCCGGAAGTGGACAAGGCTGCGGCAATGCCGCCAACAACGCCGGCCGCCTGGATTGCCCTGGCTGCAGGACGGCATGGCAACGGTTCAGCCATGGAGGCGCCAGCGCTATCGGCCTTACCGCCAGCCGCCCGCGCGGTGAGTGCGGGGGTTCTGGCCGGACTGGCACGCGTTGCGTTGGAAGACCGCTTTTCAGTTCTTTCTGCGTTTGTCGAAATGGGCATCCAGTTGGCAGAGACAGAGGCGCTGCGCCAATCAGCGGATGCAAGTTAGATCGTAGCCCGTATCCGCGAGCGGCATACGTTCAATTGAACGAGAATCCGGCTCTATCTGTTTGATTTGGCCGCATTCCTGCGACGCCAAGTGAACCCACTTGGCTGCAGAATGCTCTGAATTAGTTGCCTGGCTTACCTGCAGCCGCCATTCAACGCTATCCTCCCCAGCCGCCTCCTCCTCCGCCGCTCCCTCCCAAAGAAGGAGCAACGATTACGGGAGGTGCGGTAGCAGGCTCGTCCGCGACCGGTTTGACCACTTTCCTGGCGGCCACCGGTTTGGGAGCGGGGTTGACGACCTTCCGCGGCGCCGGGGCTCTGCGAACGACCTTCGGCGCCGGTGCCGGCGTCGCCACCAGCGGCGTCGGCTGAAGGGGCGGCCAGGATGTGCAGCCCATGACCCCCGCCAAGGCTATGGACAGAGTTATCCCGATTGTTGCCTGCTTCAGATTTCTGCCCACCATTGCCTCCTTGTTGATCAGAACAAATCCCGACGCGGATTGGCTTGTTCCCAGACCGCCCTGGCCGCTTTGACCAGTTGCTTGTCGACAGAGCCGCTCAAGGGAATCTTCGACTTGAGTTCCCCACGCAGCTGCTTCAACGCCGCCGCTTTCGGCTTGGCCCCGAATTGCGCCAACGTCGCCCGGGCGTCAGGCAGCTCATTGCGAAGATCGAGCGCAACTGTGAATGCCAGGAAACGCACGGCGACGGCCTGGTCGGCCTTGTCGCCCTTTTGCATCTCGAGAGCCGCGCGGTCGTAGGCGCCGGACTGGTCACCGCGCGAGGTTGCCAGTTCAAACAGACGTTGGGCTTCATCAAGGTTCTGCTCGACGCCAACGCCATCACGGTACATGCGCGCAAGACTGGCCGGCGCATAGGGCTGGCCGAGGTCGATGGCCTTCTGAAAAAGCGCCAGCGCAGCCTTCGGATCCTTTTCGACGCCCCTGCCGCTGAGGTAATTGCGACCGAGCAAGTTCATCGAATACATGTCCTGGCGCTGGACGCCGGCCTCCAGGAAGGCAACCGCGCGGGCCTGATCGGCGGGCACGCCGTTGCGGCCTTCGGTGAAGATCGCCGCGAGATCGTTCATGGCATAGGTGTGCCCCATCGATGCCGCCTTGAGCAGCAGGTCCAGCCCCTTGCCGGTGTCGCTCTCGACGCCGTAGCCATGGAACAGGGCACGGCCCCACGACGTCATCCCGTAGGGATCGCCCTTGTCGGCCGCAGCGGCGTAGAAGGTGTTGGCCTGCTTGCGGTCGACAGCCTGGCCCGTTCCCGTCGCATGGAGGTAGCCGAGTTCGAACACCGCGCGCACATGCCCCCTGTCGGCGGCCTGCTGTATGGCTTTCCTGGCCTGGTCGACCTTGCCGGCTGCAAGCAGCGCGCGGCCCAGTTCATAACGGAAGCGGGCGACATCGGGATACGCCTTCACCGCAGCCTCGCACAGCTTGACCGCGTCGGCGCCGATTTCATTCGGCAGCAGGCCGGGGACCACGCCTTGAAGGTCGAGAGGTTCGCCGGCAGCCAGGTCGCACGGATCGACGCTCGGCGACAGTTTCATTTTGGCGGGTTTGGCTGCTCCGCTGTCCGCCCGAATTTCGAAGGCGATCTCGACCGGTGCGCTGGCGCCGATCTGGGGTTCATAGCGCAGCCCCTCGACTTCGCCGACCGTCAAGCTCGATTCGGGCGACAGGGTCCGATCCGGCAGGGAGAGTGTTCCCGTTGCCGGATAGTTTGTGACTTTCAGGCTGACCGCCGCATCGTCTGTCGGAACGTCGAGGTTCAGGGCAACGGCGCCGACGCCGACCGGAACGTCGACGTCCCGGTTCTCGATCGCCTCGGCCGCACCGGTGACATGAATGCCGCGCTGCAGCACCTGCTGCTTCTGCTCGGCTTCGAGCGAGGCCATCACCTGTTCGCCCTCGGCTCCTTCGCCGCTCTTGACCCGGAACACCAGCATGCCCCTGGCTTCGCCGCCCCAACTGTCGCGTGCGGCATAGGCCAGCATATCCATCTCTTCCGGCTCCCCAGTTCCCTTGGGGACATCCAGTTGCAAACGCGGCAGGTCCTTGCCCTGGATCAGATCTCCGGCCTCGATGACCTTGCCGTCCAGCATCAGGCGTCCCAAGGCGGGTGGTCTTTCGATGCTGACGGTTATCGTCCCGCCATCGACCTGGACCGGTTCCGGGAGGTCCAGATCGATGGGGCCTGCCCCGGACAGCACGACTTTCTCCAAAACCGGCGGCAGCGATGGGCGGCTGATGCGACGCATCAGAACGACTTCGTCGATCAGCGAAGAATTCTCCCAGGGAACCTGCAGGCCCTTGGTAGCCTCAACCACATCCCGGCGGACGGCCGACATGACCGTGCGGATCTCCTGGTTCGGGGCGAGCGCGCGACGAGAAAACGCCGATGAAAAAGGACTGAGGTCGCCGGCGCCGTCATAGGCGACCGCGCCGGGTTCGGTGGCGAAAGCAATTAGTGTGTTCAGTGAGCTTCTTACTTGCGCAAGGCCGGTGCCGCTGGCGGTAAGAAGCTGGTCTCTGAGCCAATAGTCCTTGCGAGGGAATGGATTGTTGCGGCAGGCATCGAGGATGATCACCTGGATCTTCGATTTCGAACGCATCTGCTGCAGCACATCGTTCAGCTTGATTGCCTGGACCTCGACGTCCGCCGCATCTTTCAACGAGGCATCGACAGGGATCAGGAAATTTTCGCCGCCGATCTGAAAGCCGTGGCCGGAATAGTAAACGACAGCCACATCTGCGCCGTCCACGGCGGCAAGATAGTTGCGGAACTGATTTTCAAATTGCAGCTTCGTAAGATTGCTCGCGACGAAAACATCAAAACCAGCCGCTCGAAACGTGTTGGACACGTCCACCACATCCTTGGCCGGGTTCTTGAGGGCCGAGATTTCCTGGTAATCGGAGTTGCCGATTACAAAGGCGACCCTTCGTTCGACTGCAGAAGCGTCGAAAGTCGCGACGCTTGCGAGCATCAAGGCCGCAACGAATCCGCAACGTCGGAGCATGGCAAATCCCTTAACCGTCATTACCTGGCGACCACAAGAACACAGCTTGCAGTGCCAAAGGTCCGTTAGAGAGCATGCTATCTGCCGAGACAGAAAAGAGAGAAAAGCCGTCGCGACAGCGGTATATTCCTCACTTGATCGATCCCTAAATTACATCAGAGGCCGAGTGTCCGCAATGATCGTCAATCGGATTCTCGACCCGGCTATTTTCCGTGGTCGATACGGTCCCCTCGGGCCGCGCGCGGCCGGCATAGCCTTGACTTGCGCATGCATCACGCGTCAGGGCGCCTGAGGTTTTCCACTGCTAATGTCGGCCTGCCCCTGATTTTTCCTAGCCACCATTTCCGCGACTCAATTAGCGTCTGCTTATGGAGCATCGGCACGCCATTCGACGGAACAAGGAAGGGCTTTGGGAGGTCTACGATATAGACGACGATAGGGTGGTCTTCGCAGAAGGGGTGGCTCTGACAGATTTGCTGGATGAGGAGGCGCTCGACGCCCTGGAGTTGCTAAAGGGTGGATTCCTGGTTCCGAGCAGCGCTCCCAAGGCCAGTTGACACTTCCCCAAGGGATACGCCGAGGCGCCGCGAGATGGGGCTGAAGGCGGATCGCCGACACGCAAAAGCGCCGCCGCCTGGCGGGCTCCTGGATGCGTTCGCTCGTAGAGATCTATTTTCGGCCACGTCGCAGCCGCGATACAGACGGCGTGGATCAATTTGCGAGGCTCAGCGCGCCGCAGCGTGGTAAAACGAAAAATTCTCCTTCGTTTGGTTGATGCCGGAACAGTGCTTCGTCCGTAAGTTCGTGCTATATATTAGCAGGAGCTGTTATGAGGTTTTTGCCGGTTCAGGAGCCTACCAACACATGGGCCGTGTTCGACACGACGGTGGATGTGCCGGCGCACTTCGCTGGTATTTGCCTTATCGGCTTGCCGCGGGAGCGGGCAGAGTGGCTCGCAGCAAGGGCCAACCAAGATGCGTTGGCAAGAAGCAGCAGGATCGGTCGGCTCTCGTCTCCGGAGACTGAGCACGCCGTGCTGCCGATACGCAAATGCCAGAAATCGCTTACATCAGCAGGAGGGGTTTCAACGACGGGGGAAGAGGCCGCGGCGTTGGCAGCCGGGTACCAGCAGCCACCGTAAGTCCGATATCACCAGCGATACAGCCATTGGTTCTGGGCAAGACCATCCAGCTTGCCCGGTTCCTGCCGGAAAGATCGCGGTTATTGCTGATCCGGCATCTCGGTATTCTCTTGGGGGTTCTTTTCGATGCCCGCGGCAGGCGAGGTGTCGGCCGGGGCGTTCCCACCCTGGTTTTGCTCCTGGGCTCTTTCGAGTGGCGAGGTGCGCCAGCCCATATCGGCATACAAAAAGCCGATGAGAAAGCCGACGATGATGATCGCTGCTATCACCAGCGAAAGTATGGCGTTACGTCGCTCCATGTCCGGCTCCTTCCTGCGAGCCGAACAGCCAGTATCGAAAATGGTTCCCATCCAGCGGCAGGTCGTGGAACTTCGCACCGTGCCGGCGGTTGACACGCAGGGCTGCGAGCGGTGAACGAAGCCTCCGTTGTTTCCGTCGCAGCAGGAAGGAGACACCATGGCCAACAAGAAAACCGCATCGAAACCGGCAATCCGGCAGGCAAATGCCGCTGGCTTGCGACGTCCAAGGCGGGATGCTGACGATACGGATGCCGGAGCCAGGCCACCGACGCCGAAAAGCGCGGGAGCCTCGAAGCCCTCGACCGCTCCGCTGGACAATCCGGTGGCCAACCGCAATGCCGGCCGGCCGCGCCAGCAAGGCGCCACGCCGCGACCGACCGAAAAGCCGCTGGACTGAAGGGCAAACGAGCTAGGACGTCGGGACCAATTCCGCCAAGGCTCTGAGAATGGTCGCCTGATCTGCCGGCTTGCGAACAAATCTAGCGTTGGCGAACGCGGATGGAACATCGCGCGGCCCAAAGCCGGTCAGGCACGCGAACGGAATATGGCGGGTTTTTAGTTCTTCTGCGATCGCCAGGCTCGTTTCGCCATGCAGTTGAACATCCAGCAGCGCCACGTCGACAGGATTTTCGCCGATAAGACGAAGGGCCGCCGCCACCGAAGGGGCCGGGCCGATCACCTGATGTCCCGAATCGCGCAGACAAGCAGCGATGTCCTCGGCGATGAGCCATTCATCCTCGACCACCAGAACGCGCAGCGGGTCGGTCACGGCGTCTCCTTGCGCAGCATCGGGAATGTGATCTGGACCTCAAGACCGTCACGGTTGAAGGTGGTCTCGACTTTTCCGCCAAGCCGGTAGCCGATCTCACCCTGCAGCAGGGAAAGTCCGAAGCCGCTGACTTCAGGTTTTCTGACCGGCGGCCCGTGTCGCTCGCACCAGGTGAGCGTGAAAACATCGCCGTCGCCAGACCATTTCAGCACGACCCTGCCCTCGGGCGTCGCCAGCGCGCCATATTTGGCGGCGTTGGTCGCCAGTTCATGAATGACCATGCTAAGGGAAAGGCTCTGTTGCGGGCTAAGCTTCACTTCAGCGCCGTCAAGTTTGAACCGGTCAATGCTGAAAGGCTCGAGCTCCTGATGCAGCAGTTCGTTGATCGAAGCTTCTTTCCAGCGCTCCTTCGACAGCAGACCGTAAGCCCGCGACATGGCGTGCAGGCGACCGATCAGCGCTTCGGCGAACTCTTCCTTCGATTCCGAACTTTCACGGGTGCGGTTGGCGATGCTGGCGACCACCGCCAGCATGTTCTTGACGCGGTGGTTCAGCTCCGAAATGAGCACCCGGTTTTGCTCTTCCGTCTCGGCCAATGTGGTGACATCGACCAGCGTGACCACGACGCCCTGGATCCTGTCGTCCTTGTCGCGATATGGATTGATGCGAACCATATAAAACCGGCCCTGGTTGTCGCGCGCCAGATGATGGTTCAGGGTCTCTCCGGTTTCGAAGACGGCATCGATATGCGGTTTCAGCTCGGGATAGTCGAGCTGGCTCGAAAGCTCGGTCAGCGGCCGGCCGACGTCGGAGGGACGCAGGCTGAAGAAGGACGAGGCCGGCGGAGTAAAGGTCCGCACCACCAGATTGCGATCGAGGAAAATGGTTGCGATCTTCGTGCTCTCGAACAGATTGCGCAAATCGCTGTTGGCGCGATCGAGCTCCTCTATCTTGTTGGTCAGTTCCGAATTGATGGTGTTGAGTTCCTCGTTGAGCGACTGCATCTCCTCCTTCGAGGCCTCGAGCTCCTCATTGGTCGACTGCGCCTCCTCGTTGACGGAGACCAGTTCCTCGTTCGAGGATTTCACTTCTTCCAGTGCGGTTTCGTACTCCTCGATCGTCGATTGCAGTCGCTCCCGCGTTTCGCGCAGCTCCCGCTCGAGATCGGCAGTGCCTTCGCTGCTACGGTTTTCGGGCCCAACATCGGACCGCGCCTGCACCGGCCCCGTCGGTTCGAACAGGACGAGATAAAGCCGTTCGCCCTTGCCGCGTTCCGCCAGGGGCTCGACAGTGAGTTTGATCGACAGGGCCTGTTCGTCGTCCTCGTCAACGACGACATTTTCCCGCACGACTGTGCGGCGCGTCGTGGCGGCTTCCCGCAATGCCGCGCGCAGGTCGAGCCTTATCCCGGAGCGGGCCAAAGTCAGCACCTGCCGGCTCGGAATGCCTTGCGGCGCTTCGAGATATCGGCCGGTCCGCGCCGAATAGTAGACGACGTCACCGTCGCCATTCACCACGACATGCGGCGGCGCGAAACGCTCCAGCACCTGTGCCTCGACCGCCTGTCGAAGCGGATAGCTGGCGGTTCGCTTGTTCGGCCCCGTTCCTTCAGGCAGGAAGGCGCCTGAACGGCCATCGCCGATCAGCATCGGCAGCCTAATGTGTGGCGAGGCATGTTCCCGCGCCTGAAAAATGCGCTGCTTCTTGTCGACGGTGGCGAAGAGGTTGTCGTGCTGGCCGACGCTTTCGGACGTGCCGAGGAAAAGATAACCGCCCGGCTTCAGCGCGTAGTGGAAGATCGGAATCACCCGGTTCTGGATGTCCGAGCCGAAATAGATCAGCAGGTTGCGGCATGAAACCATGTCCATGCGTGAAAACGGCGGGTCGCGGACGACGCTGTGAGGGGAAAAGACGCACAGCTCCCGGACCTCGTTGGCAAGCACGTTGCTCTCGCCGTCGCTGCTGAAAAAACGCTGCCTGCGCTCGGGCGAGACGCCCTGCAGCAATGCCGCCGGGTAACGCGCCGCGCGCGCCACCGCAAGCGCGGGCTCATCGATGTCGGTCGCAAATATCTGGACGCGCGGCACAACCGAAAGCGTCTCCATGTGTTCGCGCAACAGCATGCCGATCGAGAACACCTCCTCGCCGGTGGCGCAGCCAGGCACCCAGATCCTGACGGCGTCGCTGGCGGTCTTGCCCTCGAACAGCTGCGGTACGACCTTCTCCTCGAGCAGCTTGAACGCGTCGGGATCACGGAAAAAATCGGTGACGTTGATCAAAAGGTCACGAAAAAGGTTCGCCACCTCGCGAGGGTCCTTCTTCAGCCATTCAACATACTCTTCAATGGAATCAAGCTGTCCGATTTGCATGCGCCGCTTGATGCGCCGCAGGAATGTCTTGGTCTTATAGCCTGAGAAATCGTGGCCGGATTGGCCCTGCAGAATGCCGTAGATCTCGTCGCGGAGCCGACCCAGTTCTGCCGTCTCGTGCTCGCCGTCTCCGGCAACGCCGTTCAGCATGTCGAAGCTGCGGGCGAACCCCTCGAGCTTCGCGCCGATCTCCTCCGCCGGCGCCGCAATGTCGATCAGCCCGCTGGAGATCGCACTTTTCGGCATGTCCGGGTTGCGCGGACCGTAGCCGTCGGGAGCCTGGGCGACCGTCAGTCCGCCACGCTCCTTGATCGCCTTGGCGCCAAGCGTGCCATCGGAATCGCCGCCCGACAAAATGACGCCAACCGCATATTCGCCCTGATCCTCCGCCAACGCGCTAAAAAAGATATCGATCGGCTTGCGCTCGCGGCTGAGCACGTTGGATGGCCGCAGGTGCAGCACTCCCCGCTCGATCGTGAGAACGACGTTTTGCGGCATCACATAGACGTGGTCGGACAGGATAGTGGTGCTGTCCTCGACGACGACAACCGGGAGTTGCGTGTAACGTCCGACGACCTCATGAAGCAGGCTTTCGCGCTCGGGGCTGAGATGGGTGACGATGACGAACGCCATGCCGGGCTGGCCGGTGATGCCTTTGAACAGGCCCTCCATTGCAGGAATGCCGCCGGCCGACGCGCCGACGCCCACAATTGGAAATCTCTTCACCTGAGATGTCACCGCAAGCCCTCGGTTGAACAGCCTAGACGACAAGGCCGCCAAATCGACCCAAAGCCCACTACCGGGCTGAACGCAACGCCCAGCATATAACGTGCGCGAGGGCCGGAACAAGTCCGTGCAGACGGCGTTAAAGTCGGGATTATTGTGGAACTCCAATGTCAAAGCGCACACCTGAGCTGAAGCTGACAAGACGAGCGTCGTTGCGCTTCGAGGATCTGCTGAGTTTGCCGGGAAACGAATCCATTCCGCCGCGCATGCTTGTTTTGGCGAAGCGATTGCAGGCAGCCTTGCAGGAACATTCCGAACAGGCCCGTGCGGACACTTGCAAATCCCGCTCGAAGAAAGGGCGATGAGGTGCGCGATCTCCGAGGAGTGCGCATCCTGATAGTCGAAGACGATTGGGTATTGGCCGGCGATCTTGCAAGATATTTCGGCAATATGGGCGCGGTCGTCCTTGGCCCTGCGGCGACCGTCGAACACGCCTCCATGCATACCGAGGTGGCTGAGGCCGCGATCCTCGACGTCAATCTTAACGGCCGGCGGGTGTTTCCGATCGCCGACGAACTGATGCGCCGCGGCGTTCCCTTTGTCTTTTTCAGCGGTGACGAGGACATCGTCATTCCCGAACGTCTCCGCCACGCCAGCAATCTTCGAAAATCGTCGGATAGCTACGCCGTCTTCGACGCCTTGTTCCCTCCGGAAAAATCCGCCCTTGCCGGTCGCCCTGCCGTGAACTTGTCGGACAACGTGTTTTCACTTCTGCCGAAGCTCAGGCTCGCGGCGCGGCTGCTTCTGGGCGACGTCGGTGCTTCCGATCGGCTGGTCGAGCGAACACTGGAGCGCGCCATCGGTGAGATCGACAGGCGGCGGCCCGGTGTATCGACCGAAGACTGGCTGAACGGCATCATGCGAAACATTGCCGGATCGGGCGGAACCAGCCTGCTGCACTGAGATTGGTTTTCTAACAGTCTGAAAAGTAGGCAAAAACAGCCATCTATAGTTAAGTCCTCTATCAGAACGCGAGGCGCGCCTAAGAGCTACCCGACAGCGCTGAGTTAGCAGCTTCCTCAGCCGTTCTTGCGGTCGATGAATTTGTTGAACCGGCTGTTTTTTCCGGAGCCGGTTTCGTCCTGGTAAAGGAAAGTCAAATCGTTCTCGTCGAAAATCCGGAAGAACTCATCCCATTCGATGGGTTCGAGCTTCTCCTCGGGCTCGCCAAAATCGATCCGCAAGATGCCGCCCTCGCCCCTGGTTCGTACAACCGCCGGTCGGCCACCACGATCTTCGGCCCATTGGCGGATCTCGTCATGATTGGTGGTTGTCTTCGATTCAGACATTGGAACCTCCTTTGATCCAGACCTTGCAGGCGTGTGGCCTTCCTGGCTTGCGCCCACGGGCCGCCCACGGACCGGATGAGCGCCCCTAACACCAAAGAAGCTGCAATGTTCCAGCGCATCGCCCAAGGCTCGTTCGCCATGCGTTCACCTCAGGTTGCAGCCTCGCCAAAACCATCTTTGTTGAAGCAGAGGGAACAAACCTTTTGCCAAACAGTTCGGGGCGCCAAGGCCAACTGCGTAAGGAGTTGTCGTGAAACGCATACTGGTTACAGGAGGGTGCGGTTTCATCGGCCGCCACGTCGTCCAGGAACTCGTTGAACATGGTTATGCCGTCTGCATTCTCGATGCGCTGCTGGAACAGGTGCACGGCAGCGAGGCGATCAGCCTGCCGGCAGGAGCCGAACTGATCAAAGGCGACGTTCGCGATCGCGCCGCCGTCGCCGAGGCGCTGCAGGGCGTCGACGCCACCGTTCATCTCGCCGCCGAGGTCGGCGTCGGCCAGTCCATGTACGAGATCGCCCGCTATGTCGGCGCCAACGACCTCGGCACCGCCACCCTGCTCGAGGCACTGATCAAGCATCCGGTCGAGAGGATCGTCGTCGCCTCCTCGATGAGCGTCTACGGCGAGGGTCTCTATGCCACGCCAGGCGGTCGGCGCGTCGACAATGCACGGCGGCAGGCCAGCGACGTCAAGAGCGGCCAATGGAATCCGCTGTCGGCGGCGGATGAAAGCCTGTCGCCGCTGCCGACAGACGAGGAAAAGCCGGTCGACCTCGCCTCGATCTATGCGCTGACGAAATATGCCCAGGAGCGCGCCGTGCTGATCTTCGGCGATGCCTATGGCGTCGATGCGGTGGCGCTGCGCCTGTTCAACGTGTTCGGCGCCGGACAGGCGCTGTCAAATCCTTACACCGGCGTTCTGGCGAATTTCGCTTCACGCCTCGCTAACGGCCAGCGGCCGATGATTTTCGAAGATGGCGAGCAGAAACGCGATTTCGTGCATGTGCGTGACGTCGCCCGCGCGTTCCGCCTGGCGCTGGAACAACGCCAGGCGCGCGGCCACGTCATCAACATCGGCAGCGGACGGGCCTATGCGATCAGCGAGGTCGCCCGGCTGCTCGCCGACGCCATGGGTGTGCCGGACCATCGGCCTGAAATTCTCGGCAAGGCGCGCGCCGGCGATATCCGCAATTGCTTCGCCGACATCTCGAAGGCGCGCGAACTGCTCGGTTTCGAGCCGCAGCACCGGCTGGAGGAGTCACTCGACGAGTTCGTCGCATGGGTGCGCAACACGGTCGCCATCGACCGCGGCGCCGACATGAAACGGGAACTCGAAGAGCGGGGACTGGTATCATGAGGCCGGACGGTTTTCGTGAAGCGCCGGTTGCCATCGTCGGCGGCAGCGGCTTCATCGGCTCGAACCTCGCCGACAGCCTGTTGTCGGATGGGGTGCCGGTGCTGGTCATCGACAATCTCAGCCGCCCGGGCGTCGACCAGAACCTGGCTTGGCTGACGCAGAAGCACGGCAATCAACTTGCCGTGGAAACCGCTGATGTCCGGGACGAAGACGTGCTGGCGCCGCTTTTGGCGCATGCCAGGGCGATATTCCATCTCGCCGCGCAAACCGCCGTCACCACGAGCCTGGCCCAGCCAAGCGAAGATTTCGACATCAATCTGCGCGGGACCTTCAACGTTTTGGAAGCGGCTCGCCGCAGCGGCAGACGCATTCCCGTGATCTTCGCCAGCACCAACAAGGTCTATGGCGGCCTGCCCGACGTCACAGTGCGCGAAGAGGACGATCGGTGCGTGCCCTGCGATGCCGGCATCCGCGCCAACGGCATAGACGAGGCCTGCGGCCTGGATTTCTGCACCCCCTATGGCTGCTCCAAAGGCGCGGCCGACCAATATGTGCTCGATTATGCCAAGTCGTACGATCTGCCGACCGCGGTCCTGCGTATGAGCTGCATCTACGGGCCGCGCCAGTTCGGCACGGAGGACCAGGGCTGGGTCGCCCATTTTCTGCTCAGCGCGCTTTCCGGCCGGCCGATCACGATCTACGGCAACGGCAAGCAGGTGCGCGATATCCTTCATGTCAGCGACGCCGTTGCGGCCTATCGCGGGGTACTTGCCCGGATCGACGACATCAAGGGCCAGGCATTCAATCTCGGTGGCGGACCGGGCAACGCCGTCAGCCTGCGCATGCTGATCGAGGAGATCGGCGAGCTGACCGGGCGGAACCTCGCGATCCGCTACGACCGGGAACGCACCGGCGACCAACCTTTCTTTGTCGCCGATACCCGCAAGTTAGAAGCGACGCTCGACTGGAAAGCGCATGTCTCCTGGCGCGACGGCGTCCGCGATCTCGCCGACTGGCTCCAGCGTCATCGCCTCGAGCCTGAACCAGCGAGGTACGTGGCATGAAAGTCGCCCTGGTCAATCCGTTCTGGACCTACGAAGACAGCATCTATTTCGGCTGCCGCCAGCCACATCTGCCGCTGGAATTGGGCTACTCGAAAGCCTCGCTGGAGGCCGACGGCCATCAGGTGCTGATGCTGGACGGGCAAATCCAGAAGCTCGACAACGCGGCACTTGCCGATCGCGTCGCCGCTTTCGCACCGGCCATGACCGTCGTCAGCACGGCGCCGACCTATTTGTTTTGGCGCTGCGCGCCGCCCGAGCTGCGTGTACCAGCCGACTTCCTCAACCGCCTCGCCCGGCGGGGCGGCCGCACAGTGGCTGTCGGGCCGCACGGCTCGGCGACGCCGGCGCCGACGCTGCGCAAGCTGGGCGTCGATGTCGTCGTGCGCGGCGAATGCGAAGAGGTCGTCGCAGAACTCGCCCGCCGTCACGATTGGAGCGCCGTGCCACACACCGCCCACCTCGACGAGGGAAAACTTGTCGGCAGCGGCGGCGTTCACGCCAGTTCGTTTGTCGATCATCCGCCGCTCAGCTGGCCGTCCGATTGGATTGCCGCGCATTTGCACCATCACCACCGGTTCGACGACGATCAGGTTGGTTTCGGAGCGGAGGTCGAGGCGTCTCGCGGCTGCCCCTACAATTGCAGCTTCTGCGCCAAGATCGATTTCCGCGACGCCTACCGCCGCAGGAACCACGATGCGATCACCGCGGAAATCGATCGGCTCATCGGGCAAGGCGTCGGATACATCTATTTTATCGACGAGATCTTCCTGCCGCAGAAGGCGCTGCTGGAGGCGCTGGTCGATCGCGACGTCAAGTTCGGCGTGCAGACCCGCATCGATCTTTGGAAGCCGGAGCTCCTCGAACTGCTGGGTGCCGCCGGCTGCGTTTCGATCGAAGCCGGCCTCGAAAGCCTGACGGTGGAAGGCCGGGCCATGCTGGCAAAGCGTTGCCGGCTGGGCACCGAGGAACTGGCCGCCTTGCTGGTCAATGCACGACGTCACGTCCCGTTCGTCCAAGCCAATCTGATCGGCGTCGTCGAGGACGATCCGGCTCTGGTCGATCATTGGCGCAAGCACCTCATTGACCGCGGCGTGTGGGCCAACGAGCCGGTGCCGCTCTATCCCTATCCCAGTTCGCCCAGCTATCGCGAGCTTTGGGGCGAGCCCGACGATCTCGCCTGGGAGCGCGCCCACGAGCATTACCTGGCCTCTTTCCGGACGTTCAGCGACATCCAGGAGAAGCGCCCGCGAGCGCTGGCCGATTTGGAGGCGACATGTTGCAGTCACTGATCCGCCGCCCGCGGCGAATCCTGATGACCGTCGATGCCGTCGGCGGCGTCTGGCGCTACGCGCTCGATCTGGCGCGGGAGTTGGCTCATGGCGGCGACAGCATCGTGCTCGCCGGGCTAGGCCCGGAACCGTCCGAAGAGCAGGCGAAGGAGGCACAGGCTTTCGCTGATTTGGCGTGGCTCAAGACACCGCCGGACTGGATGACCCGCAATGAGGACGATCTGGAAATGTTGCCGCAGGAACTGCGCGCGCTTGTTGGCGATCACGCGATCGACCTCGTCCATCTCAATGCGCCGACACAGGCCGTTGGACTTGATCTGCCCTGCCCGGTCGTGACGGTCTCGCACTCATGCGTCGTGACCTGGCTCCACGCGGTCAGGGGACAGGCTGTGGACGGCGAATGGGCATGGCAGAAGGACCGCAACAGACGCGGTTTCGATGGGGCCAATGCGGTAATCGCGCCCAGCCGCAGCCATGCCGGCATGCTCGAGGCCTGCTACGGGCCGATCGCCGGCCTGAGCGTTGTCAGCAACGGCACACGGCCGGGTCCAAAGGCAGAGCGACGCGAACCGGTGGTTGTCGCCGCCGCGCGCTGGTGGGACGAAGGAAAGAACGCAGCTACGCTGGACCAGGCAGCAGCGCTGACGAAATGGCCAGTCTTCGCTGCCGGGCCGATCGAGGTCGGCGATGGCCAACGCGTCAGTTTCAGCAATGTCGTTGCTCTGGGCTCGGTCTGCCACGACGAGGTGCGTCGCTTGATGGCGCGGGCCGGCATCTTCGTATCGCCCTCCATTTATGAACCATTTGGCCTTGCCGCACTGGAGGCAGCGACGTCGGCGACACCTTTGGTGCTTGCCGACATCCCGACCTATCGCGAATTGTGGAATGGCGCGGCTTTGTTCTACGACGTCCACGATCCAGGCGATCTCGCCAGACGTGTCGATTGTCTCTCTGACGACGCCCAGTACAGGCGCCGGCTCGGCGACGCCGCCGCACTCCGAGCCCGCAGGTTTTCACCAGCAAGGCAAGCGGCGGCCATGCACGACATCTACGATCGGGCCGCCCTGGCCGTTGCGGAACGCTGACAATGCGGTTCCTGTTCTATACCCATTCGGTCGTTTCCGACTGGAACCACGGCAACGCACATTTCCTGCGCGGCATCATGCGGGAGCTTGTTGCACGCGGGCACCAGGCGATCGCGCTGGAGCCAGCAGACGGCTGGAGCCGTTCGAACCTGCTGGCAGAGAAAGGGCCCTACGCGGTCGAGCGCTTCAGAAAAGATTTTCCGGAGCTGATGTCGGTGACCTACGACGCGTCCTTCGACCATGAAGGCTGGATTGCCGACGCCGATGTGGTGATCGTCCACGAATGGACCGACCCGGACCTTGTCGCGCGCATCGGCAGGGCCAGGGCGAATGGAGGCGGTTTCACGCTTCTGTTCCATGACACCCACCATCGCGCCGTCTCGGCGACGCAGGCGATCTCGGCTCTGCGGCTGGAGCAATATGACGGCGTGCTGGCTTTCGGCGAGGCGTTGCGGCAAAGCTATTTGCGCGCCGGCTGGGGCAAACGTGCTTTCACCTGGCACGAGGCGGCGGATGAGCGCCTGTTCAAGCCTCACCCGGAGATCGACCCGACTGCCGATCTGATCTGGATCGGCAACTGGGGCGATGATGAGCGCAGTGCCGAAATCAAGGAATTCCTGATCGATCCAGTCGAAGAACTTGGCCTGCGTGGCACTGTTCATGGCGTGCGCTATCCACGCGAAGCGCTCGCCGATCTTGCCGCCGCCGGCCTGAGTTACGAAGGCTGGATTGCCAATGCCGACGTGCCCAAGGCATTCGCGGCCCACCGCGTTACCGTCCACATCCCGCGGCGCCCATATCGGGAGACCCTGCCCGGCATCCCGACGATCCGCATGTTCGAGGCGCTCGCCTGTGGCATCCCGCTCGTTTCGGCGCCTTGGGCCGATGTCGAACAACTCTTCAGGCCAGGCATCGACTTTCTTTTCGCGCGCGACGGTTCCGAGATGTGCCGCCATCTTCGCGACGTGCTGGACGATGCTGGCCTGGCCGCCTCTCTGGTGAGATCCGGCCTCGAAACCATCGGGAGGCGACACACTTGCCGGCACCGGGCGGACGAGCTGTTCGACGTGCTCGCCGAATGCGGCAACCGCCAAGCCATCGATCGCATCGCCAAAGAGGAGACAGTCGCATGAAGATTGCATTTTATGGATCGAGCCTGCTGTCGTCCTATTGGAACGGCGCGGCGACTTATTACCGCGGATTGCTGAAGGCTCTTTCTCAACTTGGCTACGAGATCACGTTCTATGAACCGGACGTCTACGACCGGCAGAAGAACCGCGATATCGAGGCACCGGACTGGTGCAACGTCGTCATCTACGAGGCGACCCCGCATGCACTGATGCAGGTGGCAGCAAGCGCCGGCAAAGCCGACATCGTCGTCAAGGCGAGTGGAGTGGGCTTCGAGGACGAGGCGCTGCTGCGCGCCGTGCTCGACCACGCCCGTACGGATGCGCTTACAGTGTTCTGGGATGTCGATGCACCGGCCACTCTTGGCCAATTGCGCGACGAGCCGGATCACCCGCTGCACCACGCTTTGCGGGAGATCGACCTTGTCCTCACCTATGGCGGCGGCGACCCGGTCGTCTGGGCCTATCGTGCGCTGGGGGCTGCCGAATGCGTGCCGATCTACAACGCCCTCGATCCCGAAACGCACCATCCGGTCGCGAAGGACAAGCGTTTCGCCTGCGACCTCGCCTTTCTCGGCAACCGCCTGCCGGACCGTGAAGCACGCGTCGAAGCCTTCTTCCTCGATCCGGCCAACCGTTCGGGCGATCAGCGTTTCCTGCTCGGCGGATCTGGTTGGGGTGACAAGCAGCTGCCGGCAAATGTCGCATGGCTCGGCCACGTCGGGACGCGGGACCACAATGCGTTCAACGTCACCCCCAAGGCGGTGCTGAACATCAGCCGCGACAGCATGGCCGCCAACGGCTTTTCGCCTGCCACGCGCGTCTTCGAGGCTGCCGGTGCCGGCGCATGCCTCATCACCGATGCCTGGCTCGGCGTCGAATTGTTCCTGGCCCCCGGGGAAGAGATCCTGGTGGCGCGCGATGGTAATGATGTCACTGAGATCTTGCGCACCCTCACCCCCCAGCGGGCAAGGGCGATCGGCGCATCTGCGCTTCGGCGTGTTCTCGCCGAGCATACCTATGCGTTAAGGGCCGCTGTCGCCGACGCTGTCTTCAGGCGTCATTTCGAGCGCCCCACCGTGGAGGCAGCGGAATGACCCAGCGGCTCGACATCGTCTTTCTTGGCCTGTCGTTGTCCTCTTCATGGGGAAACGGCCATGCCACGACCTTTAGGGGGTTGCTGAAGGGCCTGCACGAGCTCGGCCATCGCGTCACCTTCCTGGAGCGCGACGTGCCGTGGTATGCGAACCATCGCGATCTGCGCGACCCGGATTTCTGCACGTTGCGCTACTACGAAACGACGAACGATCTTCGTCGGACCTATGCCGGCTGTCTGCAACAGGCCGATGTCGTGGTGGTCGGGTCGTTCGTTCCGGAGGGGCGAGCCGTCATTGACATCGTCGCGTCCCTGTGCACGGGCCAGTTCTGCTTCTACGACATCGACACGCCGGTCACGCTGGCCAAGCTCGCCGCGCATGATTGCGATTATCTATGCCGGCGGCAGATCCCGTATTTCGACGTCTATTTCTCGTTCACCGGCGGGCCAACACTCGCCCGATTGGCGGCGGACTTCGGTGCACGGTGCGCCGAGCCGCTCTACTGCTCCGTCGACCCGGAGCGGCATCGCCGAACGGCCGATCCGATCCGCTGGGACCTTGGCTATCTCGGCACTTACAGCTCGGACCGGCAGGCGACGCTGGATGCTCTCCTGCTCGAACCGGCAAGACGCATGCCGGACCGTCGCTTCGTCGTGGCCGGCTCGCAATTCCCGTCCGAGACCGTCTGGCCAAGCAACGTCGATCGCATCGAGCACCTGCCGCCGGCGGACCACGCCTCGTTCTACAGCCGCCAGCGCTATACGTTGAACGTCACGCGCAGCTCCATGATAGCGGCTGGGTGGTCTCCCAGCGTACGCCTCTTCGAGGCGGCTGCCTGTGGCACAGCGATCATCAGCGATCGCTGGACCGGTCTGGACAGCTTCTTTCCGACAGCCACGATCAACACGGCGGGCCAAGCCGAAGACGTGATCGATATCCTGTCCAGCCAATCCGACCGCGTCAGGCTTGCTTTGGCCAAGCGAGCGCGTGCAACGATCCTGGCGGCACATACAAGCGCCGCGAGAGCCCGCGAATTCGTTTCGCTGCTGGCGCGGCCAAGATCGGCACGTCCAGCGCTCGATCTGAACATCGAAAGTGCAGCATGACTGGTAGACAGGAGAAAATAGAGATGCGGCAATCAAAAAGGACACAACGGACCAGAACGGCGCTTGTCGCCGGCGGCGCGGGTTTCCTCGGTTCGCATCTTTGCGAGACACTGCTTCAGGCCGGGTGCCGTGTGATCTGTGTCGACAATTTTCTTACCGGTCGGATGGAAAACATCGTCTCGATGCTGGACAGTCCTCGTTTCCGGCTAATCGAGCAGGATATTTGCCGACCATTGGACCTTGCTGAGCCGGTCGACCGCATTTTCAACCTGGCGTGCGCCGCATCGCCGCCGCGCTACCAGGCTGACCCGATTCACACCACGCGGACCTGCGTGATCGGAACCCTCAATCTGCTTGAGCTTGCCGCCCGAAACAATGCGCGCCTCCTGCAGGCATCGACAAGCGAAGTGTATGGCGATCCGGAACAGCACCCGCAAACGGAAGACTATGTAGGTCACGTGAACTGCACCGGTCCTCGTGCCTGCTATGACGAGGGCAAGCGAACCGCCGAAACCTTGTGCTTCGACTATTTGAGAACCGAAACGGCCGACATCCGGGTCGCGCGCATCTTCAACACCTATGGTCCGCGGATGGATCCCGCCGACGGCCGGATTGTCTCGAACCTGGTGATGCAGGCGCTCGAAAAGAGGCCACTGACGATTTTCGGCGACGGGCTGCAGACCAGGTCGTTCTGCTACGTCTCCGATCTGGTCGACGGTCTGGTCCGCCTCATGGATCTCGATCCCAATCCGCGCCAACCGGTCAATTTGGGCAATCCTGGGGAATTCACCGTTCTCCAACTGGCCGGATTGGTGAGAGATTTGACCCATAGCAACTCGGTCTTCAAATTCCTCCCACTGCCGCAAGACGACCCTCGCCGGCGGCAACCGGACATTTCCCGTGCAAAAGCCCTTCTCGACTGGTCGCCAAAGGTGCCGCTCAAGCAAGGCCTGATGCAAACGATCAGCTATTTTACGGAGCTCGAAGCCAGCCGCAACGAGGATCAAATTTCCCCAATTGCGACAAGCGTGAGGTCCGCTTCAGGCCGACTGCAAAACCTGCCGGCCTGAGGTCAGGGAGAGCTGCCGCCCGCGGGCATGATCATGGTGAGACGGTGACCCTGCCAACAGGCGCTTTCACTTTTTCTCATTATGGGAACATCCGGTCGAGCTCGCCGTTGGGCGAAGATATCGGCGTGGAGGACAGACCCATGCATCGAAAACGATCCGCCAAGGACATCGAGCAAATGGCCGAAAGGGAGACAGCTGCCTTTCTGAAACGTGCCTCGATCACCTACCTCGAATGCTGTGTGAGCCTGATGATGACGCACCTCGAGCTCGAGGAAGTGGCCACCATCCTGGAAAAAGAAGCGGATATGCTGCGCAGGCTCGACTGAGGCTTGCGGCGCTGAGGCGTGGATCGGCTCAGGCAGCGCAAACCAGCGCGCAACTTTGATCCGAATAGAAGTTCGTGATTTTTCCAGGTCGCAAGGAACATTCCCGGCAGTCGACAGTTCGGCGCGAGGAACATACCTTCAACAGCGATGGCGGCAGTTTCGTGGGATCAAAAAAGGTACGGATTGGAATAGTCGGCGTCGGCAATTGCGCATCCTCCCTTGTCCAGGGCCTCTCATATTATCGGGACGCCAGAGGCAATGAGCCGATACCGGGCCTGATGCATGCTGATCTTGGCGGCTATCATGTCGCCGATATCGAGGTGATTTGTGCTTTCGACGTCGCCAAGGGCAAAGTTGGGCGTGATGTGGCGGAAGCCATATACAATGCGCCCAACAATACCTTCCGCTTTGCCGATGTTGCGGCAACCGGCGTTCGCGTCGAGCGCGGACCGACACTTGACGGCATCGGCAAATATCTGCGCGA
This sequence comes from Mesorhizobium sp. WSM4817, assembly GCF_055811135.1. Lineage (NCBI taxonomy): Bacteria > Pseudomonadati > Pseudomonadota > Alphaproteobacteria > Hyphomicrobiales > Phyllobacteriaceae > Mesorhizobium > Mesorhizobium sp. WSM4817. Next base: position 327,035 of record NZ_JBVVQQ010000002.1, on the reverse strand, counting down.
TGAGATCGAGGAGGCAGAAGAACCGGTCGCGAATGTCAGCGCGCTGCTTCGGGAAAGCGGCGCCGACGTACTGGTCTCATATCTGCCGGTCGGCTCCGAAGAAGCCACGCGTTTTTATGCAGAGTGCGCGCTCGAGGCCGGCTGCGCCTTCGTCAACTGCATACCGGTCTTTATCGCATCGCGGCCGGAATGGCGCCGGCGCTTTGAGCAGCGCGGTCTGCCGCTGGTCGGCGACGATATCAAAAGCCAGGTCGGCGCGACGATCGTGCACCGGTTGCTCGCCAATCTGTTCCGCGAGCGCGGCGTCCGCATCGACCGCACCTACCAGCTGAATTTCGGCGGCAACACCGATTTCCTCAACATGCTGGAACGCGAGCGGCTGGAATCGAAGAAAATCTCCAAGACACAATCCGTAGCCAGCCAGTTCGACGTCCCCCTGGAGGCCGGCAACATCCATGTCGGCCCTAGCGACCATGTGCCCTGGCTTACCGATCGAAAATGGGCCTACATCCGCGTTGAAGGCACGACGTTCGGCGGCGTGCCGCTGAATGCAGAGCTCAAACTGGAAGTATGGGATTCGCCCAACTCGGCCGGAGTCGTTATCGACGCTGTCCGCTGCGCCAAACTGGCGCTTGACCGCGGCATCGCGGGGGCGCTGACCGGCCCTTGCAGCTATTTCATGAAGTCGCCGCCCGAGCAGTTCACCGATGCCGAGGCACGCCTGCGCACGCTGTCTTTCATAGCCGGAAGGGACGAGCCGATGCTTGATGCCGCGGAATGACGACGACGTTCTTCTTGATCCGCCATGCGGCGCACGACAAGGTCGGCGACTATCTTGCCGGACGCATGGCTGGAGTTTGCCTCGGCGAAACCGGCAGGGCACAAGCCTCGCGCCTTGCCAGCCACATGGCGCCGCGGCCGCTGGCGGCCATCTGTTGCAGCCCGCGCGAACGAACACTGGAAACCGCAAAACCGATCGCAATCGCCTGCAATCGCGAGAAGATTACAATCCGCCAGGAACTCGATGAGATCGACTTCGGCGCGTGGTCGGGCAAGACCTTCGAAGAGTTGAGCCAGGACGCCGACTGGCTGACGTGGAACAGTCAACGCCAGCAGGCGAGGACGCCCGGCGGCGAGACAATGCTGGACGTCCAGCAACGTGTCGTCTCGCTGATGCAGCAGCTTCGCAAACGCTACCAGAACCAGTGCGTGGCACTGGTCAGCCATGCCGACGTGATCAAAGCCGCCGCCTGCAAGGTGCTCGGCTTGCCGCTGGGAGACTGTTTTCGCTTCGATATCGACCCCGCTTCGATCACCACGGTCGTGTCCGGTGACTGGGGCTCCAAGCTGATCCGACTGAACGAAGCCGCCTGACGAGGACTGCCGGATGCGTATGGTCATTTTCGGTCTCACCGTCACCTCCTCGTGGGGAAACGGACACGCGACGCTGTGGCGCGGGCTGATCCGTGCGCTCGGTCGCCTGGGCTGGTCGGTCAGCTTTTTCGAACGCAATACCCCGTACTATGCCGGCGCACGCGATCTTGACCATCTCGATGGCGGCAATGTCGTTCTCTATCCGGAGTGGGAGGACGTTCGCCATGTCGCGGAACAGGCTATCGGGGAATCCGACGTCGTCATCGTCACGTCCTATTGCCCCGACGCCGTGCAGGCATCGCGCCTGGCGCAGCAGGCCTGTCGCGGGCTGAAGGTTTTCTACGATCTCGACACCCCCGTCACGCTCGCCCGGATAGAACAAGGTCTACGACCGGCCTATTACGGGCCCGAGGGCCTTCACGATTTCGACCTCGCCCTCAGTTATACGGGGGGAACCGCAATCGATGCGCTGAAAACGCTGCTGGGCGCCCGCCGAGTCTTGCCTCTCTATGGCCATGTCGATCCCGACCGACACCGGCCGGCCCAGCCCCGGGCTGAATTCGCCGGGGATTTGTCCTATCTCGGAACGTATGCGGCCGATCGCCAGGCCGGCGTCGAAAAGCTGCTGGTCCGCACGGCAGCGCGCCTGCCGGACCGCCGTTTCGTCATCGGCGGCGCCCAATATCCGCATGAATTTCCGTGGGGCGAAAACATCTTCTTTGTCAGGCACCTTCCGCCTGCGGATCATCCGGCCTTCTTCTGCTCATCGCGCCTGACGCTGAACGTGACGCGCGAGGCGATGGCCAAGAGGGGCTGGTGTCCTTCGGGCAGGCTGTTCGAGGCGGCAGCCTGCGGCGCGGCGATCGTGAGCGACACCTGGCCCGGGCTGAGCAGTTTTTTCCAGCCCGGCAGCGAGATCATCCTGGCGGACAGCACCGACGACGTGGTCGCGGCAGTCGGCTTGCCTGACAGCGAAGTCGACGCCATCCGGCGCCGGGCTCGCGAGCGGGTGTTGGACGAACACACCTCTGCGCAGCGCGCCAGGGAACTGGACCGCCTCCTGTCCGATTCATTGCCGGGCTTGGGACAGGGCTTGGCGGCGGGCGAGCCGTTGAAGGAAGCAATCTGATGTTGGGCATCGTGCCCGCCGCCGGCCGCGGCAGCCGCATTCAACCGCTCGGCTTCTCAAAGGAGCTCCTGCCGGTCGGCAGCCGCATCGACGGCCAGACCGAGCGTCCTTGCGCGGTGAGCGAGTATCTGGTGCGTCGCATGGTGCGCAACGGTGTCGACAAGATCTGCTTCGTCATCGGATCGGGAAAATCAGACATTCTCGAATACTACGCCGCCGGCTACGGCGACGCCGCCGCATTGTTTGTCGTGCAGCCCAACCCCGTCGGTCTTTGCGACGCGATCTTCCGCGCCGCGCCGCTGGTCGCGCCGGACGAGACGGTTCTGGTCGGCCTGCCCGACACGATCTGGTTTCCGGAAGATGGCTTTTGCCGCCTGCCGGACGACCGGCTGTCGTTTTTGCTCTTCCCGGTGGATCACCCGGAACTCTTCGATGCCGTCGTTCTCGACGGGGATGACCGGGTGAAGGAGATCCAGGTCAAGCAACAAGGCGCTGCATCGAACTGGATCTGGGGGGCGTTCAAGATGCCGGGCCGCATACTTCACCAGCTTGCCGCGCTTTGGCGCGAGCGGGATCAAAGCGACGAATATGTCGGCACCCTTATCAACGCCTATCTGGCGGCCGGCGGTGAGGCTTGCGGCGTCAAGGCAGGCACCGCCTATGTCGACGTCGGCACGTTCAACGGCTACCGCACCGCACTTCGGCTGCTCGAGAACAACGACACTACGTTGGAGGACACGAAAAACCTCATGTTCGTGCTGCCGGGGCAAGCGCAGATACCAAGCCATCCAGGCGAAGGAGGCTAGCCATGCTGCATTCGAACGCCGAAATCCGCCGCCGCATCGATGCCCTTGGCCCGTGGTTCCACAACATGGAACTGGCGGGCGTCGAAACCGCCCCCGACCATTTCCTCGGCAATTATCCGCTGATCAAATGGCGCAAGTTCGCCGACGCCATTCCTGCCGATCTGTCCGGCAAGGCCGTGCTCGACATAGGCTGCAACGCCGGCTTCTACTCGATCGAAATGAAGCGACGCGGCGCCGGCCGCGTCCTCGGCATCGACTTCGATGAAGCCTATCTGGCGCAGGCGCGCTTCGCCGCCGAAATCGCTGACTGCGACATCGAATTCCAGCAGCTTTCGGTCTACGACGTTGGCGCCCTGCGGGAGAAATTCGACATCGTCCTGTTCATGGGCGTGCTTTATCACCTGCGCCACCCGCTGCTCGCTCTCGATCTGATCCGGGAGCACGTTGCCGGCGACCTGATGATCTTCCAGTCCATGCAGCGCGGCAGCATCGAACTGCCTGCACTCGATGAGAATTATCCTTTCTGGACCCACGATCTGTTCGACCGGCCGGAGTTTCCGAAGCTGCATTTCGTCGAGCATCGCTATGCCGACGACCCGACCAACTGGTGGATTCCCAATCGCGCCTGCACAGAGGCGATGCTGCGCAGCGCCGGCTTCGAGATCGTGCTGCACCCGGAGCAAGAGGTTTATTTCTGCCGCGCCGCCGGTGAGCCGGCCTGCGGCGGCGCCGTCTACCCGTCGAAAGGACCACTTCATGATTGAAGCCGCGATGATCTGGAACGAGCCGAACAACAAATCCCATTGGGATCCCGAACTCGACCCCGACTGGAGCCGCTTCGCCAACATGGCAATACTGGCCGCCGATGCGATCGCATCGGCAAACCCGGCCGTGACCAGGATACTGGGCGGCATTTCGCCGATCGATGCCGATTTCATGGCGCTCATGAAGCAATACGGGGTGCTCGATCATGTCGATGCCGTCGGTGTGCATGGTTTCCCACTCGACTGGAATCTCTGGCAGATTCAGGAATGGCCGCAGAAGATCGGCGAGATTTCGACCGTTACCGATCTTCCCGTATGGGTCAGCGAAGTTGGCGTGTCGAGCTTCGGGGCGGAGGAGGTGCAGCTCTGGGGTTTGCGTCGGAGCGCCGAACTGCTGCTCGGCAATGCCTCGCGCGTGCAATGGTACAGCCTCTACGATCTTCCGCGCGAATGGGGGGCAACGACGCGTCATCGCGAGGCCGAAGGCTCTTCCTACTATCGCCACTTCTACATGGGCCTGCTCCGCGAAGATGGCACGCCCAAACCCGCGCTCGAAGAATTCCTGCGTTACTTACCCGGGATGGGGCTGGTGCAATGGTTCCACTTTGAAGATCCCCGGCTGGACGACGCCGTCGCCTGGATGAAACGGCTGGGCGTCACCAATCTGCGCACCGGGCTTTCCTGGGCCGACAGTTTCAGGCCGAATGCGCTGGATTGGTACGACCGGCAGATGGAAGCACTTGCCGATTTCGACGTGACCATCACCTTCTGCTTCACGCCGGAGCACCGCGGAGTGATGCCGCATCACACCAGTCCGCCGCTGGTGCCGGAGGAATTTGCGGAGTTTTGCGCGACGATGACCCGCCGCTATGCTCCCGCCATCGCTGCCTCGCCGGTCAGAGCGGTGCGGGCTTCGGCAGCATGAGTGTGTTATGCAACACGCAGCTGACAGGTCCGGACCGCTTGCCGAATTCGCGGCCTTGTTGCTAGGTGCTGCTCCGCACCGCTCAGACGGTGCTGAGATCATGATCGTTGTCGCGCATCCGGACGACGAAACCATCGGCATCGGCGGGCATCTTGCCGGCTTGCGCGGATCTCGCGTCGTTCATGTCACCGATGGCGCGCCGCGAGACCTTGAAGACGCGCGAGCATACGGCTTCGAGACGTGGCAGGACTATGCCGAGGCCCGCCATCGGGAGTTGGAGGCGGTGCTGGCGGCAGCGGGATTGCCATCGACGGCCCTGATCAGCCTCGGTTATCCCGACAAGCAGGCCGCCGGAAATCTTGGCTCGCTCGCACGGGAACTGACCGGCCTTTTGGCCGAGCGCGATGTCAGCTTCGTCTGCACGCATCCTTATGAAGGTGGTCACCCCGATCATGACGCGACCGCCTTTGCCGTCCATGCGGCCTGCCATTTGCTGCGCCGCGACGGACGCCAGGCACCGGCCATCATCGAAATGGCGTTCTATTCGGCCGGGCCTGAGGGTGCGGTCCTTCAGGATTTCAACAGTCATTCCGGCAGCGAGCGCATCGAATTGCACCTTACGGAAGCGGCTTTCGAACGGAAGCAGTGCATGCTGGCCTGCCACCGGACACAGCAACGGACGCTGGCGCCGTTCACGGCGCGCATCGAACGTTTCCGGGTGGCGCCTGCCTATGATTTCCTGGCGCTGCCGAACAGCGGCAGGCTTTATTACGAGGCGCTGCCGCTCGGCTTCGAGCCGGCGGTTTGGCTTCACGCCGCGGCCGCTGCGCATGAGGAGCTTGGGCTCGACCGGCCATGACCCTCACCGTCCTGAACGTCGCCTACCCTCTCGCGCCAGTCGGCCCGGATGCGGTTGGCGGTGCCGAGCAGGTGCTGTCGATGCTCGACCAGGCACTCGTGCGCGCGGGACACGCTTCCATCGTGATCGGTTGCCAGGGCTCGAAAGCGGCGGGCGTGCTCATCGAGACGCCTGCTGAACCAGGTGTGCTCGACGATGCGGCGAAGAAACGGGCACAGTGCTCTCACCGCACCGCGATAGAAGTCGCACGCGCCCGTTGGCCGATCGACGTGGTTCATCTGCACGGCATCGATTTTGATGCCTATCTGCCTGATGATGGCCCGACCCTGGTAAGCCTGCACCTGCCGCTCGACTGGTATCCCGCCGATGCCTTGCGCACGGTCCGCGACGATCTATGGCTTCACGCCGTCTCGATGGCCCAACAGAGGACCGCGCCGCCGGGTGCCAGGCTGCTGGCACCCATTCCAAACGGCGTGGATATCGCTGCGCTGAGCGGTCGGCAGTTCAAGCGCAACTTCGCGCTGGTGCTCAGCCGCATTTGCCCGGAAAAGGGCATCCACCTGGCACTGGACGCGGCCAAACAGGCTGGCGTGCGGCTGATCATCGGCGGCAAGGTCTACCCTTACGAAACGCACACGCTGTACTTTCGTGACGAAGTCCAGCCGCGCCTCGACCAGCGCCGCCGCTTCCTCGGTCCGCTCGGCTTCGTCGCGAAGCGGCACTTTCTCAACGCCGCCCGCTGCCTGGTCATTCCCAGCCTTGCCGCGGAAACCAGCTCGCTTGTCGCGATGGAGGCTCTCGCCTGCGGCACGCCGGTCGTCGCCTTTCCAAACGGTGCGCTGCCGGATGTGGTCGAACACGGCAAGACGGGCTTTCTGGTCAACGACATCCATGAGATGGCGGAGGCCATCGTCGCAGCCTCCGGCCTGAATGCCGAGACATGCCGGGCCGAGGCGCGGCGGCGCTTTTCGCTCGACCAAATGATTTCGTCTTACATGGACGCCTACCAGGCGCTGGCAGGGCTTGGTGCCGGCCGCAGGCGCCTGGCGGCGGTGCGGTGAGCGGCTTTCATGCTCCGCTCCGAGATCATCGACGATCCGGCCGCCTTTGAGGCGCTGGCGCCGCGCTGGCGGGAGCTGTGGGCGCACAGCCGGACAGCGACGCCGTTCCAAAGCCCCGCCTGGCTGGTGCCGTGGTGGCGCGCATTCGCGCCCGGAGAGCTGGCGACGATCGCCGTCTGGCGAGGCGACGATCTGGTGGGATTGGCACCGCTTTACCTGGAACACGCAACTTGCGGGTCGAGACTGCTTCCGGTTGGGATTTCGTTGAGCGACTACCTGGATGTCCTGTGTTGCCCCGGCATCGAAGCGGCTGTCGCCGCCGTCATCGCCGACCGGGTTCTGGCGATCAATTGGTCGCAATGGATCTTACCGGACCTGCCGGCCGGTGCTGCCGGTCTCACCATCGCGCACCCTGCGCTGGAGGCGGATCAACTCGTCGACCACGCCGCTTGTCCCGTGCTGCCGATCGCTGGCGACGATGCGCTCGCGGTCTGCATTCCGGCGCGGCGAAGACGACAGTTGCGCCGCGCGCACAATGCCGCACGCCGGCGCGGCTGCGTCTCCATCATACCGGCGCAGGCCGATTTCAAAGCGTTTTTCGATCACCTGATCCGCCTTCACGGCGCGCGTTGGGCCGGGCGCGGCGACGGCGTCCTGGCCGATCCGGCTGCAGAAGAATTCCATCGGCAGGCGCTTCCCATGCTTGCCGCACAGGGTCTTGTCCGATGCTGGCTTGTTGCCATCGACGATGCGGTCGTCGGCGCCTATTACGGATTTCATCATCGCCACCGCGCCTACGCCTACCTTGGCGGTTTTGATCCGGCCTATGCCGAGGAAAGTCCCGGCGCAATCCTGATCGGTCACGCGATTGCCGAAGCGGCTCGTGAAGGGGCGCGGGAGTTCGATTTTCTGCGCGGCCAGGAGAGCTACAAGTATGGCTGGGGGGCCGTCGACCAATGGACAATGCGAAAGGTCTGGACGCGGAGCATGGCTCGATGAGCGCCACCGGACGAAAGCCATCGCCCCAGGCGGCATCGACCGCAAAAATGCTGATCGAGGAGTGCCTGGCCGACGGCGCCTGCGTCGACGCCATCATTGCCAGACTGGCGCTGCGCTTCGAGACCGGGGTCGATGCCGCAGAATTGGCCGATGTGGCGCTGGAGATGCGTTCAGCCGACCTGCGAAAACGCGACAGACTGGAGCGGATCGCCGATCTGCTTCGTCACAGGCCTGACATCTTCACCACGCTGCGCCAAACAGGTGCCGCCGTCCGCCACGAACGCGATGAATGGGAAACTGACGCCGCGGTCGTCAGGCGGCTGGCCGCCGGCTTTGATGCCGCGGCGACGATTTCCCAGGCGGCGAGCGTTCAACTGTCTTCGCTGGGAGACGAGGAGAAACTCACCGCCGCCACCGACGAGATCGTCGCATGGTTGCAGCGGCAAGGCTTCAGCGGCCCCGACCAGGACATACTGGACATTGGTTGTGGCATCGGCCGCTTCGAAAGCGCACTCTCGGATGCCGCGCACCGGATCGTCGGCATCGACATATCCCTGGAGATGATTTCGGTCGCTCGTCGGCGATGTGCCGGGCTGCGCAATGTGGATCTGCGGCCGACCTTTGGTCTCGATCTCGCCGATTTTACCAACGCAAGCTTCGATTGCGTGCTGGCTGTCGACAGCTTCCCCTACCTGGTGCTGGCTGGCCTGGCGGAGCGGTATTTCGAGGAAATTGCGCGTGTTCTGAAACCGTCAGGCGTGGCAGCACTTCTGAATTACTCCTATCGCGGATCGACGGCGCTGGATCGTGCCGATGTTCACCGCCTCGCCGAAGCCCATGGCATGCAGGTCGTGGCTGACGGCGCGAAGCCGTTCCGGCTGTGGGACGGCAATGCCTTTCTTCTTGTGGCATCCGAGGGAACATTACGGCGCAATGATTGTTCGGGCGTCTAAGAGACGAGGGCGTCAAAGAGACAGGCGCACCACACAGACAGGGCACCTGTGAGTGCCGACAATCCGAAGGAGGACTAGAAGGCATCCGGCGGCAAGATAGACATCACCTCTGCCGTCAAGATAAAGGCTCCGGCGGCCGGCGCGATGACCGATTTGGCCAAGGACAAGGTCAAGGAAACGCGGCTTTGCTTTGTCCAGCAGAGCCTGGGAAGCAGCACACCGAGCAACGCCGGCTCGATGGCAATCGGATCAACTCCGATCAGTATCACGCCGCAGATCGTCTCTCCCAAGACTGACTGCTGCAACCGCAAACGCCAATCATGACCAGTGGCCAGTCGAGGTCACGAGAGTCGAAATGTCGAGCGCACCCGGCAACAGCGCCGGGAGGACCCGAGGGGAAAGCATAGGCTTCCCCGACGAGACCAGCAGCTTCGATACACAATGCTGTGCAAGGGACGGGCTGTGCAAGGGACGGCGCTGACTGTGAGGACGCGCGAATCCTTGCAAACTCTGATTGCCGTCACCACACTGGTGAAGGGACTGATTCGTTAAGAGAACACTATGTCTCGCTCGAGCGACGATAGCATCAGCCCGAAACTCCGGCTGGCAATAGACCGGAAGATTGCATCTCTGCTGACTGCTATCGAGCAGGAAAAGGTCCCCGACCAGCTGACCGACCTTGCGGTTCAATTGCAGAATGCGCTTGTCGAGAAGCGTCGATGCAAAGCAAAGAAACAGGACTAGCTATCGGCGCCTGTCGACTGCGAAGTTTCCCTGTGCTGCTGACAGGTGATTGCGTCGTTCCACCAATGTCTGCAAGGAACTTTCGCCGAGGTATTCCAGCACGCTGGCACGCGCTCGGTTAAGGCGGCTTTTTACCGTTCCAACCGCGCAACCGCATATTTCGGCAGTTTCTTCATAGCTGACGCCAAGGACCCCGATCAGCATCAGGACCTCGCGCTGATGCTCCGGCAACCTCTGGACCGCGTTGGCGACTTCCTTGCTCTGAACGGACCACTCCTGCGTCGCTTCCGTAATCGGGATTGCGGAGGCGCAGTCAAGCAGGCCCGGCTTTTCCCTGTCGGCGGCCTTGATGCGCGTATAATAGCTATTGCGCATGATGGTGAAGAGCCATGACTTCATACGCGTTCCGGGCTCGAACTTGTCGATGTTGGCGAGCCCTTTGGTCAATGTCTCCTGGACCAGGTCGTCGGCATCGTCGGGAACCCGGCAGAAGGTGCGGGCGAAGGCTCGCAAGGCAGGTATCAGGTCAACGATGGAAACGTCATCCGTTTCCTGGTTGGCCAAGGGGTAGCCCCTGGAGGACAATGGTCCAGCTCCCAGCAAGAAAGAGTTGATGAACGCAGACCCTAGCTAAATGCATGAAGGTTTGGATCGTTCCGGACATCGAAATAAGGTTCTGGAAAATCTCGGATTGGGCGGGCGGCCGTCTATGACCGGTCGTTGTTCTTGGCCGCCTCTTCCCGCTGCTTTTTCAGGACTTCGTCAGTCCCGACCAGCTTTTTCGCCCCGCCGGATATCGCTGTGGACACCACCGCCGGCGGGTCGCTCGCGGGAAAAGAATCCTCGAGCCCGGCCTGCAACTGGTCTTCCAGGGTCTTCGGCTCTTCCGACCGACCAGGCGTCCTTCGGGCTTCTGCTCCCTCCAGCGGCTGTTTCATGTCAGGCGAACTACTGACCTCGCGAACGCAGGCGTAAAGCTGTTCGATGGCAAATTCCTTCATTGTCTCGAAATCGGCCTTCTCATCGCGCATTGCCTCGATCTTATCGACCATGGTCTTCTCGAACCGGTCAAGGCTATCGCGTCCGCAAGCCTGGCAAAGACGCAACAATGCTTCGTGGAGCACTTTCGGACCAAAATAAGCAGACGCCTCGAGCTTGAGCCGCTGCAGATGCTCTGGAGTCACCGCCTGAAGTTTTGACATATGCAGCCCCTTTCGCCTGCCGAGCATATCAACGGCGTTGGTCGGCAGATGTTCCAATCACCCGCGACCGGGCTCGCTAAACGGGTCGCTCGGCCACTCAACGCCATGCCGAACGCCAACGCCAACGATAGCGGGCTCTCTCACCTGACATTTGCGTAATGTCTTTTAACCCATTGGTCTTCTTGAAGATTCCGGCTCAAGCTAATTCAAGCCTGGCAATGGCAGTCGGCCACGCCGGTTCAAGAATCCCGGACGGCAAGGCACTACCTGCATCTTGCGAGCGGAGCCTGGCGATCTTCGCCTGGGCTCCGCAAGCCTGTCACCACCAGGAATCAGGCGGCGGCTTGGAGGGCACGTTGGTTGACACCACCCTCGCCCAACCCGGTCAGCGCTTCGTCTGTCGCGACCTCTTCCTTGAGCGTTGCCTTGAGAAGGGCGGCGACATCGGCCTTTCCCATCTGTTCCGCCCAGGCGACAAGAGTGCCGTACCGGGCGATCTCGTAATGTTCGACGGCTTGCGCCGCTGCGACCAGTCCGGCATCGAGCGCAGGAGCACCGTCATAGTCTTCGAGGATCTCGGAGCCTTCTTCAATGATGCCGTCGATCGCCGGGCAGGTCTTGCCGCGTGCCGCCTTGCCAAATTTCTCGAACACCTCCTCGAGCCGGTCGACGTGAACTTCCGTCTCCATGCGATGTTTTTCGAAGGCAGCAGTCACTTTTTCCGACTCCGCGCTTTTGGCCATTTTCGGCAGCGCCCTCAGTATTTTCTTTTCGGCGTAGTAAAGATCTTTCAGCCCGTCGAGGAACAGGTCCTCAAGGCCCTTGGTTGTCGCTTTCGCAGCTTTTTTCGCAGTTGCCATGGTCGTCTCCCGCTGAGGTTTGGAGCTAGCCTCCCTAACTGGGAAGGCGACCGATAACCCCGCCGGCCGGCAACAAGTTCCCTGATGATTCGAGCCGCTGGAAATTTTTCGCCTCAGGCCGCGCAGGTGCTGCAAGGCTTACGCTGGCGAGACGGCGGTGCGAGCAAATGGCTTCGCCAGCAATCGGCTCAATCGATCCGCTTGATACGGCCCTTGTCGAGACGGAACACTCCATCCTGGCCGCCCTGCCTCTCAAAATCGGTAAGCAGATCGTCCCAGGTCCCGAGGAATTCGCCACAGTCGTCGCAAAAGATCCGGTCGTCAGGACCGGCGTCGGCCGGAATCCTCAGCCTTATCGTCAAGCAATAAGGGCATTCCAACTGGTGGTTAAGATACTGTGTGGTCATCGACGACAGCAAGAATGCACTGGAAACGTGGCTCCTGCAACCTACTCGCGCCGGGGCAGGACGCTTGCATTGATTATATGCCGTCTTTGGTCGGAGGCCAGCCAGACTGGGCAGTCGGCGGAATGTTGTCGGAAGTCACCTCACCCCGCTTGAGTTTTCGAATGGCCTCATTGGCTTCGAGTTCATCGAGGCCGGAAAGCGGCATGCCGTCAACCACGACGGCTTCCTCGCTCTCGTCGTCATAGACTTCCCACAGGCCGTCCGAATTCTGTCGTTTGTTGTAGATGGTTGGCATGGCCGCTCCCCTCGATACCGCTATTGAACGCGTGCTACCCACTCCAGAGCCTGGGTCTTTTCGTCCGCCGGGAACACCCGCGCCTCGATCTGCGGGAACAGTGCGCCCGTCATTTCGGTAGCTGCCTTGATCCACTGTTTTTCGGACACCACTGCGGCACGCTGGAAGCGGTGGAGTTCGCCAAGTTTGCTCAAGCCGTACTGCAGATCGCGGCGCAACGCGTCGCCCGTCATGTCCTCCAGATCGGTAAGGTCGGCCAGGATGCCGATCTCTTCATGTTCCCTCAGTTTCACTTCGATGGTCGGGATGATCTTGTCGTAGTCCTCCGCGGTCACGGTACCGGCAACGCGAAATGCGGCGACATTCTCAGGAGCAGAAATAACCTCGATTACTTTTTCCTCCTTCGGATTGGTTTTCGGGATCATGCCGAACAACTCAAGCCGCCGACGGATGTTCCCTGGTCCCAAGCGTTTTTAGACACTAACCCGCCGCTTTCCTTGGCGGCTCCCGGGTCGCATTCGTCACGACGGTGTAGCGCGTGATCGGACCCTCATCGGGGTCTTCTCCCTGAAAGTGAACGTCGGCGTTGTCAGGCAACCGGCTGGTATTGCCGAACGTCTTGACCGCGGACGCACGCACCAGTTGGATGTCCGGGTCCTGCTTCATGATCTTTATTGCCGCAAGCTCGGCCGTGCTGCTGCCGCCAATGCGCCAGCTGGCCTCGAGCACACCGGATCGCCAGATACCCGACGAATCGACACCCTGGCCGATATCGTAGTTGCGCCGCGAGGCGAAAAATCCAGGATACTCAGCCATCGCCGCGTCATAGGCTCTCGCCTGCGCAATTGCCGAAGCCAGTGCGCGGGGAAGCTGAAGGTCTTCGAGAGCTTCCCATCCGCCGCGCACGACAATGAGGTCCGACCCGCCATAAACGGATTGTCCCGCATTATCGGTCGTCGTCGTTTGAGTGCCGTAGTAGGCGACCATGATTTCGTCGATCTCGGTTCTGCCAACACTCAAAGTGACGACGTCACGAAGGTCAGCTTCGAGTACCAGACCGTACTCGTCCAAGTCGGGGGAGCGGTATCGCTCAAGCAGTCTCTCGACGTCAGCGACCGTGCGAACGATGTGCTGGTCCTGGCCTCGCGAGGCAAGCGGTGGCTTGAGCCGGGCCATCCCATGCCTCAGCAGGCGTTGCGCTGCTCGCAGCGCATCGTGCCGCGAAAACACGGTGTAGCCAGGCAATACTGCGGCGGCGACAGTTCTGCCGAAGCCGGTTGACCATTCTTTCGGTCGCTCGGCCAGGTCGTCGACCAGTTGGTGGGTTATCGCCTTGGTCGTCGCGAATCGCCAAGGCACCACGCCGCCGAAGAGGTCTTGCGGCCCGTTGATACCCAGCCGCGCCGCATCGCTGGCAAGCAAACTGTCGTCCGGCACGAAGTACAAGCGCCCGCCATTGCCGCTGCTGTTGCCTAGACCCTGCCGGAAGGCAAACCCCTTGAGCGTGGCAATGGTGCGGGCGACGGCAGCTATGGCTTCCCGCTCGTGAGCGTAGAGAGGCTCGCAGCCCGGCGCGGAGAATGCGATCACGGTGCCTTTTGGCTGGCTTGGCTGAGTGCCTCTGTGCTCGGTCATCTCGCTCGTTCCGGTGCTTCCTCGTCATGGCCATTGGGCGCCGATGTTTGCGGTCGCTACGCGCCCTGCCCCGGGAGAACGCAGCAGATGGCAGAACGTTCAGCCCGGATTGGCAGGCTCGCCGCCTGCTGCGTCTTTTTCGAACGTGGGATCCATGCCGTACCTTGGAGCGCGCTGCGGTGCAGGACCTTTGATCGCCGAGGGACAGCGCCCCCCTCTGTCCTGCCGGACATCTCCCCCACACGGGGGGAGATCGGCAGCTTCGCGGACAGCGTCCCTTTTTTGCACGGTTGGTGGTTGGCGAAATCAGTGATGAAGGCCAATCTCCCCCCTCGTGGGGGAGATGTCCGGCAGGACAGAGGGGGCGCGAAGGATCGGAGCGCTTTTATTCTGAGCCGCTGCATTCTTCGGCTGATTGCCACTGGAACGGCAACAGCCGGATGACCCGCGTTTTAATCATTCGCGTTGAATATCCCGGCTGACCGTTCGCCGCCGTCGGCTTGCAAGGATGGCGGAAAGGGTGACCGGGCGGAAACCCCAGCTGTCGACGCCGGCGTCGTACTGGCGTGTGACAGGGCTCAGCCTGCCGTGGGAATGGCCATGCAGATTGATCGATTTCTTGCCGATCTGATTCCAGGTGCGAAAAGGATAGTGGCAAAGGATCAGCAATCTGCCGTCTATCGTCAGTTCCTTGTAATGCTGTGTGCTGGCCCAACCCGCAGCCTCTATGGTCGCCGCGCCATCGTTGTTGCCGATAGTCAGATGCTTCTCGCCATGAAGAGACGACAGCAGCGATGCAACGAATTCGGCCGATCCCCTGGCAAAGTCGCCGAGATGCCAGATCTGGTCATCCGGGCTGACGGTTTCGTTCCAGAGCGAAATCAGCGCTCGATCGTGTTCGGCCAGCGAACCGAACGGGCGGCGATCGATGCGCAGAATGCGGGGATCGCTGAAATGTGTGTCGGCCGTGAAATAGATCATGGTCGTTCACAGCCTTTGCGGACGTTGTCCGAACCTCGCCTTCCCGCAATTAACATTTGAGGTGGCCAACAAGATCAGACGCGGCTAACATACTCCTCGCTTTGGAGAGTGTCGTGCGCACGAGACGTTTCAGAAAGCCAATTGTCGTTCAACCCGGTCGGATCGATCGTGACAGGGTTGTCTTGTCTGTCTCCGATGCGGCTGAAGTTCTGCTGAAGGACTGGCCGACGCCAGCGTCCAAGACGCGACTGGCTGCAATCGCAGCCTGCCTTGCTGTTATCCGCGGCGATAAGCCGCCAAGGGTCGCGCGCCAGGCGTTCATCGTCGCGGCCAAGGACGCGAGGATCCTGCTCGGCGAACAAATCTAGCCCCGTCAGGCAGAGCCTTGTCAGGCCATTCGATCTCTTCCTTGACCTGCTCCTGCAGATCGTCACGCGCGCTTCGCCTTGCCAGGCGCTGAGGTCGAGTCGGTCAGACAATCGCTCGATCCCAACCGCCATAATGCTGGTCGCTGCGCGTACCGCGCGGCAGGCTGAGCACGATCAGCGCCAGACCGATCGCAACGTCCGCCACCATCGCCAGGGTTTCACCGCCGGCAAGCACGAAGGGGGACACCGCGATCCATGCGCCAAGCACGACATTGAGGAAGCGCAGCGGCCGGACCACTTCGGCCATGGCCGTGACTGCGACCATGATAATGAGACAGCCGACGACGTGATCGCTGAAGTAAAGCGGTGGCTGCGTGCCGAAGAGCAATGGCGTCGTCATCAGCAAGGCGCCGAGCAGCGTGCTTGCTACCAGCGTCCACGGGAAGTTGACACCGCCGGTGACAAATTCCTTCAGCACCTCGAAAACCGGACGGTCGAGGTCGGCCCCAGGCGTCTGGTTCTCAGACAGCGCCGGTCCGCCCATCCAGAAGGTACGCCAGAACGGCTCGCCTGCCCTCGTCGCGCCCCAGAGATACTGGATGGTCGCCAGCACCTCGTCGACGGAGTAAGGGATCAGCACCACCGTGACGGCGGCCTGGAGAATGCAGAGCGTGCACAGCGCGCCAATCAGCGGTGGCTGGATGATGATGAAGGACACACTGACCACGCCAAGCGGAACGATCAGTAGGCCGAACAGGAGCACCATCCACGGCATGGTGCGCCAGCGCCGTCGGTCGCCGATCGCGCCGGCGAGGATATCGAGGCAATAGGCGAAGGCGCCGAGCCCGGCATCGGCGATTAGAAAACCCTTCGAGACCCATGACGTCACCACCGCCTCGCTGCCGTTGCGCACCGGCGCGCCACCGGGGCCGAAGAACGGATCCCACAGCCCATCCGCGTGGCCCATCTGGAAGGCGGCGAGATAGCGCGAGACGAACAGGCCGACGAAGGCTAGCGCCACGATCGGAATCCGCTGCGTGAAGGTCGATGGCGAATAGGTCCAGCCCAGCGGAATGTCGTCGTCGGCCGCCAGCGCGCGGCGGCTGATGCCAGGGGTCGGCGGGATCATTACCGCAAAGGCGACGATCAGCATGCCGACGAGCGTGTCGATGGCATAGGCGGCGGCGCTGGTCGTCCAAAACAGCAATGGCGCCAGCATCACCCAAACTCCGAGCGACGCCGTGATCCACTGCACCCAGCGCCGGCGTCGGGACATGCCCATCAACGCAAAGGCCGTCACCAGCAGGCCGGAAACGATCTCGCTGACGCCGAGGCCTGCGTTGCGCAATTGCGGCTCCGCGACAGCGTGCCCCAGAGCGGGTGGCATTGCGGCTGTGACGGGATCGAACAGGCCAATTGTCATTGGCGAGGTGACCAGCCACAGCCCAAGCGCAGCGTTGGTCATCGGCGCCCAGAGCGTCCTCGACCGATGCCGTTTTGTCGCCGCTTCGACGTCTTCCTTGCTTCGCTCGAGCGGTCCCTTGAGGCGCCTTTCGGCCTGCTCGATCTCGGGGTCCGAAGCCGCGACAACGGGCGGATCGAGCTTGTTGGCCGCATACCAGTCCGTGGGGTCCTGCTTCAGCCGGCGGATCATCTCCGGCAGAGTGTCCAGCAGATTGTGTCTGGGCGCCCAGCCCAGCAGGGTTTTGGCCCGCGAAATGTCGATCTCGTAATGATCGTCCGAGTTCTCGATCATCCACGGTTTGATGTCGGTGTCCTGGTCGAGCACCTCCGTCTGCACCCAGGCGCCCAGCTTCGTCAGCTGCTTCGACAGCGCCAGGGTGCGCCAGTCCTCGCCATGGATAAGCCGGCCGATGCGCTTCTGCATCTCCTCGTATGACGGTGTGTCTTCTTCGCCGATCAGAAGCACGGTCTCGGCCGGAAGTTCGGCACGCCGGTCGACGGTGCGCACCACCGCGTCGACGAGATCGTCCTTGTGCAGATAGGGCTGGCCGGCGGTGATATCGCCGGCGAACAGATACGCGGTCGGCAAGCGCTCGAAGATGCGGGAGATCTGCTGGGCAATAAAGGCCGCCCGGCAGTCTTCGTCATAGACGCCGGCGAGCCGCAGGGTCACCGTCTTGATCTGGCCGCGCTCCCTCGAAATCAGCGCCTCGGTTTCGGCTTTCGATCTTGGGTAGGCCCAGGCCGGGTCAAGCGGCGAGTCCTCATTGATTTTCGCGCCCTTCTCCGGGCTTGGCGCATGGACGAGAAGCGTGCTGGAAAACACGAACTGATCAGTCTCGACCGCCGTCAGCGCCTTCAGCAGCCGACGCGTGCCCTGCACGGTGACGGCGTCATATTTCGGGTTGTCCTCGCCGGTCGTGTCATAATAGGCGGCAAGATGGACGACCGAAGCGATGCGGCCGCCGCTGCGCTGCCATGCCACCTGCACAGCCCTGCTCACGCCCTCATCGGAGGTGAGATCGATCTCGATCGTCTCCATGCCGGCAGGGGCATACTTGGGTTTTGCGACGTCGAGGCCGATGACGCGGTAGCGGTCAATCAAGCCTCGCGCGATCGCCTGCCCCAGGAAGCCGCTGCTGCCGGTGACAAGAACCGTCGGAAGGGTCGTGTCGTTACTCGCCACAGCTCAGGCCTGTTCGCCAAGCCGTCTGGACTTCAGCCCGGCAACCTGCCGGTCCGGATCACGGTTAGCCGCAGTTCCTTTCAGCCGGATGTGGGCGATCTGCAATGTCTTGTCGAAGCTCATCATTGCCTCAAAGAAGGAAGCGCCTCGCGCCCCACTCAGTGAGTAACACCGGCATGGCGGAAATGTTTCCGCGTCAGGTCGGGAAAATTGTTGCTATCCATCCGGAGAGACGGATCTGTTCCGCCTGCCTATTCGGCATTCCATTCCGCCTTGCGTGCCCGCGCTTCCTCGAAGATCAGCTTGAACTCCCGCATCATCGCGCTCTCAATGGCGAATGCACGGCTTGGCACGGCGCCGGGGTCTTCCTGATTGTTCTGGAATTGAAAACGGGCCTCCAGTTCAGCCCATATTCGCTCGGAAGTCGCGTCGAGGCCGGCGAGCAGCGCGACGACCAGCGTCAGAGTCTCTCGCTGGGCATTGAGCCGACCCTCGATCTCTTCATTCGTCAACTCGGACATGTGGGATCGCTTCCGGTTTCAGGCGAAACGGCAGAACCGCGTCCTTGTTCCGGAATTCAGCTCGTCGGCTCGCAGAGAGAGCCTACTGCTCCCTGAAAGCTCGCTGGATCTGATCCGCCAAAGGTTTCACGAGATAGGACAGCATGGTGCGGTTGCCGGTCGAAAAGAACACCTCGACAGGCATGCCTGGCGCCAGGGCCACGCCCTTGAGCCGGCTAAGCTCTGTGCGCGGTAAAGCAACATGCACGGTGTAAAAGCCGGTGCCTGTTTTCTCATCGACATTGAGGTCGGCGGAAATCTTGCTGACCGCACCATTCAGTTCCGGCGTCGTTTGCTGATTGAATGCCGACAGCCGCAGGGTCGCGCCTTGCCCTGGCGTCAACTGATCGATGTCTTGCGGAGCCACGCGCGCCTCGACGGTCAGGTCGTCCGTCACCGGGACAATCAGCATGATGAGCTCGCCTGGAGATATAACGCCACCGACCGTGTGCACGCCGAGCTGATGAACGACACCGTTCTGCGGACTGCGTATGTCGATGCGTTTGAGCTGATCTTCGGCCGAAACCTTGCGCTCGACGGACTCGGAGATCTTTGCCTGGACGTCTCGCAGTTCGCTTGCCACTTCGCTGCGCAAATCCTGGTCGATCTGGATGATCTGCAAACGGATTTCGGAGGTACGACCCCTCGATTGCGCTATGGCCGCAGTCAGTTGCCCGTGCTCGCCTTTAAGCCGCACGGCATCGCGTTCAAGCGCAGTAATACGATCGATCGAAACCAGCTTGCGTTGCCAAAGTCTGCGCATGCCTTCGAGCTCAAAGCCGATCAACTTGATTTCCTGGCTCTTGGCATCTCTTTGCTCGGTCAAGCCGGAAACCTCTTCGGCAAGCTGCGCAATGCGCTCCTGCAACTGAGCCTTCTGACCGGCGCGTGCCTGTCGGCGAAATTCGAACAGAGATTGCTCGCCGGCCATCGCCCGACCAATCTCGGGGGTATCCTGGCGTGACACAAGCGAAGCTGGAAAGACGATGCTTGCCTTGCCGTCGCGCTCGGCCTCAAGGCGAGCCAGCCGCGCCTCGAATTCGTCCAGGCTCTTCGAGACGATCGCCAAATTGGCCCGGGTGATGGTCTCATCGAGGCGGATCAAGACCTTGCCCGATTGCACGGCATCGCCTTCCCGGACGAAGATTTGACCGACAACGCCACCCGTCGGATGCTGCACCTTCTTGACGCTGGAATCGACAACCAGCTTTCCCGAAGCGATGACGGCTCCGGAAATCTCGGTGACGGCGGCCAAGCTCCCCGCCCCGCCAACCAGCAGGATGCAGGTTGCGACACCGCCAAGCAGATAGCGTCGAATGGTGCGATCGGCTGCGAATATCGTGCGTTGCGCCATCAGGATGCCGTCTCTTCAAGTCCGGAAACGACCTTCAAGGGAACGCCCGCTGGGCGGGTTATCTTGTTCAAGATCTCATTCTTCGGGCCAAAGGCCTGAATACGGCCGTTCGCCATCACAAGAACCTGATCCAGGCTGGCCAGCGCGCTCGGCCGATGTGCGACCACGATGGCAATACCGCCTCGAGCGCGAACAGCTTGAATCGCCACCGTCAACGCGGCCTCGCCTTCCGCATCGAGGTTGGAGTTAGGCTCGTCGAGAACAACCAGAAACGGGTCACCGTAGAGAGCCCGGGCAAGCGCCACCCGCTGCCTCTGGCCAGCCGAAAGCGCCGAACCGGCCTCGCCGATGCGCGTCTCGTAGCCTTCCGGCAGGTGGATGACGAGTTCATGAACGCCGGCCGCGCGCGCAGCCGCCAATATCTTGTCGGAAGGCGCTTGCGGCTCGAAGCGCGCGATGTTCTCGGCAATGGTGCCGTCGAACAGTTGCACATCCTGCGGCAGATAGCCGACATGCTTGCCCAGTTCTTCCGGCGACCATTGGTCGAGTGTTGCGCCATCCAGCCTGACGGTGCCGCGAACCGGGAGCCATATGCCGGCAATCGCGCGCACGAGCGATGACTTGCCCGAAGCGCTCGGCCCGACGATGCCGAGGCCGACGCCCTTTTCAAGTGCAAAGGTGGCTTCCTGCACGACCATACGGCGCTCACCCGGCGGTGCGACACTGATACTTTCGACCGAAAGAGCAGATCTCGGAGCAGGCAGCGAGACACTTGTCGCAGTTTCGGGAAGCAGGACCAAAAGCTGGGTCAGCCGGGCCCAGGCCTGGCGGGCGGTGACGAAGCCCTTCCAGTGGGCGATAGCCAGTTCGATAGGTGCGAGCGCCCGGCTCATCATGATCGAACTTGCGATCATGATGCCGCCGGTCGCCTCCTGATGGATGACCAGATAAGCGCCGATCGCCAGGATGCCCGATTGCAGCATCATGCGCAGGATCTTCGCGATCGTTGCGAGCGTCCCGGCAAGGTCGCTGGCCGTTGCATTGGTGTCGAGATAGCCGGCGTTGATCCCTGACCAGCGCTCGGCGATGCGCGAGCCAAAGCCCATGGCCTGCAGAACCTCGGCATTGCGACGTGTCGCTTCGGCAAGTGTATTGCGCGCTGCCGCTTGACTGTTTGCCTTTCTGGCGGGCTCTCTCGTGCGTATTTCGGCAAGCAATGCCAGGCTGAACAGAATGACCACACCGGCCAGCGCCGTCATGCCGATCCAGAAGTGGAACAGGAAGCAGATAAAGAGGTAGAGCGGCATCCACGGCAGGTCGAAAAGCGCGGTCGGACCGGCACTCGACATGAACGATCGCACCTGGTCAAGATCGCGCAAGGATTGAAGGCCGTCGCCTGCGAGCTTGGTTCGCAGCGGCAAACGCATGAGGGCGGCATAGACCTGTCCGCTCAAGCGCGCGTCCAGCGCCATCCCGATGCGCACCAGCAAACGCGACCGGATGAGTTCGAGAACGCCCTGAAAAACGAAAAGTGTGCCGGCAAACACGGCGAGCCCGACGAGCGTCGGCACGCTGCGGCCGGGTATGACACGATCATAGACCTGCAGCATGAAGAACGAGCCGGTCAGCGCCAGGACATTGACGACGCCGCTCATCAACGCAATTCCGGCCAACGCTCGCCGGAAGGAAGCCAAAACCGCCGCGAGTGTCGTTCGCGGCGGCTCGGGTGGAATGGGATGCGACGTCGGCTTCACATCAGTTCCAGTTCGGTCTCAGGCGGCAATGGCCGCGCCCGAAATGATGACGAACGTGTCGGTGCCGAGTCCATCTGTCAAATGTCAGATAACCCAGTCTTGCAACGCATAGGCATGGATGTAGTCGATCTGCATTTCGGCAGGCGTCGCAAGCTCGTCGGCGGGCTCTCCCGCCTGGCCACCGATCCCCATATTCACCAGCATATACATCGGGTCATGCATGTCGGCAGGCGTTGCGGCACGAGCGACTTCGACGTCGTCGAAATACCAGACGAGTTCGTCTTCTGTCCAAAGCACGCCATACGTGTGGAACCCTTCGGTATCCGCGGCATAGGCCGTCGTGCCTACTGTTGTATGCGTTCCCGTCGCGTTCGAGTGGCCTGTCAGGATGAGCTTGTTTGGATCTTTACCGAACATCTCGATGACGTCCAGTTCCGGTGGCCAGGAGCCGTCCGCCGGGAGAAGCCAGAAGGCCGGCCATGCCCCTTGTGTTTCGGGCATGTCGGCGCGAATTTCAAAATAGCCGTAGGTCTGCGCGAAAGATTCGTAGGTCGTCAGCAACCCTGACGTGTATTCGTAGTTATTTATATAGGGACGGATCGCCTCAGGAGCCCGGGCGGCGGTAATGGTGAGAACGCCGTCCTCGATGCTGAACGGATTGACGGAGCGTGTCGGGGCGTAGTCGGTGTCGATGTACCATTGAAGATCATTGTTGCTCGTGAGCGTGCTGCCGTTCTCGGCCCCCCACCAGTAATTCGAATCCCAGGTGCCGCTCGAGCCGTTCCACAGGTCCAACGTATCGAACTCGTCCGAAAAGGTCAGTTCCAGGGCAGACCTGTCCACGGCCAGCTTGAACTGGCTTGCGGTGAAATCGCCGATGGTCTTGTTGGCGAAGACGAGAAACTCGCCGTCGGACAGATTTAGGCGGACGTTGGCTCCCGACTGGACCATGTTGGCGCGCACCTCTTCGAAGGAGGTGAAGCCGTAGCTCCCGACGCGAACCGTATCCGTCGCGCCAAGGTCCAGGATCAGGTCACTGCCGTTGCCGGGGTTGACGACGAAAATGTCCGCCCCGGATCCGCCCTTGAGCACGTCATCGCCCTGCAAGCCGTCGAGCGTCTGTTGGCCGGAGCCGCCGGTAACGATGTTGTTCAGCTCGTTTCCGAAAGCATAGCGCTTGTCGCCGGTGACCGTCAGGTTCTCGAAATTCGCCGGGAGTTTGTAGCTCATCCAGGTCGAGATGGTGTCCACCCCTTCGCCGGACAGCTCGACCGCCTTGTTTTTCGCGGCATACAGATAATAGATGTCGTCGCCCTTGCCGCCACGCATTGTGACGGTGACGGCAGCGTCGCCATACATCGAGTCGTTGTATGTGCTGCCATAAAGTGTCGGGCCGGAATTCGTCGCCGAATACCACCTTACGGAGGATCCGCTGTAGGGAAGTGGAACGCCTTTGGCGTTCAGTACCGTGGCCATCCCGGTCCTTTCTCCTTTGTCTCGCTCGATACCAGCCCTAACATCTATCGAGGGCAAAAGTAGCCAGTACTTTTTCACTTTCCAGTTCGGAAGGTTACCAAATGGTTATCACGTAGTGGGAGCACTTGCAGGGGAGCTTCACTGCCTCGAGTGCATAAGGTTGGGCCACTGCAACATGATCGAAGATGTGGTGAGGCAGATCGAGACCGACTCTCACCGCATTTCGCATCTCGAATAGCATTAACGCTGACCGGTGATGAAGAACTGCTAGTAGACTTTGAAAGCGCCCGCATCGGCTCGTGCATCGACATCGGTGATCAGCATGTGCCCCGGCGATACCGTGATCGAGGTCGCCAGCTCGGCACGAGCAAGTGCATCCTGTGCGGTGATGCTGCTGGCCCAGAATACAGGGACCTCCCCGTCGATGATTTTGACCGCATCGCCCCAGTCGGGAGCCATCAAATCGGCTATTCCGATGACCGTGGGATCTCCGACATGGATGGGAGAGCCGTGGGCATGCGGGAAGCGTGCGGTGAGAGCGCGAACCCTGTCGACATCGCAACGGCTTATCGGACGCATCGAGACGACCATTTCGCCACCAAACGGTCCGACGCGGCACGTCTGAATCCTGGTTCGAAACTTGGGCGAGGCCTTGCCGCAGCCGATGCGGCTCAGTTTCTTTTCGGCAAGTGCAGCTTCGACGGTCAGCGAACTGCCGAGCGCGAAAGCGGCAAAATCATCCTGCCACAGGTCGATGATGTCCGTCCTCCGACGGGTCAGCTCGCCGAAATGATAGATGTTGTACTGGGGGGCATCGGTGCGGATGTCGATGTCGCCCAGCGCTGGGATCAATGGGCTGCCGGCGCGATTAACGCCGACCAATGGACAGGGTTTCGGGTTGCGGATGCAGAACTGGTGGAAATCGCTGGCAAAGCTGCGCGGCACAATCACAACATTGGCCTGGAGCTTGCCGTGCGCCAGCCCCCCCGTATGCCCCTCATAGGCGCCCATTCTGACAAGCCTGCGCAGCCTGTCCGCATCGACCAGTCGCAGGTCCTCGAAGATCGGTGAAGTGGTCAGGCGAGCCATGGCTTCCGGTTCAGAGACAAGTCGGGAGGGCGTAAGATCGTTGGCGGCTCGGCTGCTTGTCAAATTGTCAGAATCTTTCCTCAACGATAAATTGTATTTATTGGCCGGCCAACGATTGCTTCATCTTACGAACGACGCTTGCGCAAACCTTCCTGGTGTCATTAACAGCTGCGGCAGCCGATCGCTTCTATCTGTCGGCCTGCCTCGCGCAGGAAGCCAAGGTCCCGCTCCATGTAGAAGAGCAGGAAAGCAGAATAGAGGACAAAGACGAGGCTAAACACCAGCGTCTTCACGATCAGCGAAAGCGCAAAAACGTTGAGGTGCGGCGAGGCGCGCGCCAAAAAGGCCAGCACAAGGTCGGACAACAGCATGCTGATGATGAGCGGGAAAACCAGGGTCAATGCCATCATCAGAATGCGGTTCAAGAGATCGAGGAAGATGCCGGCTGCATCCTTGCTGAACACCGGCAGAAGCTGGTCGATCGGCCACAGGCCATAGCTGTCGTAGAGGCTGGTCAGGGAAAGTTCGAGGCCGCCGGCGGCCAGGTAGACCGTGACCATGATGACGGCGAGCAAGGTGCCGGTGGCGCTCGTCTCATGGGTCATCATCGGATCGATCAGCGTGCCCATCGTCGAGCCGCGCTGCAGGTCCAGGATATCGCCGGCAGCCTCGGCCGCCCAGAACGGAATGCCCATCGCCAGCCCGAGCGTTACCCCGACGACGACCTCCTTGAGCATGTAGGCGACGATCATCGTCGTCGCGATGTCGGTGTTTGTCAGCTTGTCGACGATCATCGGAAAGACCGGAACCGCCAGCGCCAGGGCAACGCCGTTGCGCAGAAGGCCCGACAGCGGCACGCGCGAAAAGAGCGGCATCAGCAGCATGAACCCGGTCATGCGGGCGAGCGCGAAAGCTCCCGCCAGAAGAAACAACTGAAGCTCCTTGACCGACGCGAAGAAGGGTTCGACCGGCATCCGCGCGCCTCAACGCGTGACGACGGGGAATTCGTCCAGCGCCGTCGAGGCCTGCTCGGCGATCTGCTGGCCAAGCAGCGGGCCGAAGACGATGATGACCAGCAGGATCACGACAAGCTTGATCGTCTGCGGCAGCGACTGGTCCTGAATTTGCGTCAGCGCCTGGGCCAGCCCGACCAGGATCCCAACGGCCAGCGCCGCGACGATCGCCGGGCCTGACGCGAACAGCACCGTCAGGAGCGCGCCCTGGACCTTCGCCAGGATGAAGTCATTGCTCATGCAAACCTCCCAGCGGCGTCAGACGTAACTCAGGATCAGGCCGTGCATCAGCCGCGACCAGCCATCTATGGCGACGAAAAGGAACAGTTTCAGCGGGACCGAAATGAGGACCGGCGAGACCATGATCATGCCGAGCGTCATCAGGATGTTGGCAACGACGATGTCGATGATGAGGAAGGGAAGATAAAGCAGAAAGCCGATTTCAAATGCCCGCGTAAGCTCTGACGCGACAAAGGCAGGAACGAGTATCGAAAGATCGTCGTCCTTCAGATCTTGTCGTGCCTGTTCCGGCCACAGGCGGTTCGTCCCATCGAGAAAGAACTGCCGCTCTTCCGGCTGGGTGAACTTGATCAGGTGCTGCTGCAATGGTTCCCTCACCAGTTGCGTCGCCCTGGCGAGGTCCTCGGTCGTCTGGAACTGAACCTGCCCTTCCTGGAGCCGTCCCGACATCTCGCTCAGCAACGGCGTCGTGACATAGACCGTGAGCACGAGCGCTATGCCGTAGAGCACCAGATTGGGCGGCATCTGCTGGACGCCGAGCGCATTGCGGATGAGGAACAGCACGACCGAGATCTTCAGGAAACCGGTCATGGTGACGACTGCCAGCGGCAGCAGACCGACAAAGCCGACGGCAATCAGGATCCCAAGCAGGTTGGGCGAATTGTCAAGCATTGTCGAACATACGGGCGATCCGCACGCCCAGGCTCTCCCCAATCCGGACGATCTCGCCACGGCCGACGCGTTTGCCATTGGCGATGATGTCGACCGTCTCCTTCGTCACATTGGCGAGCGGAACGATGGCGCCGGGCGCAAGCTGCCTTACCTCGCCGAGAGGCAGCGCCGTGCGGCCGAGTTCGAAGGCAAGCGCAACCGGCAGCTCGTCCAGAGTTGCCTCCTCCAATGCCTGATCGGCGTGCGGCGGCGTGTCTTGGTTCATGGTCCACTCCCATTTCGATCCAGCGATTGCAGTCGGCGCGGCAAGCAGTTGCGGCCCGCTAGCAGTCAGCACCGCCGGGGCATAAAGCCGCTCGGCAATGACCAATGCCGCCTCGTCCTCTTCGTCATCGAAAAGCACCACATCGCCAGGTTGCAGGCTTTGAAGCTCACCAAAGCTGATTGTAAGCGCGTTGCGCCAGAGGCAGACCGGCAACGGGAATTCGGCAGGAACCGGAGGTCTTGCTTTGCCGATCGCGTCGAGAAAGCGCCCGGCCCGCACCGCCAGACCGACGCTGTCGGTGTGCAAGGCGCAACCTATGGTTTCGTCCTTGCCGGCCAGGACGAAAGCCAACGCGGTTTGGTCCAGAACGCTGTCTTCTTGTTCGATCGACGTAATAGCGATCGTCTCGCCCAGCTTGCTCTCGATCCATTCGAGATCTTTTTCGAATTCGGACTCCAGCAGCAGTGCGGCGTGAGCGGGTGCCGGTCGTTTCACGTCGATCAGCTCGTCAGCCTTGGCAAGGCCTCGTTCGACAACAGATAACGGCAAGCGCAATTTGCCCGCCATGTCTCCGAGAGTGAACGCAATCGTGCATATTGGCTGGTCCACAGGGTTTGGCGCCGGCCAGACGGCGGCGATCGCCATGGTTTTCCCGGCAATCGTGATCTGCGCGGCAGCACGACGGCGGTAGAAGGCGTTCAATGCCTCAACCTCCCCAGCCGCAACAGATTCCAATGTCAGCGGCTCGCCAACGCTCGAGCGTGTGCGTCTGACCGGCTCTGCGCGCGCTTTCTTTTTTGCCGACGCCAAGGCCTGAGGCATCACACTTCCATATTCACGATCACGGATTGGACTATCGTTCTGCGGGCAAGCGCATTGGACTGCGCTCGTCTTCCTCGGAAAGCTCGGCAAGCGCGAGGCTGCGACGCGCAGTGCGTTTGGTCAGATGCTCCAAAAGCCCGTCCAGCTTCGTCACCGCCTTCATGCTGGCGCGATGATCGTTGCGGGCGGCCGATAACTCGGTTTTGCTTCGTTGCTCGGTGACGCCGGCCATCTTCTGGTTTTCCCGGAGCTGCTCGGTTTGCCTGGCGGCGTTCTCGAACTGTCCCTGAAGCCGGTAAAGGCTGGCGGCCTTCACCGGTTGCCCAACAAGCGAAGCGAATGCTGCATCCTCAGCGTCGGCTGTGTGCTGCAGGTGTTCGCTGACCGCGGCGGCTGCCTCCCGAACCGCCCCGGCGGCCCGCTGCGCAGCGGCGTATCGCCTTATGACCAATTCGTTTGCGCGCTGTTCACCGTGGCGCCTGAGGTCGCGCAATCGTGCGATCGTGTCACGATCTTTCATTGACGATCCCCCGCATGCGTTCGCGTGTCTGCTCGATTGTCTCGTGGGTGGCGGACGGCTGTCGCAGGAAGGCGTTGATGGCGTCGATCTTCG
Organism: Mesorhizobium sp. WSM4817; assembly: GCF_055811135.1. Lineage (NCBI taxonomy): Bacteria > Pseudomonadati > Pseudomonadota > Alphaproteobacteria > Hyphomicrobiales > Phyllobacteriaceae > Mesorhizobium > Mesorhizobium sp. WSM4817. Next base: position 299,165 of record NZ_JBVVQQ010000002.1, on the reverse strand, counting down.
CCACCGCCTCGTCCGCCACCGCATCGCGGCCCTTTTCGTATTCGCCGACGCGCAGCAGCAATTCGACGTCGGCGTAGCGGGCGAGCAGCTCCCGCAAGCGGCCGGCGTCCGAGCGATGCTCAGCCGGCACCACCGTGTCCATGAGCCGACTGCGGCTGCGCAGCACGTCGATGGCCGGGAAATGATTGCGCTGTGCAAGTTCGTTCGACAGAAAGACGTGGCCGTCGAGAAGCGCCTGGATTTCTTCGGCAACCGGATCCAGCGTGCCATCGCCCTCCAGAAGAACGCTGTAGAGGCTTGTAATGGAGCCGACGCGGCCAGGCCCTGAGCGCTCGAGCAATCGGGGCAGAACTGCAAAAAGCGAAGACGGGAAACCGCGACGCGTCGGCGGCTCGCCTGAAGCGAGGCCAATCTCGCGCTGCGCACGGGCAAACCGCGTGATGTTGTCCATTGCCAGCAACACATGCTTGCCCTGGTCGCGAAAATATTCGGCAATGCTGGTCGCCACATAAGCGGCCTTGACGCGCTCGATCGCCGGCCGGTCGGACGTCGCGACGACGATGACTGCGCGCGCCAGCCCTTCCGGCCCAAGCTGATGCTCGATGAATTCGCGCACTTCACGTCCGCGTTCGCCGACAAGCGCAACCACGGCGACATCTGCGTCGGTGCCGCTGACGATATCCGAAAGCAGGATCGACTTGCCGACGCCAGGCTCGCCGAAGATGCCGACGCGCTGCCCACGCGCGCAGGTGAGAAGCCCATCGAGGGCGCGGATTCCGAGCTGGATAGGCTCGGAAATCAAACTGCGCTCCAGCGGCGACGGCGGATAGGCGTTGACGGGATAGCTGCCGGTAATGCCATCCGGCGCAAGCGGCTTGCCATCCAATGGCTCGCCGAACGCGCTGATCACCCGACCAAGCAGGCCGGGCCCGACAGGCACCGTCTGGGTCTTTCCGGTCGCAATGACCTCGGTGAGGCTTGAAAGGCCGGTGAGATCGCCAAGCGGAACAAGGATCGCCATCTCGTCCATGAGCCCGACGACTTCCGCCTTGGTCGCCGTGCCGGTCCTGGGATCGAGGAGTTCGCAGATCTCGCCGATCCGAACCTCCTCCACGGTCGCGTGAATGACCGTGCCGGTGACCCGCCGTACACGCCCTTTCCTCGGCCGGCTGGCATCTTCACGCAGGCCGGAACGCAGGTTCGGAACGATCGATGCGAGGCGGCTCTCGAGCTTGGTGGCGGGACTTGTCATGCCGCCGCCTCGGCCTTTGATGAAATCGCAGCGGCAATGGCGTTGAGCTGTGCCTCGATGCTGGCGTCGATGACGGCAATGTCGGTCGAGAGGATGCAGGCGCCCGTCGCCAGCGTATCGTCGACATCGATCTCGACCGTCATGCCCAGGTCACTCTCGCGCAGGACCGCGTTCAGTTCGTCGCGAACCCTGTTAACGGAAGCAGGATGAAGTCGGACTTTTAGATATTTGGCGCGGCGAATTTCAGTGACGGCCCGCGCGGCCGCCTTGGCGACCAGCATGCTCGCGTCGAATTCTCCCAGCACTCGCCTGACCACATCGAGAGCCAGATTGATGATTTCGGCTTCCAGCCCACCGAGATAGCGATCTACCTTGACCGCGGTCTCGCTCACCAGACGCGCGGCATCCTCGTCGCCTCGCGCCTTGCCGTCTTCATAACCCTGCGCATATTCGGCCGCATAGGCTCGCCGAGCGGCGTCACGCAACTGCTGCGCATCACGCCTGGCTTCGTCGAGAAAAGCGTGCCCATCCTGCCAGGCGCGTGCCTCGGCGGCGCGCAGGATGCGGGCGACGGGGCGCCTCGGCACGGTAGTGGTCGCTTTGCCTGGTTCGACCATCTCGCTTAACCCATCGCCCGTCGAACAATCGCCGGACCAGCTTCGGCAAATGGTTCGGCTGTCGGCTGGTCCACAAGCGCATGCGGCATCAGCTTGAGACGGACCCGCATGCTCGTTTCGCCCGGCATCGCCTGACACCAGGCGCCAAGGCAACGCAGGCCGTCGGCATGGACACGACCATAAATGTCTTCCAGGGGCTCCAACGGCTGCATTGGACCGGCCAGATCGCGGTTGGCGACTGCGAAAGCGCAGATTTCCGCGCCGAGCGCTGCCTGCAACGCGGCGGCCTGGCGTCCATCGATGACGGCGGCCAGACTGCCGGCCCAGTAGATCGCGCCGGCGCGAAGCGCTAGTTCCTCCAACTCCTCACCCGACGACAAGGCAATCGCCAGGTCTGTCTCATCGGCTGGCTCGTTGGAGACGGCGCCGCTGAGGCCGTAACGCTCAAGCAGAAGCACTGACAATCGCTGATGCAGGCGCTGCGACCGCAACATACGCTCGCAGGCAGCCTCGCCGATCGTGCCGTCAAAGCATTGCGCCAGCCGGGCCGCATCCGCATAGCCTGCGGGATTGGACATGAATGTCTGCCATTCCGGGCTGGCAGTTTGCTTCGAGCCGGTCTGGATCATGTCTTCTTCACCGGCATGGCCGAAGCGTCGAGCGCATAAACACCGGGTCGTCGATACCACTGGACGTAAGCCAGGCGGGCAGCCAGCGCCGCTATAGCCGCCATCATGCCGTAAAACAGCCACATCGCGGCGGCGACGCTGTCGGGATGCAGCCAGAGGCCGAGGAACGTCGTGAAACCTGGCTCGCCGGTTGCGTGCTCGGGAACTGCCGCGGTCACCGGAATGAGCGTGACGGATACATTGTCATAAGTCAGCCCGGCGATGCCTTTGGCCACCAGCATCTTGACCTGAGGGATCAGCTCATTCATCGGAACGGATGCGCGATGGCGGATGAAAACGGAGGCGGACGATGGCACCAGCCGCTGTCTCAGCGGATCGTTTTCGGGCAGGACGAGATGAACGCGCGCGGAAAGCACGCCGTCGATGTCCGAAATCGTCTGCGACAGTTCCTGGCTCAGGCCATAAATCATCGTCGCACGCTCCTCGACCGGCGAGGATACAAGCCCGTCTCGCTTGAACACGTCGCCGAGCGTCTGGAATTCCTGTTTGGGTAACCCGCTTTCGTCGAGAATCGCCATGGCTTCGGCGAAACGGTCCTTCTGTACGGAAACCGTCATTTTGCCGTCCTTGCCCGCCTCGCGTTGGGCCGGGATGCCATGACGCATCAGCGTGGCCACGATCTCGTTGGCCTGCCGCTGGTTGAGGTCGGAATACAGCTCAACCGAGCACGCCTGGAGCACAAGCATGCTCACCACGACGAGCGCGACGCGGCACCGGACGCCGCATCGATCAAATAGTGTCGACCGCCGCGGCAAGGTTATCGTGTGCACGAACACTCCGTAGGCTTACTGTTGCTTGATCAGCGTGCTGGTAGACGACGTAACGGCCGTTACGCTGCTCGTGACCACCTCGAGATTGGCGGCTGCCCACATCACCGAAATCGATCGTTCGAGCAATTGCTCGGCATTTTTTGCGGTGGCGTTTTCGTCTTCCTTGCCTGACGGGGCCTTGCCTGACGGGGCGGTCTTGCCGGCGCCATCCTGCATGGTGGCCGTTTCAGCACTCACGGTGGCATTTGCCTGGGGGGCATTTGCCTGGCCAAGGGCCTTCTGGACCTGCTGCATGGTCCCTTCCAGCGACTGAACCGCAGAACCGAACAATGCAGACGGATCCGTGAGCGCCCCGCCCCCAGCCTTCTCCACCTCGGCCAGATAGTCGAACAGCTTGTGTTCGGCGATCGGCTCGGTCTTTTCCAGTTTGGACGATTGTCCGGCCATCGCCGGATTGGCTCCCGAAGACGACTGCGCCACCTGCTGGCCTGCCCGCGCGGCGACATCACCGCGTTCAGGCATACTGACCTTCGCGGCATCATGTTTTTCCTGATTGGCACCCACCATCCGGTTACCCGGCTGCGCTGTCGTGCCGGCGGTGATCTGCTGCTGCGAAGCCATGCTGGTGGTCAAGTTCGCCAGCGTGGCTTCCAGGGCTCCAATCGGCGCGATTTGCATGAACCTGCCCTCCTGCTTGCTTAGTTCGGTTTGCCGGAGGGAACATTCTGCGCCTCCGCCTGCCTGCCGCGGAAAACGCGGACCGGAACAACTTTGCCAACATCCTGCTTCGTGCTCGGCGCCGCAGGAACTCCCAGTGTTTTCCTGACAAGTTCAACATAGGACGGCGGCCCCGATACCGAGACAACATCGTCTCGCCTGGACACCTTGATCGGAAACTTCGGGTCGACGACCCCCAGCCGCGAAAGCCGATCTTCCGCACCGGCAGCCGTGTTGGCGTCAAGCGCGATCATTTCCGTCCGGACCTCAGCTTCGGTCGCGACGTTCATGACGATGCCATCGAAATGCCAGACCAGCCCGTATCGATCGCAGATCTCCTGCAGGAACTCGCGCGCCGTCCCAACCGGCATGCCGGCGCTTAAACGACCCTTTACGAGTTTGCTGACACGCATCGGCACCCGCATGTTGCGGCCTAGCTCGACCAGCGCGCCGGCCACCGACTGATCGACGGTGATGTATTTGTACGGGCCGGCAGGCCAGCGCGGTTCGGCGGCATTGGCCTGCGACGAGGCAAGGCCGAACGCCAGGATCATCGCAAGACCGCAGGCGACAAAAGCAGCCCTGGCTCCCGAGAACCGATCCGCATGGCAGGTGTCGCGTCCCGTCAACATTGGTCCTATCGCAAAGGGACGCACGAGCGATGGCCCGCGTCGCTGGTTTCATGATTTACCCGCCGATTCACTCTATCGTGCACATTGCAGAATTGGAAGTCCAATTGGATTGCGCACGAGCATTTGGTGCCAAATGTTGCGAACCGCCTGCAAAGCGATATGGTGCGCGCTGGAATCAGGTGATCGTCAGCTGGACGCCTGGATGCAGAAGAGATCGGTCTTGGCGGCAATCATCATCCTGCTTGCGAACCTGCCTGTTCCCGTCAAGGTTGCGGGACGCAAAGTCCGGGTCGCCCCGCGCCTTAACCAGAGGTTGCGTTCATTTCTGATCGCTGCCCTATCGATTGCCGCGATGGCGCCGGCGCAGGCCCAATCGAATAGCGGTTATGACCCACGAAGCTGGACTTACGATCCGGCAAGAAATGTGCTGGTCTCCCCTTCCGCACCCGACCAGACTTCCGATGGAGAAACCCGGAACGACTGGTCAGCAACCCCCAGGAAGATCGTGCATTTCAGTGAGGCTCAACCGAAGGGATCGATCGTTATCAGCACCACGGAGCGGCGGCTTTACTACATTTTGGGCAACGGAAGGGCGCTGCGATACGCGGTGGGCGTTGGAAAGGAGGGCTTGGAGTGGGCCGGCCGCGACACGATTTCGAGCAAGAAGACCTGGCCGGACTGGCGGCCGCCGGCCGAAATGCGATCCAGGGAAGCGTCAAATGGCCGCTTCCTGCCTGCCCATGTCGAGGGAGGACCGAACAATCCATTGGGCGCGCGCGCATTGTATATCGGCAACACGCTTTATCGCGTCCACGGCACCAACCAGCCATGGACCGTCGGACAGGCCAACTCCTCCGGTTGCATTCGCATGACCAATGACGACGTCATCGATCTTTATGACCGCGTGAAGATCGGCAGCCAGATCATTGTGCGGCATTGATGGCCGTTCCCGAAAGCCGCAAATGAGTGATTCCCAGTCGTGATACCTTTCAATATCAAGCAGCTCGAAACCTTTCTCCTGGTGGCGACGTTCGGAAGCTTTCGCAGGGCGGCTGAACGCCTGAACACCACGCAGCCGGCGGTGTCCACCCGAATTGCTGGGCTGGAGGAAGCGCTTGGCGCCAAGCTGTTCGAGCGACAGAGCAGCACGGTCAGGCTCACCGCCGAGGGACAACGGCTGCTGCCGCCTGCCCAACGGGTTCTGCGTGTCGCAGAGCGGCTGCAACTGATGGCCAGCTCTCTTTCAGAGACTTCAGAGACGACGAGGGTGCTGAGGCTTGGGGTCGCCGAAACGATCGTACACACCTGGCTGCCGGATTTCCTCACGGCACTGAAGGCAAACTTTCCGCTTGTCGATACCGATATCGTCGTCGATGCGACGACGACCCTTCGCAACGAACTCATGTCACACCGGCTCGATCTTGCGGTGCTGATGGGCCCTGTCCTGGAGTACAGCATCGAGAATATCGAGATGCCGTCCTTTCCGCTTGTCTGGGTCTGCTCGCCGCAGCTGGAATTGCCTCACCGGCGCAAGGTGACGCTGAACGACCTGATGCAGTTTCCCATCATCAGCTACGCGCGCACCACGCGACCCTATAGCGAACTCTACCGCAAGCTCACCGGCGAATTCGAGGAGACGCCGCGCATCTTTCCGGCCAACTCGCTGGCCGCTTCCATCACGATGACACTCAACGGAATCGGCATAGCCTCGCTGCCCGAGGGCGTCGTCCAGGACTATCTCGCAAGCGGAAAACTGCGCATCGTCGAATGCGAATGGGACCCGTCAGACCTACAGTTCACCGCCTCCTACTCTTCCGAACCCTCCAATCCGATAGCGGAGCGGGCGGCAAAGCTGGCCGGCTGCGTTGCGCATGCCTATGCTGCGAGAACCGACAAGCTCAGGCCCGCGGTTTCTCAGCCGACCAAGGTGGCCGGCAGGTAGATGCGGTCGCCTGAGAAGATCACATCCGGGCTCATTATATGGTCCATGTTGAGCACCACCGTCTCGGCCACATCCGCGGAATGGGTCCTGGCGATCAGGCGAATGCTGTCGCCGTTCTTGACCTCGACCCACTGGTAGCCGTCTTGCTCCAGCGTTGGATTGGTGCGGCCCGCAGGGTTGCTGCTGCCGTCGGCGTGCGCCTCGACATGATCGCCGGAAACCCAGCCACTATGCATTTCGCCGTCCGGCCCGAAACCTTCGACCGGTATCCAGGCCTCCCCTGACTCGTCTGCCGAAGGCGCGGCGGTCTGCTCGACGAAGCTCCCGGGTTGCAGAACCGTCACCACGGTCGAATCCCCGTCAGGCTGGGTCCGCAAGTTCAGGCCGTCATCGGCCAGCACGGCGAGTTGCGGGAAATCCTGCGGCGGGGTTTGCGTCCCGGGATCAGGCTGCTCGGTCTGTTCGTCCGGCGGCGCGCCCTCGACACCGGAAGGATCGTTACCCGGCGCGGTCTGTTCGTCCGGTAGCGCGCCATCGACGCCGGAAGGTGCGTCGCCCGGCGCGGTCGGCTCGGTCGGCGGCGTCTTGCCGGTGTTCCATGGCTGGTCGTCCAGCGTATCCCAGGCAAACAGCAGCATGCCGACGCCGAAGGTCACGCCAAGCGCGATGCGATCGGCGATCCCCCAGCGCGCGTCGGACTTTGCCCGGGCGTCGATCTGCTCTGGCGTCCTCGGCACGGCCCGGCGGTTGAGCAGATCGGTGCGCGCGGCCGACACCCAGAACTCGGCGCTGCCGACGGTGAACAAGGCGCCCGCCGTCGCGGCCAGCGGCGAGTGCAGGTTCTGTGCCGTGTAGAGAAGGGAGCCGAAGACATAACCAGGACCGGCCAGATGCTCGGCCACGTTCCGCAACACCGGCCGTCCGGCGATCGACTGCAGCGCGGATTTCGTGCCGTAGATCACATTGCCCAGCGAGAAGGAGCCGTTCAACCAGACATTGTCGCCGCGCAGCAGCCCGGCGGCCGAGCCTGGAGACGAGAAGATGAACGACGCCCCGCTCGCGGCATTGAGGGCGCGTCCCAGCGGCTTGTGATTTGCCGTGGCGTTCGGAAAGACCGATTGCGCGCTGAAGACGACACCGCGCACGCCGAACGCAACGCCCGCAGCCGTCGCGGCCCAATGCGGTGGCAGTATCTGCCATACCGTGTAGGAGGAGCCGGCCATTGGACCAAAGGTCGCGACCAACTGCGCGTTCTCCTTGATGCGGGCGAGGGTCAGCGCCTGATCGACGGCCGCAGTTTGATCCGGCGTCATGATCTTCTTGTGGGTCGCCCGATAAGTGGTCATCTGCAGCACCGAAAGCGCGTTAGTTTGCTCCGTCGACATCCAAGTAAATTGCCTGGGCGTGAACTTGCGCAACTGGCCGGGGCTCAACTCGCCAAGCTGCTTCGGCGTCAGCGCCGCTATCTGCTGTTTCGTCAGCGCCTCGATCTGATGAATGGTCAGAGCGTCAAGCTGCTCCCGCGTCAGTGCCGAGACGTGGCGTGGAGACAGCTTTGCCATTGTCGCAGGATTGCGTGCCGCGACGAGAGCTGGGTCCAGCGCCGCAAACTGGGTGGCATTGAGATGGCTGAATTGGGCAGGCCGCATGGCGGTGACCTGTTCCGGCGTAAGGGCGTTGCGCTGCTCGTCACTGAGCTTGGCGATCTGGTCGGGCGTCAGCTTGCGCACCTGCTCGATGGTCAATCCGGCGAGTTGCTCTTGCGAGAAGGCCGCGACCTGATCCGGCCGCAAGCCGGTGATCCGGCCAGAGGCAACAGCCTGCAATTTGCTTGGCCTGATCGCCTGGAGCTGTTCGCCACCCAGCGCCCGCAACTGCTTCGGTGGAAGCGCGGCAAGCTGATCGAACGTCAACTGCCGGATCTGCTCGGGGCTCAGCGCAGCCACCTGCTCAAGCGCCAGCTTGGCGATGTTCTCCGGCTTGATGGCGTGCAATTGCGGACCGGTCAGCCCGGCAATCTTATCGGCTGCAAGCGCTCTGACCTCCGGCCCGGTCGGTGCCCGCACAGGTTCGGCAAATCCCGGCTCCGCGGCGAAACTCGCCGGAAGCTCAAGGCTGATGATGTTTCCGCTGACGGGGTTAAAAACCGCCCTGCCCCGGTCAGGCGCCGGCGGCCATGTCGCGGCTGTCGGCGTTTCGGCAGCACTATTCTCTGTCGGCGGCGTTTCGCCGGCCACGGCCGGGGCTTCGTGGCCGACCACCGCGGCCACTGGCGGCGGCGGCGCTTCGGCCTGTTCTGGCGCATCCCAGAACTCGTCGGCCGGCCGCAAGATCACCTGCGGGCGTTTTTGTGTCGATCCGCCAGGCGCGACGGCATCCTCATTGCGCGTGAACTCACCGACGAAATTGCCGTCCGGATCCATCATCCGCCAGCCATGGACCTCGTTCCATGGTATGCTGCCGTCGATTGCAGTCTCGTCGACGCGGGCCATGCTGTCGCTGACCGGCCGGCCCATCGCCTCGAACTCGGTCGGGACGTGGAGGCGCGGTCTACTCGGATTGAGCGTGTAGAGATAGGTATGGCCCTGCTGCCGCGCGGCCCGTGACTCTTCCGAAACGAAAGCCTTGGCGCCCGAGATCGACTGGCTGGTGCCAACGAAACGGCCATGGGTATTGCCCAGCACATAGTTGCTCAGGACGATGCCTTGCGGATTGTCCACCCAGATTCCGGTCGGCGGCGGCGGCGAGAAGCCGCCGGCGTCCCTGATCTCGCTCGGCGCGCGTGTATCGGCGCGGAAAACATAGGGGCCGACATTGCCGCGCAAGGGTCTTGCGGGGTCGCCGGCGCCGTCGACGGGCAGATTGCCTTCCTCGGGAAGGCTCCCCGGCACATGGTCATCGGAAGCCCCACGTATCCAGGGCAGCACCACCGGCTCCCCGGTTTCCGGATCGCGATGCAGAATATGCGACTTGTGAGCCAAGGTCGGGTCGTCGCCGCGGAGTTGCGGACCATCCGCAGGCGGCACATATACGTTCTCCGCGCTCTTGGGCGGCGTCCCGAGATACCTCACGGTGGCCGTTTCGCCATTCTCGTCCACGATCCGAACCGTTTTTTCCGACGACCCCGGGCCCAGTGCCGGAGGGGTGTCATCCGACGGCCCCAGGCCCAGTGGCGGCGGGGTTCCATCCGGCCTGCCCGAGCCCTGTGCCGGCGGGGTCGGCGGCGAATTGTGCAGCACATCCTGTTCGAGCAGCCGGTTGAGGTAATGCGCCTGCGTGGGCGTCAGCTCGCTGCGGGCCTGCTGGTCCAACTGTTGCCGCAACGCTTTCCATGCTGGCCGGCTCCTGCCGTCTGGCCGTCCGCCGGCGAGTTGGTCCGGATATGGCGCCACGCCCAGTTCCGGGAACACATCCAACACGCGCTGACCAGCGAACTTTAAATCGCCGTGCGGCGATGCCGCAACCTCTGCGAGATAGGCGTCGAGATGCTGCAGAACGTCCGGCGTCAGTCGCCCCCCCGAAGTCTCCAGCGCGGAGAAAACCTTTTGCGCGCCTTCGGAGGATCCGGGATGGGCGCGGGCGGTACGGGCATGCGGGACAACATCCTTCCTCACCGAGCCGAGTTCCACCGTCGTTAGCGGCAATGGCCCATAGTTCAGGGCGAGACCGGCGCCGTGGTCCTTGCGGTCCAGGCGGTTGAGCGGCCCGGCGCCCGTCTCGCGCGGGACGCCCTCGAAGGCGGGGGTGCCGCGCCAGGGTTCCTTGCCGCCTCCGAAGGGCGCCATGACGTTGTAGTTGCGGTAGAGGAGACGATCCTCGAAACCCGGCACCTTGCCTTCGGAGCTATAGTGGCTGGCGCCACCTCTCGCCGCCTCCTCCCAGAAAGAGGCTGCCCGTTGACTGAGCGGGCCAGGCTCCCTGTGCGTATATCCCGGCCGGCCGCCTTCGCCGCCGAGATAGCGCAGCGTGCGATTGACGTAGGCCCCGCTCAGAGAGAAGCCAAAGATGGATAGTGAAACGCCAGCGGCTTTTTCGTTCTGGAACGTGTTCTTCGACAGCATCGGCGCCGATGCGACCCACTGGGCGGAGGGAGCCGCCGCCTCATCATAAGCGAAATTCGGCCGGTATCCATTGACGAAGAGTTTCTGGCCCTTCGCATCGTTGGGATGGACCGGGAGCAGGAAGCCTGTGCCGCCGTCGGGGCCGTTGTTCTTCAGGCTGAGTTCGCCATAGACCTGACGGCTGGGCAGCGGCACTTTGAGGCCGATGCCGAGCATCGATCCGCCGAGCGTGATCGTGCGGCCGTCGGGGCCGAGGATCCACCCGGCAGCCAGCAAGGCGCCGTTGGTCACCCCGTCGTTCAGCACGGGGCCGCCCAGGACATTGGCTTCGTGTTCCTGCAGGAACCAGGAGACAGTGGCGCGGTCGGACCGCCAGACCCCTTGTGCATCGGTGAAGAATGTCGGGGCGCGCCACGAACTCGCCTTGTCGGCATCCAGCAACCGCTCCAGCAGGACGGGCACCTCGCTGTTGATCTCGGTCCCGGCCCTGGGCTTGCTTGCAGGCAGCGCGTTCTCCAGCGCGTGCGCGAGCGACTGGACCGCGGGGTCCGCAGATTTCTGCTGGTTGGCGGCGTAACCGCGCATCTCTCGCCAAAGATACGACGTCCAGGTGTCGTGGCCGGACAGGACCTCCTCATTGTAGCGGCCTTCCGGCGAAAGCTTGCCGGCGGGTTTGAACGAAGAGCCCGGCTGAAGCTTCGGACCGAAAACCCACGTGCTGCCACTGTCGGCCGCCAGGACCTGCATGAGCGCATCCTGCTGCGCGGCAGTCACGGCCTTGCCGGGCTTGGTGGCGCGCCCCTTGAAAAACGGCGAGGCGGCATTTGCCGCGGCGGCAAGGTTCGGATCGGTGGAGCCTGATGCAGCCTTGAGGTAATCGCCGACGATGCCACGGCCGGCATCGGTCCAGCCGGCTTTTCTTGGCAGCGCCCCTGCGGTAAGGGACTGCTCCCCGCGGGGCAGCCTGGCGTCGGACGACAGGCTGAGTTGGTCGATCACTTCTCCCGGCGACAGATGCGGCAGCTTGCCCTGTGCGCTGAACACCTGGAGGGTCGTCAGGCCGTTCATCGAAAGCTGGCCCGCCGGCTTGGAGCCGGTGAACGGGCTGTTGTGGTCGGCGTTGAGCATTTCGACAAGCGCATGATGCTGGGCCGGCGTCATGTCCGTGCCGGACTGAGGCAAGGCCCTGCCCCCGAGTTGCACTCTGGTCATGGTCACCGCATCGCGGACGACAGGATCGCTGGAGCGTTCGAGAGAATTGAGGTAATCGCCGACGAGTTGCAGCTGCTCGGGCGTCCATATCGGCGCGGGCGTTGCCGCATCGTCGGGAAGCGCCGGCAAGGTCGTGGCCATGGTTTCGCCGAGCGCCGAGCGACGGCTGACTTCCGGATTCTTGGCAGGATCGAACGCATGGACTTCCCGTGCCGGGGTGTTGACCCTGAGCTGGCCGTTCGGCGTGGTTATCGACCCGCGCTTGGCGCGTTCGACGGTCGGGCCGGAACCCAGGTAGCCGGCATCCGTCGCATGCTCGCCCAATGGGACGATGTCGCGGGTCATGCTCGCCTGCGGGCCGGCGACGACGACCTTGGCCGGCAGGTATTCGCCGCCGGCCTCGACATAGATGTCCTGTCCGGCGGTGACGCCGTCCTGCGGAACCGGCCGGTGATAGATGCTGTCGACCAGTTCGCCGAGCTTCGGATAATCATAGCGAGGCTCGGTGTTCAGGTAACGCGTGCCGATGCGCCGCAGGCCGGCTTTGACTGCAGTGAACGTCTGGCCGAAGCTGTACGGGTTTGACGAGCGATTGTTGATGATCGGCGTGCCGTCGGGCCGAACCGGGCTAGGGTGCTCGGTGTCCGTCACGGGCGGTGGCTCGGTGCGGGCCTTATCGGCTGTCCAGCGGCCATCGGCGCCGAGATAAAGAACCGGCAAGGAAGGGTCGAGCTCGACAGGAGCCGGCACCGGCTCCGGCGCCGCCGTGATCGCCTTGGGTTCGGGTATGGCGACAACCCTCTGGCCTTCCGGCAGGTTGAAATCGACCAGCATCTCGCCGGTATGGCGGTTGCCGAGAGTGTAGCGCATCAACGGGCGGCTGCCTTCCGCCCCGCGTGTTTCCGTTTCGGACTGGAGCAGGACCTCGTCCGGGGTGGCCAGCACGGCCGGGTCGGAAGGGCGTGCGCCGTCGAGGTAGCCCGTCTGCTGCGGATCCTTGCCGCTGGTGTAGACGTATTCCGCGGGATTGGGGCTTGGCATGCCGGTGAACGTCTTGGTCGCCGGGTCCCAGACGAGCCGCAAGCCGCTCTCGGCCGGGCGCGTCGTTCCATCGCCGCGGACCGGCGGAACCACAATCGGATCGCCGTCGGCGGGGACGCGCACATTCTGCTCACGCGCTCCCTGGGCGTCTCGGTCGCTGGCATTCTCGGGATCGCCGCGCTCACCCGGGGCGCTCGGCCGTTCATCGTGGACGTTGATAACCGTCCCCTCGATAACGGAGTGACTGGGATCGTGGAAGACCAGCTTGTCGGTCGGGCGATAGACGCCGTCGGTGCCTTGCTCATGCACAACCATCGGCCTCGATGATTGTCCGTCGCCTGATGGATCACCTTTGCCGCCCGTGGGCGGCGGCGGGTTCGGACCGTCGGACTCGCCGGCCGGCAGCGCCCGTGGACCGGTTGGACCGTCAGCCCCTCCCGTGTTGTCAAACCCGTCCCGGGCGCTGAAACCGGCTCCCTGCTGGCCGGATGTTTCGCCGGCCACATCGCCGTCGATGATGATCTCATCCGGGTCCGGCATGACCTGCTCGCCGGTCGGCCTGTAGACACCGTCAGCGCCCATCTCGTAGACGGCCCGCGGTTGCGGCCCCGAATCCGGAAAAGTTCCGCTCCGGGTACCGCCCGTTCCAGGCATGTTGGACAACAGCGAACGGCCGCCCAGCCCCGTGCCGACAGTGCCGACGCCTATGCCCACGACTGCGTTCGCGAGCTCGAGCAGGGACATCTCGCCGCCATGCGCCGCCAGATCTTCCACCGATTTGCCGAGCAACGGAACACCGGTAACCACGGCGCCGGCATCGAGGCCCCACGCAGCGTTGGTCAGCCTGTTGCCGCTTTGCATGAACTCCGAAACCTTACCAGCATAAGAGGCCTCCTCTACGTTCACCTGGAATCTGCCGATGCCCCAGCTGGCATCCTTCATGCGGGTCATCCCGAAGCCGCCCGCGAAAGCCTGGGATCTGGACAGGCTTGTCTTTGCCAAGCCGAATGTGCGCAGGGCACCCGCGCCCACGGGCAGGAACGCAGTTACGCCGGTGGCGATATTCCAACCCGACTGGCTGTCGAAGTCGCCGCCCTGCAGGAGGTGATCACCCTCTTTGATCAGAGCCTTGCCGCCAAGGATTGAACCGGAGCCGATCGCGATGGGAATCGCCCATTGGCCACCCGGCACGAACGAGACGACGGTGGAGACACCGGCGACGATGCCAAGACCAATGTCGGTAGCTTTGTCCCAGAAATCCACTTTGCGTGCGTCGGCCACTTCCAGTTCGTCGAGCGAAAAACCATCCTCGCCGAGCGACATGTCGCCGCCCTTGGCCATGACCAGATTGCCCTTCTCGCTGAAGATGCGATTCTCGTGCTGGAATTCATCGAAGGTGCTGTAATATTTGCCCAAGCTGTCGACATAGCCGATTTCGTCGCCGCCGCTCTTGATCGCGAACAAAGCCGTCGTCGATTCCTTCCCGCCGTCGAGGGAGAAGATCGGCACGATCTTGACCTCGGCGTCGTCGCCGCCGCGCTCGGTGATTTCTTCGGTGACCTTTTGGACGTCTGCCTCGGGCCCGAGGGTCTGACCAACGGCAGTGCTGAGTTGGTCCGGCGTATATGTCTCGTATTCGCCGGTGAAGCCGGCCTCGTAGAGGTTCTCCAACTGGACCTGATATCCAGCCAGCGCCTGGTCCTTGTGTTCTTCAAAATACTCGTACTTGACTTTCGCCTCATGATCGGCGGAACCGTATTCGAGAAGTTTGGGGTGGCTTGCGGAAAAAGCGTACCAGTCGCGCCCCGCCACCATCGCCGGCCGCACGTTTTCTTCCCAGTCCTCCAATTGGTTCTTTTCGGTCTCCGCTTGGCCTCGATCGATTTCCGCGGCCGCAAGTTCGGGGTGCACCCACAGCTTCTGGCCGTCCATCTCGATCTGGACCCACTTGCCGCTGTCGCCGATCGCGCCCGGCCCCTGCTCTTCATAGGCCGCGGCAACCTCCGGCGCGACCCACAGGTCGCGGCCGTTCACCGTGATCTTCACCGCCGTCTCGCCCGGCTTGAGCGTGCCGGCGGGCGCCTCTACGGTCCCCGGCCCGTAGTCGGTAATCGCCTGGTCGCGTGCCGTCGTCGCATCGGCGAGCGCCGTCTTCGCATCTCTCAGCCCGGCATCAAGCTGGTCGACCTGCACGCCGACAATCTTCGACCTGGCAGCGTCCAGCGCCGATTGCGATCCGTTTGCATTGGCTGTGCATACCGGCGCCGATAGGTCCTGCGTCGAGGCCAGCATCTCCTGCCACTGCTTGTTGAGCGAATCGTTGCGGAAATCTTCCCTGATACCCTCGTCGTTGAGGTCATATGTCAGGGCAGATTTATGTATGTTGGTGTCATCACCGTTCTCGTCGGTGAAAGTGGCGTTCTCATATTCGGTAACGACATAGAGCTGACCGTTCTCCTCAATGATGTCCTGCGATTTTATCTTGCCGGTAAAGTCACCATGTCCATTGGTATAGCCTTCCCAATCGAAATGGTGCGGGTTTCTTTCCTGCGCCTGCGCAAGCAGTTGCTGCTTGAGAGGCTCCATGGTTACGGCAAGATCCGCCGCCTGTGCCTGTGCAACCCCATACTCCTGATATGCCTCGGCCAGGGTCACCTGATTGGCCGCGGCCCCCCGGAGCGTTTGCAGACCTTCAAGCCGCTCTTCGATGGCCGTGTATTCTGGGCTTCCAGGCTTGGCATCGGTAAGCTTCAGCTCCAGCTCGGTCGAGCTGATCATTTGATCGATCGTGGCCTTGTTGCCGTTGGCGGTGTGTAGCGAAACGGTTGTAAAGAGCTCGGCGACCTCCGCGTGCGCGGCCTTTCCTTGTTGGTTGGTTTCCTCGGCACTGGGGCCGTCCGGGCTGCTGACAGCCGTCTGGTTGGGATCGCTGAGCGTCGGCAGGTCTACCTGTTTGTCGATCGCTTCGAGAAGTGACGTCTGGCCCTGCTCGTATTCGGCCCGGGCGGTGCTGGCGCTTTCAAGCGCGTTGTTGGCGAGGATCAACCGGCTTTGCGCATCTGCCAGTGTGCCCTTCGGCTCGGGCGGCTTCCAATCCAGTCCATAAGGCGCCAACGCCTTGTCGAGCGTTGACTCGGCACCGTCCATGGCGTACTTGAATTCAGGGTCCAGCGCATAGACGTCGAGCTGTGCCGCGCTCTGCGCAGCCTTTGCTTCTGCCTCACCGAAGTTCGCAATCGCCACGTTCTCGGCTGCGATCGCCTTGGCCACCTCCGGGTCGAACCATTTCCAGCTCCCGTCGACCAGCAATGGCACCCACTTCCCGCCCGAAGGAGCCGTGGGTGACGGTGGGTTGCCGTAGGGACCAACCGACGTGGGGCCACCGTCGAGAGTCGCGCCGGTTGCGTCCTGTCCCGGACCATACAATTCCATTGCAGCGACCACGGCCTGCTGCTTTTCAAGCGCCTCCGTGGTCAGCTCTGGCGTCGCTCCGCCGAATATGCCGTCCAGTATCGTCTTGAGTATCTGGTCTTCCTTGGCCTGTTGCGGGTCACTGCTGTTCGGGTTGATGTCCAGCAGCAGCTCGGCGAGCGCCTGTTGCGCGGTGCCGGCCGCGATATCGGTGACGGCGCCGGTCGTTGCGTTGGTCAGCGTGATCTTGCCGTCCGGCGACGTGGTCATTGTATAGCCGTTGAACGTCACCTCGACGGTGGTGTTGGTACCGCCCTCGATCACCACGGTTTCCCCGGGATGAATAAGGTCGGGATCGCGCGGAGAGGTGAACAGCTCCGGATTGCTCTCGGCGAGATCCTCCAGCGTCACACCATGCGCCTCGGCGATGTCGCTCAGATTGTCACCGGGTTGGACCTCGTAATCGATCGGCTCGCCATCCCCCAGCGTCTCGACAATGGTCTCGGTGCGCCGGCCGTCCTTGTCGACGACGATCGTCGTTTCGGTGTTGTTCTTAGGGTCGACGATGGTGGTGGTCTGCTCGCCGGTCTCGGTGTTGCGCTCGGTGTGGCTGGTCCTGCCATTGCCGTCGACCGTATCGGTCGTCTCGGTATTCCCCTCGATGGTCGTCACCGAAGTCGAACCGTGTTGGTAGTCGTTGTTGTAGGTGACCGTCTTGCCGGTCTCCGGATCCGTGACGACGATCTGCAGGGTTTCGCCCGGGTCGCCGCCCTGCGTCACCTCGAGGCCGGCGGCGTTCAGCTCGGCGATCACCTGCTCGGGCGTGAGATCGCTCGCCTCGGCGATCTCCTCGATGCTCATGCCCTCGGCAAGCTGCTCCTGGATCGACGCCGCGCCCGAGCCGTCGGCAGTCTGGGTCTGCGCCAGGATTACTTCGTCGCCATCCGGCCCCGTGACCGTGGTTACCGGCAAGGCGACGCTGTTGTTGGGCGTTACCGTCTCAACCTTTGCGCCGTTCGGCAGGGCCTTCTCCACCGTGACGGTACCGTCGGCAGCCGTGTGGGTGGTGGTGGTGATGCCGGTCTGCGGGTTCGACGTGCGTTCGGTGACCGCGCCGTCGCCGAGATCGTCCACGAGCGTCGTCGTGATCGCGCCGGTCTGCGCGTCGACACTGGTGGTTTCCTTGCGGCCGAGATCGTCACGGATCGGCGATGAAGTCGCCTGCATGTCGGGGCCGGTCTCTTCGGTGTAGTAGCCGCCGTGATGATAATCCTGGTTTTCGGTGATCGTGCGGTCTCCAACGGTGATCACCACCGTGCGGGTGTCGCCGTTGGCGTGCTCGGTCGCTACCGCCGTCATGCCGCCGGCATTCAGAGCCGCCACCACATCCTCGGGAGCCATGTGCTGCTCGGCGGCGATGTTGTCGATGCTTTTGCCGCCCTCGATCGCCTTGAGGATGTCGTTCGCCTTGGCGTTCGGCGCCTCGACTTTCGGCGCCTTGACTTCCAGCGCTTTGACTTCCTGCGCCTTGACTTCCGGCGAAACAACGAGGTTTGGCGCGCCGCCGAGATCCTGCGTGAAAAGCGCCGGCGCGGCGGTGGCGCCGCCATTGCCGTTTGCCGTGGTGACCGCGGCAGGCAGCTCCGGTCCTGGCTGCGCCGGGGCGGTCGACTGTGGCGACGGGGCAGTCGGCTGCGCCGTCGTCAGATCCGCATTGACCTGCGTCAGCCGCTGGCGGGCGCCCGCGGCCGCGTCGGCCTCGCCCATCTTGTTGGCGAGCCGGATTTCATTTTGCAATTTCGTGGCTTCCGCCTGCAGCCGCGTAATCTGCTCGGCATTGGCCTTTGGATCGACCCTGGGCGGCGGCGGCGGCTTGACGGTGTTAATCGGGCGGATCATCAAACAACCTCCGGAGCCGGTCCAGTCCTGGTTCAGGCAGTCTGCCTGCCGTCAACGCCCCCGCGCCCGACAGTGGAAGCCCCAGAAGCTTACCGGGGCGGCTTCCAATAAATGCCGAAAGCAGCGAGTTGCTTTTCCGACTGTCTTACTCGTTCGGCAGCATTCACTTCAGACTGCACAGCCGTCAGTGCCGCCAGAATCTCGACGGCGGCGAACGCCGGCGCCATGCTGCGAAAGAACGACTGCGAATTTGCCGTAACGATGATGGTCTCCCGCGCGATCCGGGCCAGCGGCGACACGCTGCTGTCGGTGATTGCCACCACGCCGACACCCTGCCTGGCCGACTGGCGCGCCACGTCGATCGTCGTTCGTTCATAAGGCGACATGCCCACAGCAAGGAGCACGTCGCCGCGTCCCGCGCCCTGCAAGGCATCCAGACCATGTCCGCCCATCTCGCCGACAAGCGTCACCTTGCGGTCGCCGCCAGCCAGAAACGACATGATGTGAACGAAGTGGCTGGCGACCGGATAACCGGAGCGCGCGCCGAGACCAAACAGATTGCGTGATCGTGCAAGGAGGTCTGCGGCGGCGATGAATTGCGAGGCATTGCCGTACTCACCCAGACTTGAAACCTGCGCCGCGAGCGTGTCGGCGACAACCCCTGCAGTCGAATATCCGGGAACGCCACCCTGGTCGGCACCCCGTCGCACCGGCTCACCGGCGCCTGTCTCACGCAGCGCGCGCGCATAAAGACTGCGCATATCCTCATAGCCTTCAAGGCCAAGCCATCGCGCCAACCGCATCATCGTGCTGTGCGAAACGCCGGCCTGATGCGCCTGCTCGCGCATCGACATCAGTGCGACATCCTTAGGATGGTCCAGCACGAAACGCGCGGCGACCCGCAGCTGCGGCGGCATATTCTCGAACCGTTCGACCAACAGCTCCGCCAAAGGACCTTGTTCCATTCTGCCATACCCCATTTACCCCGATGGCAGGTTACTCCTCCAATGGTGGCAATGCAACAGTTGGAACCTAACTGGTTCATATATTCCAAGTGGACTTTCATTTTCGATCACGCTGCCTTAAGCTGCTTTCGCAACCTGCCGGATCGCGTCGACGTGATTCCGGAGTTTGTAACTTGAATGGTCCCTCAAGGAGACAACGATGGCTACCCCTCCCATTACGTCCGGCGCTGCCGGGTCGCCGGAACAGAACCTGGACAAGATGATCAAGCATCAGGAGCGCATGTTTAGCCTCGAGATCACAAAAGAGATCGCGAAGTCCCAACATGACATGCTGATGAGCACCGCGAGGACGCTCGGCCAGTCGGCCGAAAAGGCCTAAGGCGGGATTCTCGAACCATGCGCCGCCGCAAGCACCCGGCGGCGCACGTCCACGGCACGAACGTTTCGATGCCGTTGCCAGGCTGCGTCTGAATTGTCATCAGCGGGAGATGAAGTGGCATGACCGCTCATTCTAACGGCAAAGATTGGGCTAACGGCAAAGATTGGGCTATCGGCCGCACCCCGGCATCGCGACATTCCGTTGCGCTCAGCGTAACGCAGGGATTTCACGCGGGCGCCCAACTTAGTCTGGTCGAGCCTCTGTATACGGTCGGCTCCAGCACGGAGTCCGAAATAGTCCTTAGGGACGCCGGCATCGCGCCGGTCCACGCAAGGTTGCGGCGCAAGGGCAGCCAGATTGAAATCGAAGCCGTCGGCGGCGATGTCACGCTCGCCACCGGCGAGATCATCCGTGAAGGCCAGGGCCGCCGCTGCAAGCTGCCGCTGTCGATGAGCCTCGGCGATGCCCATATCCGGCTGGTTAACCCGGAACGCCCGCCGAATCGCTGGTCTGTTTCCAATCGCCCCCTGCTGGTTGCAGGCAGCGTTCTCTTTGCTGTCTTCGCTGTTTCCGTCGCCGCCAATGGGTTCTCCTTCGCCGAGCCGGACATTGGCAAAAAGCTGTCCGCTCAGGTCGATAAACCGATCACGTTGGCCCTCGCTGGCGAGGCCGGGCAGAGTGTTCTGGACGATTCATCGCCGACACCCAGTGCCGCCGACGCGGAACGCCAGCTCAAGCTGCGCCTCGAGCAATCCGGCATAAGCACATTGACCGTTCAGCAATCACCTGGACGGCTCGTGGTCTCGGGCATGATCGCCAATGACAAGAATGCTGCCTGGACCGAAACGCAATCCTGGTTCGACCAGGCGTTCGGCGCGCACCTCACCCTCGCCTCCAATGTCATGATCGGCAACGCCGAGCAAGCTCCGCGCCTGAGGCTGCAGGCGATCTGGTATGGCGAGCGGCCCTATGTCATCGCCACCGACGGCGCACGCTATCATGAAGGCGCATTCACCAATGACGGCTGGACCGTCAAGCGCATTGGCGAGACGGAACTTCTCCTGACGAAGGGCGGCGCCACGGTCGCGCTGAAATATCCGTGAACCGCCGGCTTGAAGGCCCGCGTTTCGATACGGCAAGGATGGATACAACCGGCCGCGAGGTGCGGCAGGCGGAAGGCGTGCGTGGTCAGGCAATCAGCCGTCGGCGGATGAACGGCGTCGACAAGGCCGCAAGCCGGGCCCCGGGGACGACATCGGCCGCTGGTACGGAAAAGCCAGGAACCGCGGAATTCCAGTCCTCTCGGGGTACGGCGGGCGAATCGCTCGACGAGGCGCTCATCAACTTCGTCATGCCTGGTATTCCCGAGCCTGCAATCCTGCGTCGCTCGGTACCCATTCTCCAGCATTTTGTAACGCATCTGGTTCCCGGCCTTGAGGGAGGCGAGCCACTCAAGACACTTGCCAGAACGCTGATGGAGGATGAAATCGAGCGTCATCGCGATCTGCTTGGCCGGATACAGGAAGGAATCGAAACCTGACTGATCCGCATGACACAGTGCATCTGCTGCATGTCCTGGGCTATCTCTACGGGTGTCACGGGCAGGCAAAGCGGGGCGCGGCATATCTGCTTATCGCGGCGCAGCTGTCGCCGGGAAATGCCGGCGTTCTGCGCACGCTGGCGCATCTGCTCATACTCGATGGCGAAGCGGACAAGGCGCTTGCCACCATTGCCAGGCTGGAGACGCTCGAGGGAATGGACCACCCGACGCTGGCGTTGCTGAAGAGCCGCGCGTTGATTGTGGCCGGCCGCAAGGCCGAGGCGCACAATGCCTTGCGGAGCTTCCTGTCGCATCGAGCCGCCGAATGACGGTATCGGAACGCCTTCTGCAGTTCCTTGCCAAGCTGTCACGCCGTAGCGATCTGGTCATTGCCATCCTGATGCTCGTTGCAGTGGTGATGATGCTCATTCCATTGCCGACCTTCCTCGTCGACATTCTCATCACCGCCAATATCGCCGTCAGCGTGCTTATCCTGCTGGCTTCGTTTTATGTTTCTCATCCGCTCCAGTTCTCGTCGCTGCCATCGGTCATCCTCATCGCCACCTTGTTCCGGCTGGCGATCACGATCACGACCACGCGACTGATCCTCCTCCAGGCCGACGCAGGCGAGATCGTTTCCGCCTTCGGTAGTTTCGTCGTCGGCGGCAGTATTGCCGTGGGCCTGGTGATCTTCCTGATCATCACCGTTGCGCAGTTCATCGTGGTTGCGCGGGGTGCGGAACGCGTTGCCGAAGTTGCCGCGCGCTTTACGCTCGATGCGCTGCCCGGCAAGCAGATGAGCATCGATGCGGAGTTGCGCAACGGAGACATCGATCAGGCGGAGGCACGCCGGCTTCGCCAGCAGCTTGAGCGTGAAAGCCAGTTGTTTGGCGCGATGGATGGCGCCATGAAATTCGTCAAGGGCGACGTCATCGCCGGCATTGTCATCATTCTGGTCAATTTGATCGGCGGTTTCGCGATCGGAACGCTGCAGCACGATATGTCGCTGGGCGACGCCGCCGTTACCTACTCACTGCTCACGGTGGGTGACGGGCTGATCGCGCAGATACCGGCACTGCTTGTCGCCGTGGCCGCCGGCACGATGGTGACGCGTGTCGGCAGCTCGGACGGCACGAGCGACCTTGGCAAGCAAATAACCAGCCAGCTGCTGCGCGACCCCCGTGCACTCGCACTCGCCGCGGTGATCATGGTCGGACTGGCCATAGTGCCGGGTTTTCCGTCCCTTGTGTTCCTGATCCTTGGTGCCTGCTTCGGCGCGGGCGCCTATGCGATCAATCGCCGTACCGCGGGGGAATCCGAGCTCAGCGATATCGGCCAGATCGCGGTGGCCGAACAAGCCGGCAAACCGGCATCGCTTTCATCAACGGCCGTCGGAACACTGCCTTCTTCATCCCGCATCGTCGCACGCTTCGGGACCGAACTCGGACGCTCGGTCCCGGAACCCGAATTCGCCACGCTCGCTGATGGCGTGCGCCGCGAGCTTTTCAGCGATCTCGGTGTCGACGTTCCGGCTATCGGCCTGCAGGTCGACGAGAAGCTTTCAGCGAGAAGCATGCGCATCGATCTGGAGGGCGCACCCATCCTGGATGTTGAAATCCCCGCCGACCGCGTTCTTGTCGAAGCGGACCCAACGCATCTCGATCTGCTCGATGTGACTTACGAAAAGGGCTCTCCGATTGCCGGTCGGCGCAAATTCATGTGGGTCGATGATCGCCACCTTTCGGCGTTGAAGGAAGCCGGCTTCGTCTTCTCCACGCCGGCGCAAACAGCGGCAAAATGGACCGGAAATGCACTTCGGCTCTATGCCGGCCATTTCGTCGGGATCCAGGAAACGCGCAGGCTGTTGTCGGACATGGAGCCGGACTATGCGGATCTGGTCAGACAGGCGCAGGAGATCGTGCCGCTGCAGAAAATCGCGGAGGTGCTTCGGCGACTTGTCGGCGAAAACGTGCCGATCCGCAACCTGCGCCTGATCCTCGAAGCGCTGATCGAATGGGGTCAACGCGAACAGGACGTCGTTCTGCTTACGGAATATATCCGCAAGTCCTTGAAACGCCAGATCAGCTTCCGCTTCGCTGGCCGTAACAACATCATCGCAGCCTATGTTCTGCAGCGCTCGGCCGAGGATATCCTGCGAAACGCGGTGCAAAGCACATCGACCGGCACGTTCCTGAACCTTTCGGATGACGATCTACAGGCATTGATCGCCGAAATCGAACGAGCCTTGTCGCAGAACGCCACCGATGTCTCACCCGTCGTCCTCGCGGCGATGGATGTACGCCGTCATATGCGAAGCCTGCTCACGCACAATGCCATCGAACTTCCGGTTCTGTCCTTCGGGGAAATCGCACAGGAATTCAACGTCCAGCCATTGGCCACGATATCCGGCCGCTCGGGCGTGGCACGCAACGTCTCTCGGTCGCTGCCATCGGCTGAGGCGAAAGCCGGACAAGAGGCAGCCTCATGATGCCAGCCGGGCGGATTGGGACAATTGGGGGAACTACATGCTCAAGAGGGGAACGGCATGACAATTCACGATACCGCAGCAGGCGTTCGATCCGCCACTTTCGCCGGGCGGATGCGCTGGCTCGCTATCGCGACGGTTGGCGTCTTGCTGGCGTTCTTGTTCACACATGCCGACGCGATGGCACAGGATGTGTCGCCATTGCCGAGCCGACCAACGGTCGACCTGCCGGTCGGGCATGGACGCCTGCTGCGTTTCAATGAACCCGTTGAATCCGTCCTGATCGCCGACACCACGATCGCCGACCTTCAGGTCGTGTCGCCGGGGATGGTCTATGTCTTCGGCCTGAAGCCCGGCCTGACCAACCTCATTGCAATCACGGCCAATGAGCGGGTCGAGGCAACGGCCCAGTTCCGCGTCACCCCCGATGTCACGCCTGCCAACGAAGCGAAAGACGCAATGCAGCCGAACTCGGCAACAAATCTCTCGATTTTCGGGACCCGCATTGTTGCGACCGGCGAGGCAGGAGGCGTCGAGGAGGCAACGGATGTCGACAATATCGCCCGCACCTTCTCGCCGCCGGAACAGCCGCCGCTGAACAACATGACCGTGCAGGGGTCGCAGCAGGTCAATATCCGGGTCCGTTTCGCCGAAGTCTCGCGCACTGAGCTGCAGTCCTACGGCGTCGACTGGTCTGTCGGATACAGGAGCGGCGGTTTTGAGTTCAACATGTTCCAGGACAATGGCGTGCCCTCCGGCACCGGCAATCTTGGTTTGAGCATGGACCAGGCGCAGGGCATCAACTTCGACATTCTCATCGAAGCGCTGCAACGCAACGGCGTTGTCAAGATACTGGCCGAACCGAACCTGACAGCGATGACCGGTCAGACCGCGAGCTTTCTTGCCGGCGGCGAAATCCCGGTTCCGATTCCGCAAGGAACGGACGTCGTTACCGTTCAATACAAGTCGTTCGGCGTTTCCCTCGGGTTCACCCCTACGCTGATCGGCCGCGATCGCATTGCGCTCCATGTTCAGCCGGAAGTCAGTTCCTTGTCGGAAGCAGGTTCAGTCAGCGCCAATGGCTTTGCCATGCCGAGTTTCGTCGTGCGCAGGGCTGACACCACGGTCGAAGTGGCGAGCGGCCAGACCTTTGCGATCGCCGGTCTTTTCCAGCAGCGGACCTCGCGTAATCTGGAAAAGTTTCCGGTTCTCGGCGATGTGCCAGTGCTTGGCCCGCTTTTTCAGTCACAGCGCTTCCAGCGCGAGGAGACGGAACTGGTGATCCTGATCACGCCCTATCTGGTCGAGCCGGTGCGCGACAGCCTCGCCACGCCGCTCGATCGTCCGGCGGCCAAGCGCCACAGGAAGCGCGCCAATGACGCATCGGCGATGGGCCTGATCATCAAGTAGCGGGGAACCGGACATGACATTTCGCATCGCATTGTGCTCTGTTCTTCCGGTGCTGCTTCTGGTCGGCTGCGCGAACGGCCGGCAGCAGCCGCAGGAATATTCTCCCGGCTACAGCTATGTTTCGACCGACACCGGCGGCTCGCAGAAGGGCGTCGGCGGCTCCATCCTTGCTCCCAATGCATGTCTGAACCAACCGGTCGATGACGACCGTTCTGCCGCTGCGACCAATCTGACGATCGTCACCGGCGTCGGCTCCCACCTGCCGCCCGGCTGCGCCAACGCCTACAATCTTCAACGCATGGCCGAAAGCCAGCGGGACCTCGTCGAGGGCCGGCGCATGGGGGCGGCGGCGGCCGCGCCGACGGCAAATGCCGCGCGGCGCTACCTCAATGGCGAAGAGGCGCCAATCGGTGGAGCCAACAGCGGGCCGCCGACGCCGCAAACAATGCTGCCAGTCGAGTGAGCCGATGCGGCCTTGCAAAAGCGCGTCGCGTTTGCGCGACATGCATTAGTTTGTCCGGTTGTTTGCGCGTCGGGCTCGACCCGACTTGGCTTTGCGCTATCCGGACCGATGCGCTAGAGCGGTTCATCGTTTCACGGAAACGCCGAACCGCTCTATCTCCTTGTTTTTGCGCAATTCCCAAGGGAAAGCGCTGTGCGCTTTTCCCGGGAAAATCGTTTCACACTTTTCCTGGAATTGCTCTAGCCGAGGATAGAGCCGAGCGCTTTCGCCCTTGCCTGTGTGCTGCCCTTCGACCGGATGGTTCTGGCACGCGCAAGCAAGATATTCACCTCCTTGGTCCCCAGGCCGATCGGCGGCGAGGCCCTGACCTGATCGGCCTGGCCAAGAAGTCCGTAGACCACCACGACGTTGCGCTTGTGATGCAACTGCGCATTGGGTGCGGCGGAGATCTTCTGGACCAGCGGGAGTGCTGTGGCGGAATTGCCTTCGAGCGCCGCGGCCAACGCCATGTTGCTCTCGACGTCGAGATCCCCCGGCGCAAGTTTCAACGCCTGAGCAAAAGTGGTCTGCGCCTCCGCCGTCTGGCCGGCGAATGTCTGCGCCACGCCCAGCCTGATATAGGC
Source organism: Mesorhizobium sp. WSM4817 (assembly GCF_055811135.1). Classification (NCBI taxonomy): domain Bacteria; kingdom Pseudomonadati; phylum Pseudomonadota; class Alphaproteobacteria; order Hyphomicrobiales; family Phyllobacteriaceae; genus Mesorhizobium; species Mesorhizobium sp. WSM4817. The sequence goes on along the minus strand of NZ_JBVVQQ010000002.1, from coordinate 273,057 downwards.
GCTGCTGGTGTTGACCAGCGGCGCGGCCTGCGCGAGCGCGCGAATGCCGGCATCGATATCGCCCGTTTCCATCATCGCCGAGCCAAGCCCGAGCATTGCCCCTCCGTCATTGGGCGCTTTTGCCAGCGCGGCCTGATAGGCTCTAGCCGCCTCGGCGGGATAGCCCGCTCGCATATAGGCCTCGCCCGCCTTGACGAAGGCGCTCGGCTTGGCATCCGGCATCGCTGCCGCGCGCTGGTAGAGCGCGATTGCGGTGCCACTGTCTCCCTGCGCATGGATATCGTCCGCAAGCTTGATCAGACGCTCCGATTGCGACGACGGGCCCTGTGCCTTTGCCTGCTCGGTGTCGGTTTTGGTCGTCTGACAACCGGTCACCGCCAGCATGGCGACGACGGGCAAGAACACGACGTGCAGCCGCATATCCACCTCTCCGTATTCAAGCCCGCCGCACCTTACACACGGCCCTGGCCGACTGGAACCACAACAGTGCGATAAGATTGCAACATGGCCGAAGAAGCTGAGGAAAAGAAACTACCGGCGTCCGACAAGAAGCTTCGCGACGCTCGCCGCAAAGGCCAGGTTTCGCAGAGCCGCGACCTGGCCTCCGGCTTCACGCTTTTCGCAGCGCTTGGCTATCTTTATTTCGCCTGGCCGATGCTGTTCGGGCACCTTTCGGAACTCGTGCAGACCGTGACCACCCCCGGCGATTCGTTCGTTGAAGTCAGCCTGCAGGCTATCCGCCATTCGTTGTCATTGCTGATGCTTGCCACCTTGCCGCTGGTCGGAATCGTTGTCGTTCTCGCCGTGGTCTTCGGCATGCTGGGAACGTTCGGGCCGGTCTTCTCGTTTGAGCCGCTCAAGCCGCAATTCGATCACATAAACCCGGCGAAGGGTCTTCAGAAGATCCTGTCGCTGCGCAACGTCGTCGAGTTCACCAAAGGCCTGGCCAAGGTGGTGTTGCTGGCCGGCCTGTTCGCATTCCTTTTGATCGCGTGGCTGCAGCCGCTCTTCGATGCACCGGGATGCGCTCCGTCATGCCTGGAGCCAATTATCAAAGCGGTGCTGACACCGCTTGGAATTGCCGCCGCCCTGGCCTTTGTCGTCATCGGCGTGATCGATGTTCCTATTCAGCGCTGGCTGTTCCTGCGCGACATGCGCATGACGACAACCGAATACAAGCGCGAAAACAAGGACCTCGAAGGCGATCCGTTGATTCGACATGAACAGCAGCGACAGCGGCGTGAGGCCGTGATGCAACCGGCGAAGCTGGGCGTGAAAAACGCGGTCATCGTTTTCGTGTCCGGTGACCGCTCAGTGGCATTGCGTTACGTCAGGGGTGAAACGCCGGTGCCGACGGTCGTCGGCAAGGGCCAGGGCCGAGCGGCTGACGAGATGACGGCTCAAGCACGCCAGGCAGGTATTCCGGTGATCGAGGATGCGGCCGTCGCCGGCCCACTCTTCGAAAATACGAACACCGGAGCTTACATCGGCCAGGAGATGTTCCCACCGGTCGTACGCCATCTTGTCCGGCTCGGGCTCACTTGAGCCATGCGCGAACCGACCTTGCCGCAATGCCTGAGCAGCGCGGCAAGGTCAGCAGCGACAGCCGACTACTTGGCTGAACCCAACAGGACGTCGAGATCGACCGCGTCTGCCATTGCCTTGTATCCCGCGTCGTTGGGATGGAGGTTATCGCCGCAGTCGTAGTCGTCGCGCAGATACCCCGGCTTGGCCGGGTCTTCCATCACCTTGTCGAAGTCGACCACGCCATCGAAGCCGCCGCCGGTGCGGATCCATTCGTTCACCGCGACGCGAATCTTTTCTTTCTCGGGCGTGTAGTAACCCTCGGTGGGAAGTCCTTTGAAGGTTTCGGCGAAGGGGGTCAACGTCGCGCCGACAATGCGTATGCCATGGGCGTGCGCGCGATCGATGAGTTGTTTGTATCCGGTGATGATGTCTTGCGCCGTCGGTTCCTTGTCGTCCGGCGTGATTGCATTTTCGCCGGGCCAGCCGATATCGTTGATGCCCATCATAAGGACGACGGTCGAGACTTTGGGATGGCTCAGTATATCAGAATCGAAACGTCCCAAGGCATTGACACCCATACCGTCGGTCAACACGCGATTGCCCGAAAAGGCTTCGTTGACCACCGCGACCTTGCGGTTGGCCTCCTGCAATCGCTTGGCGATATGGTCCGGCCAGCGATTATTGGCGTCAGGGGTCGAGCAATTCCCATCCGTGATGGAATCCCCGAAAAACACGATCGCCTCGGATTCCGGCACGGCGTCAACCCATATGTCGCTCAGAAACAGGCGCGATTTGAGTGTGCTGTCAGCCTTGAACGCAGCCTCGTTTGTGAAATTGCCCGGGCCGGAGATGTAGGCGGTTTGCACGCCATCCCAATGCACCGACGACAACGCCGTCTTCTTCGGCAGGAAAATGCTGACCGAGATTTCGGAAAGCGCTTCTGCCGAGAGAGCGATGGGGTCGCTGAGGATCGGAGCTCCCGGCGGAACGACCACAGAACTATTGCCGCCCCAGGTCAGAGGCTTCAAGGTCGCCTGATCGACGTTGCCGCCCTTGCCTGCTATTGCGACGCTGCCGGCACCGATGGTCAGCGGCTTTTCGCCGAAAGCATTCGACAGCACGACCCGCACGCTATTGCCGCCAACGCTGATGCGGGCGACCTGGCGGACGGTCTGGTTCTCCAATACCTCCGGCACTCCGAAAGGCGCAGGAAGATCATCCGACCAGCGCGGAGCAGGTGTGGCAGCCCAAGTGGTGATCCAGGCTGCCTTTTCGGCGCCTTGTGCCGAAAAACCTGCAATCGCGGAACCGGCCGCCGCAGCTGCACATATCAGGATGATCTGACGTCGACGCCGTTTCCTCCCTGCGGCGGTAGAAAGCTCCGATGAAACCTTATCCGTGAAAACCAAAGGCCTGTTGAGCCGCATTTTTATCTCCTCCTCGAGACATGCTGGTAATGCCGCCGCCGGGCTCATTATGACGGGCTGCCTAGGGAATGAAATTCGACTTCCGTGGCAATTTTGGACCAGCGTCAGGAGCAAGGATTTGCGAGCGTGGAAACTGGTGCTGCCTTATAGTCAACTCGCGTGCTGAACGTCCGCTGCGCCCTCGCCGGATTCACTGGCGGACATCGATCCTGGGGCCCAATGTCTGGGTCATGACCCGCCGCACGACCTTGCCATCCGCGACATCGAGGCAGACGGTATCGACCAGGTATCGATACGCCACGATGTCGCGAGGCTCCAGCGCCTCAAAAGCGCGGTGCAGGAACGGCATGGAATAATGATGGTGTGGATAGAAGTTATAACCGACCGCAACAGCCGAGCTCGCCAGGTTCACGGCGCGATTGTGCTGGCCAAGAATAAACGGCGCCGGGCGGGCCGCATCGTAGTCAGGCGGCGTGATCGGCTGTTCGACTGGATAGGCGCACTCGTTCGTAAGCTTCATGATCTCGTAGTTGGACGAGGCAATTTCCGACGACTTTGGCTGCACCTTCCTGATCCCGATCTGGCCCCAGGCTGAGGTCGGAACGTGGCCGGATTCACGACGATATTCCTGATAGCCGAAGTGACGGGCATAGAGCAGATAGGAGGCGTCGCGGAAAAAGCTCGGTGCGACCCGCACCCAGTCACCTTCTTTCGTCAGCGCCTCGAAATGTGCTTGCCGGATTTGCCTTGAATCGTACCAGCCGAGCCGCGCGTTATAAAAGACCGCGTCGCCGAATATGGTGACAACAATCCCGGTTACGATGGCAGTCGTGGAAAACGAACTTTCCTTCATTCTCGTCAGAGCCGCGACGATCAGACTGTTCAAGATGATCCAGTGCAGAAAAAGGGCGCCGCTCAGAAGGAAGATCCCGATATGCATGATATCGAAGAACGCGGTCAGCCCGATGAGCCACCGCCTGCGCAAAAAAGCGAGAAAGCATAGAAGCTGCGCAGCAAGGATAACGACATTCATCGGAACCTGGACCGCCCTGACCGCTTCATAAGCATGAGCGAGCAGCGATTCGGAAAAGCCCAGCGGGGCCGCGCCCAACCCGTACCCGGCCAGCATGATGGAACTGGTCGGGTTCTCGAGGATCCAGCTCAACGGCCCTCCGTCAAGCGTGACCTTGGCCATCCCGGACATGAAGTAGTTGCCAAAATGGGCGCCGATCCCAGCCAGCAGCAGTATGCCGGCAGCCTGGGCCGCGAACTCCCTGGTTCCGAGTTCGCCAACGCTGGGCAGGTTCCTGGTGAAGAGCTTCAGCCGGCTCAAACTCTGCAGCAGGCCAAGGGCCAACAGGCCACAGGCCAGGAAGAGACCGACCTCAATCAAGGGCGCATAGTCGTTGCGGCCCAGTTCCGCAGCATCGGAAACTGCCCGCGTGACGTTCTTGTGGAAGGCGAAATAGACCATCGGGAAAATGGCGAAGGATGGCCGCAGGATCGAAAAAAGCGCCGCCACAAGCGCGATCAGGCGAGAATAGACGAGTACATTGCCCAACGCGTCGGCGCGAGCTGCGTTGGCAATGCCGAGTTCGTCTCCAAGCCCGAAGCTGAAGGGGCCCAGCGTTATCGACAGTCCGACGACGATGATGCGCGCAGCCCGCGCCTCGGCGGGATAGCGCACGAATGCAAAAAGGCAGCAAAGCAGAGCCAACCCGATGCCGCTGACCGTGGCGAGGGCAGGATCGTGCCACGCCACGCGGGATGCCGCCTTCTCGTACAACAGGATCGGAACGACCCCGCACAGGACCGGGAAAAAAAGAAGGGCTGCAAGGACATAACGCTCAACGGGTGAACGGTCGATGCCGACTGACGGCCAACGCCGGGCGCTGCCCGCTCCGATGCTCATCCCATGCTTCTCCCGTCTTCCGGAATTTTCGCCTCACCTGTTCGGTTTTCGGTGCTCACCTTCCGGGGGACGGGATGAGCCCTCACGCAACCGCACGTTGCCGCCGGATATGCTGCACTGCAACAGGATGCGTACTACAACCTAAACGCACAGACAACGACGAAAGTTCAAGATGCCTCTGGCTCAATGCGCGCGCACAATTTGTGCCAATTACCGACTAAATGCCCGCGTTAAATTGCCGACCTGTCGCAATTTGGTACAACAACAGCAACAGCGATCGCCGCCCGCGTCACCGTGCCCGGTGTCGAGCCAGGGTATTGCAGGCTCAAAAAAATGTTGCCAATCTACCCAAAGTAGTGGCAAATATTATGTTGCAGTGCCTAAGAGTGCGATGCAACATTGAATTTGTCTCGCTGACCTGCAGAAAACCGATTGCATCGGCGTCAGGTGCAGGGTCAGTGGCTTAAGAGGCCATGGACAATGGTACTCGACACCCGGGCCAAACAGGTCGCCGACGAGCACCATGGTGTCGTCGCGATCGGCGTTGGTTTCAATTCAGCCTTTTTCCTGCACCAGTTCGTCGGACGGAGGAAAGGTCGTGTTCTCGCCCTCGAATGGGGACGCCACAACACGGATGATCGGCAGCTCGAACGCCGCGCAAACAGCAATATCCGGGACAAGGACGCCGGCAGATCGTGGAATTACACGATCGGCCTGGTCGGCGGCACCAACAGCTGGTTCGGGCAGACACCGCGGTTCCTTGCTTACGACTTCGACCGGCCGACCAGCTATGACGATCTCGAGCCTTTCTGCTGCGGCCCAGGCGGTCATGCCCGTGAGCAGCTTTGCCAGGGGGAGAAAATACTATGACCGTGTTCTATGACAGCAGCCGTCCGGACGCTTTCATCGGCGGTGCCGGTTCGGACGCAGTCAATTACGGCGCTTCGCCCCGTGGAGTCATCGCCGATTTGGCTTCCGGCCATGCTTACAAGTTGCTGTCGATACTGCCGCTGGGCGATTCCATTACCTATGGAGTGATCGCGAGCTCTTCCGATACCGAAAGCGGCGGGTATCGGAAGTTCATGCTGGAACAGTTGGCGGCACTCAATGTGAAGATCGACTTCGTCGGTTCCTCGTCCAACGGACCCGCCAGCATGGGCGATCGGGATCACGAGGGTCACCGCAACTGGACGCTCAATCAACTGAACGGCATCGACAACGATGTTGTGGCCGCTACGAAACCGGATGCCGTGCTGCTGATTGCCGGAACAAATGACAGCTCGACCGATAGCGTGCCAACGATGTTGCAGGATCTGCGCAGTCTTTTGCTCAGCCTGACCTCCAGCGATCCCGCCTTGACCGTCTTCGTCGGTTCCTTGCCTCCCGTTCGCGTCGGCCAACAGTCGCAAGCGCGTGCAGACCGTGTCGATGCGTATAATGATGCAATGCCCGGTCTGATCTCTGAACTGGCCGCCCAGGGGCACAAGATCGCCTTTGTCGACATGCGTGATCTGACACCAGATGACATCACCGCGCCGCCGCTTGACAGCGGGCTGCATCCGACTGCCGGGGGCTATGCAAAAATCTCCTCACATTGGATGGCCGCACTGGAACAACATCTCGGCCTGGACGGGACCGGTATCGGAAGCGACCGCGACACCTTCACCAGCATCGAAAATCTTACAGGCTCTTCCTTTGCCGACCAACTCGGCGGAAACGAGGGAGCCAATGTGCTGGATGGGCTGGCTGGCGATGATTTGCTGGAGGGCCGCGGCGGCTCCGACCAACTCATCGGCGGGGTCGGCGCCGACACGCTTGTCGGCGGCACGGGTAACGACGTCTACTATGTCGATAATGCCGGAGACAAAACCATCGAGGCGACCAATGGCGGCGTCGACGAAACGCATGCTTATACAAACTGGACCCTGGCCGACAACGTCGAAAACCTCTTCCTGAGGTCGGCTGCCAATCTGGCGGCAAAAGGCAACGGGCTCGCCAACACCATGGTCGGCAACGGCGCAGCGAATACGCTCGAAGGCCTCGGCGGCGACGATCGGCTGGAGGGCCGCGGCGGGTCGGACCGGCTCGTCGGTGGTCTTGGCGCCGATATCCTCATCGGTGGAACGGGAAACGACAGCTTCGTCTTCGCCGCCGGCCATGGCCACGACACCGTCACCGACTTCGACCTTTCCGGCGATGATCTCCTGGAGATTTCAGGCTACCAAAGATATAGCGAACTCCGGCAGGTCGGGAGCGACACGCTGGTCGTCTTCTCCGACAGCGACACTGTTCTCCTCAAAGGCGTGGCCAGCGCCTCCTTGAGCAGTTTGGATTTCGTCTGGATCGATCCACTCGACGAGCCGCCGCCGGGGTCAATCGTAGGCAACGACGGCAACAATACGCTTACCGGCGGTCCCGGTGCGGACGTCATTTATGGAATGGGCGGCAGCGATATCTTGAACGGAAAAGCGGGCGCCGACACGCTTTTCGGCGGCGCGGGTGATGACGTCTTCCATGTCGACAATGCCGGTGACAAAACCATCGAAGAGAACAATGGCGGCTTCGACGAGACGCATGCTTATATAAACTGGACCCTGGCCGACAACGTCGAAAACCTCTTCCTGAGGTCGGCTGCCAATCTGGCGGGAAAAGGCAACGAACTCGCCAACACCATGGTGGGCAACGGCGCAGCGAACACGCTCGAAGGCCTTGGCGGCGCAGATCGGCTGGAGGGCCGAGGCGGGTCGGACCGGCTCGTCGGTGGTCTTGGCACCGATATCCTCACCGGCGGAACGGGAAACGACAGCTTCGTCTTCGCCGCCGGCCATGGCCACGACACCATCACCGACTTCGACCTTTCCGGCGATGATCTCCTGGAGATTTCAGGATACCAAAGATATAGCGAACTCCGGCAGGTCGGGAGCGACACGCTGGTCGTCTTCTCCAACAGTGACACGCTTTCACTAAACGGTGTCCTCGTCGCAAGCGTCTCGAACAGCGATTTTCTCTTCGTGTAGAGCGGCATCTCCCTACGCTATGTCAAAGACAGTCGCTGACATGCGGTCTCTTCACGCAATTGCCCTTCGTCGTTGGCTAAAGCGCGTCGCGTTTGGCCGGGCCTCATGCGACGCGCTTTAGGTTGTTGTTTTTATGCATGTCGTTATCGCAAAACCGCTGCACACTTTTGCGCGACATGCATTAGACCTCTTTTGCTTTATTCGCCCGTTTCGGTCTCGATCAAGACAAGGCGGTCGGTACCGGACTCCGCGCCCCATACCTCGCCGGAGCGCCCGTTGAGCTGGCGCACGTTGGCGTTGTCGCGGTCGGACGGGAAGCTCGCGAAGGTCTGCGTTTTCCGGGTCGAAGCGGACGATGGCGTTCGCGCTGAAATCGGTGAGCCAGACCGTGTCGCGTTCATCGACATAAACGGCATAGGCCTGGGGCTCGTCTCCGGGCAGCTTCCAGCTGCGCCAGTCATTTGCGGCCGGATCGAAGACGCTAACCTGGCCGGCGTTCCATTCGCTGACCCAGATGCGGCCTTTGGAATCCGACCAGACGCGGCGGGCGCCCTGATCCGCGGTCGGCGGGTCGATGGGGGAAGCCTCGCCGGTCGAAACATCGATTCTGGCGATATGGTTGCCGGCGAGCGAGGCGTAGTAGACCTCACCGGACGGCGTGGTTGTGATCCCGTAGGGGCCGCGACCGCGCGGAGCGTTCCAGACCTCGACCTTGCCGCTCGCCGGATCGAGCCTGCCGTAGATGCCCTCCTGCCCGGTGAACCAGAGCCTCCCGTGTTTGTCGAAGGAACCGGTGTTGAGGTTCGCGTAGCCGTGCCCCTCGGGGAGTGGAAAGGCCTTCACCGCTTCTGTTTCGGCATCAACGCGCACGATGGCGTTGAGGCCGCCGTCGGTCACCCAAGCGGCGCCGTCGGGACCGACGATCACGCCGTGCGGCGCCGAGCCGTCGCCAAGGGTGATGTGCCTGACGGCGCCTGTATCAAGATCGAGCCGCCCAAGCGCGCCCTGTCCCTGGGCGGTGTACCATACGGAGCCATCCGGCGCCGGAGCGACATCATGCGGGCCGGCGCCCTCCGGAACGGGATAGTAGCGGACCTCGTCCGCGGCGGCACGCGCGGCCACCGAGCAGAGCAGCGCGGCGAACAGCGCCGACGCAATCGTACGAAACATGGCGAACTCCTCACATCGCGAGGTTCAATTTGCACAGCGAGCGATCCAAATATCCTTTTCGCGCCACCGCGGCGGCCGAGCCGCAGATGCCGTGCTGGCGTGCCGCTTGCAGATCAAAGTCAGGAGCTAGTGCAGCCCCTGCCCTCGCTAGGCCTGCAAGCCAGAATCGTCGATAAGGCGGTAGCCTCGTGGGAAAAACCTGCATACGGCGACGGGATCGCGGCCAAAGCCAGACTTTTCGGCGGAAGCCGTCAGCTTTGCCCCAAAAGTGCACGCGCCAACTCTTGCCATTCCTCATCAAGCGTCAAGATCGACGGCGCGGCGTTGCAACGACGATACCAATATTCCGCATTCGATTGATCGCCTTCCTTGCGATGCAGGTAGGCATGCACGCGCATACCCGCCGTATCGTCGCGCACCTGTGCGCGCTCGTGCGCCTTATCCCAATCGCCCTTCGCATCCCACCACAGCGCCTGCAGGGCCGGGGTCAGGCCGGCGGGCGGCTGTGATTTCGCAATCGAATTTCTGAAGGCTTGCAGATCCATTCTTCCCCCGACGTGAGGTACATGGGCGGCCGATAATAGTTCCGGATTCCCCAACAGCAAAGTCGCATCGCACAGCAAAGAGGCGGTGCTCGTGTGCGTGCCATTGTCCAATCTCGGGCGCAGTCGACGCAGTCTGCACGGCAGTGAGCGGTGTCTCGTTGCCTGGGAAGGCGCACATGTCCGTTGCGGCGACCTACGACGCCGACGTAAAGGACTTTACCGAGCGATCCGAGCACGACCGCCACCACGTCCGGTTCACTATCTTCCCGGAGGATGGCCTTGGAGATGCCCGAGCATATGGGAAAGGCATCATTGAACGATCAAACGCGAGTAGCCAAGTGCAACAGACTCTAATGCGGTGCGATTGAGAATTGTCAGCGAGCCGCGGTCGTATTGGGTCAGATCCCGCCGTTCCCATTCTCTCAGGCAACGATTCACTTTCGCTCGAGACGCCGGGATCATTGCCGCGAGGTCGGTCTGCGAAATGTGGATGCTCAGAGCTCCATTCACGTTAGCCGTGCTGTGCGGGGTCTCAGTCAATCGCAAGACCGTGCTCGCCAATCGAATGGATAGGGCATTGGACGCACTGTGGATCACTCGCTCTTGCGCGTCGTGCGTTGCTTGGCATAGGTACGGGATCACCTTCAGTGCGAGATCTGGGTGCTTGTCGAAGACACTAGCCATGAAAGCTGCTTCGATTTGGAGCAAGTCGCTGTCCACGACTGACGCAGCGTTCATGTTACTGTGTCGCGCGATGAACAATCTAGTCAAGTCGAAAATGTCACCGGGACCAAGATCGGAAAAGATGAATTCTCGGCCATCTGAGAGGGGGACACTAAGACGAACTTTTCCGCGAATTATATAGTAAATATAACGCGGTATATCCCCAAGGTGAGTTAAGACTTTATTCTTTGGAACCCTCCGTAGGATGGCTGCTTTCGCCATTTCACTAAGAGTATCTTGTCCAAATTGCCGAAATAAGCGTATGTTGTTCAGCTGTTTGACTCGAACCTCAGCGCCATTCTCTGCCATGGCTCCCTCTCTCTGATAGGGTAAGCGCCCCCGGTCCCCTAAAGCATTGCCTTGACCACCTGTTTTGAACGAGTCCGACCTCCAGTCCGTTCGCACGCGAACGCGTTAAGGCAATATTAACACATTAGGATACGATAAAATAGCGACTCGTCTGTGCCCGGGGTAACAGCGACATGTCTCCGAGACATTTAAATCAAATCTAACCGACTGGAAGCCGTTGGGATAACCCCCTCCTTATGGGATGGCGTGTGCCATGACCCAAAGAGGAGAAGGGCTGCAACAGGATTCGGGGGGTCGTCTTATGCGGCATGCACCAACCGAGGCGTCGCGTGCGCTCTGGAAGCGGAGCGTAGAGCCGCTACGGCTCCCCGTGGGAGCAGTTTGCGTGTTTCTCGCAACTGCTGATTTCCTCCTTGGACAGACAATACTTCTTGCGTCAATTGAGCTCTATCATAGGGCCTTCGAGGTGAGGCCGCCGGATATCTGGGATTCGATCTGCCTAAGTGTTACCGCCGGCCTATTGTTGGTCGCATTCATGACCGCCAGGGGCGCCTACACGGTTAGTGGCATCCTGGACGATTACTGCAGGATCAAAACACTCTTTAGCGGCTGGCTGTTTGTTTTCTTTTCAATTCTCTGGCTCGCCTTTCTCACGAAGACGACGTCGACGTTCTCGCGCGGCTCCTTGACGCTGGCGTTTGCGGTCGGATTCCCAATCCTGCTGCCTGGCCACGCGGTTCTAGCGCGCGGGCTGACACGGCTTCTGGCGGCTGAGAAACTCGTGTTGCGCACAGTTTATCTGTTTTACTCTGGCGTTCCTGGGAAGGAACAGGGGATAATTGCCAAGCTTGGGCAACAGGGCATCGCGGTTTGTGGTGTTTCGAACATCGAGAACCATGATGGCACGATCGCAGCACGATCGGTGCATGCCGCCGTCGCAGCTGCACAGGCTGCGTTCCGTAGTGGCTCGTATGGGGCAGTTTATCTCTTTTGCTCTTGGGACCAGCGGAAGTTGATCGAACGCATCCTGGAGGAAATGTCCCGCCTCCCGCTGCCGGTCTATCTTTTCGCCGACGCCTACATAGATAGAATTCTGGCTGGATGCCCGCTGCACACCGGCTGGCAGCGAGCCTTCGAAGTCCAGCGTGTGCCGTTGAGGCCTACCGAACGCCTGCTCAAGCGGCTGTTCGATATTGCTGTTGCATCCCTGCTACTGCTGTTCCTGTGTCCGTTGATGGCCCTGGTCGGATGTGCCATAGCGCTCGAGAACGGTCGCCCTGTGCTGTTCCGGCAGATGCGACGAGGTTTTGGCGGTAAGCCGTTCAATATTTACAAATTCCGATCTATGACGGTGCAGGAGAACGGTACACAAATTCGCCAGGCTCAGCGCAATGATGCGCGGGTTACCCGACTTGGCCGAATATTGCGCCGGTCAAACATCGACGAACTGCCGCAATTATTCAATGTGCTTCGAGGGGAGATGTCCTTGGTTGGGCCTCGACCTCACGCCGTCGCTCATGACGACACCTATACTTTGACCATTGCGAGCTATGCTTATCGCCATCATGTAAAACCCGGTTTGACAGGCTGGGCTCAGATCAATGGCTTTCGAGGGGAAACGAAGGAACTCTGGAGGATGGAAAAACGCGTTGAGCACGACCTCTGGTATATAAAATCCTGGAGCATGCTTCTCGACATTAAAATAATTTGGAAAACTGCTCTATTGATCTTTTCGGATCGTAATGTCTATTGATGTAATAGCAGCTTCTTAGGAAGCTAAATGGATTTATGTAGTCCATCCTCCGACCGATTGAACGGATAATTTTCATTCTGATGCTTCGGGCGATCCCGCCGCAGCGAGTACATCGAGCCTCACAATCGGGTTCGCGCCCGTTCAGTCGCCGGACAGTGGCGCATCTCGCAGGCTGAATTTAGCTCAAATGCGAAAATCAATGCGACGCAGGGAGATGGTCGGAGCAACACATGACGGAACCTCAGCAAAAAGCCGGGGGGCAGTCGGATCTTGCCACACAACGGTTCAGGACGGACCACGGGCTCATTGCGGCGAACGGAAAGCAGGCTTCCTTGGCGGCGCACCCGCCTTCAACACGAGAAATTGTGCAGTCCTATGGGCTTCCGCCCGACGGCATCCGGCTCTTGATTTCCTCTAGAATGTTGGTTGCGCGTGCGATGCGGCTGTACCTGGCCAGAAAGTCTGCCTTCGCCTGCTGACCAATCTGATCCCGAAGCGCCTTGTTCTCGCGCAGGCGCTGAAGAGCTTTGACCCAGTCGGACGGGTTGTCTGGCGACACCAGAACGCTGTTGACGCTATCCCTCAAAACTTCTCGGATAACTGACAGGTCGGAGGACACTATGGGTTTGCCATGCGCCATATATTCGAAGAGCTTGAGCGGCGACATTCCCTCAGCGATATTTCGACCGCCGCCCTGGCCCTCTACATCTCTAAGATAGGGCGCGAGTACAACGTCCATTTCGGCCAAGTAGGCACATGTCGCGGCGTGAGGAACGTAGCCGTGAAACACTGTGTTCGGGCATTTGGCCAGCTTCGATGTCCAATACTCTACATCGCCTGGTGTTCCCCCGACGATGTGAAAAGTCGCCCAGCCGCATCGAGGCGCAATAGCGCTTATTATCTCCATGCCTTTTCCCTTATACAGATGTCCGACATAACCAACCTTGAACGTGCCGCTGAGGCTGCATGGCTCGACATTCGGCGGAACAGGATCCGCGCCATTGGGCGCGATGAAAAACTTTGCGGCATATTGAGGAAAGAGGCGGATGCTGTCGTCCCGCAGACGTTGCGACGTGACGACCAGCATACGGAATGCCTCTAGGCCTATCAGTTTGGCAATGCGCTGACGCTGACGTCTGCTCAAACTGCCAATCGGGTCGTGAAGCTCAAAAACGGTCGTGAACCCGAAAAGTCCGGCAGAAACAAGCGCTACAGTAGCCGAGCGTGTAAAGACGACATGCGGCCGCAGCCAGAGCGCAGCAAGAAGCGCCAACACAGCAAAAAAAAGCTCCCGGCCGGGCACAGGCCAAAAGGGTACAGGGAGAACGCGGAATGGGAACTCGGTACCGAATCCGTATTCGCGCGCGATCTTCTCATAATGATCCCGTGTATTCATGGAGGCGCGTGGAAGCGCTAGTACGACCTCCGCTCCGGCAACCCGAAATGCATGGCACATCCTTGCGACTTGTACAGCATTGGCGGCCGGCGCCGGGACGTGCGCAGAATGTATACAGAGAAGCCGCATCCACAAAGCCTATCTTTCACGCGTCGCGGCTGGTCTGGCTCTTCGCTACTGAGCCGCAAGTTCGGAGATCACGGGCTGGGCAGACGCACCCAAGTCGAACGACAAAGCGCCCTCCGCCCCGGTGGCTCCATGGGTTGCGATAGTACCACTCTCCGGTTGCCTTACCAAAATCGAGTGTTTCGCGAACTGAGGGCAGGCCCAGCGACGGCACACGCCCTTCACGGACAGGTTCTGACCACGGCCGTCATCAAAGCCCCAGCCAGCCAGCAATAATGTTGCGCTGTATCTCAGAAGTTCCGGAATAGAGTTTGCTGCCGATGGCATCACGCACGGCACGTTCGACGTCGAATTCGCTCAAGAAACCATAGCCGCCGAAGACCTGGACGACATCGAGCGTGGTGCGAACTAGCGATTCGCTCACAAAGAGCTTCGAAACGGCGGCGTCGAGGGATACGGACTGGGAGTGCTCAAGGCCCCACGCCGCCTTGTAGACGAGCAGTCGGGCCGCCTCCACCTGCATCTTCATGTCGGCAATCTTATGGGCGACCGCCTGGTGCTTGGAGATGGCCTGGCCGGACTGACGTCGGGTGCGCGTATAGGCCACTGCCTTTTCCAGAAGCCGCTCCATGGTGCCTACGTGACTGGCGAACAGGCACGCCCGCTCCCAGTCCATGCTATGAGCGAACAGCCTGGAGCCGCCGCCCACTCCACCGAGAACAGCGTCCTTCGAAACAAGTACGTCCTCGAAGACAAGCTCCCCGATCGGAGACGTCCGCAGTCCCATTTTTTCGAACTTTTGCGCGACCCGATAGCCGGGCAGCGCGCGGTCCACGAGGAAGCTCGTGATGCCGCCGAAATACCCCTTTGCGCGGTCAGTGACAGCAAAGACGACGGCAACATCTGCCACCGGCCCGTTGCTCACGAAGGTCTTCGTGCCGTTGATTAGAAAGCCGTCGCCATGAGACTCCGCCCGGGTTTGCATCGCAAATGCATCGGAGCCCGACTCCGGTTCGCTCATCGCATTGGCTGCGATCAAAGTGCCATCACAGAGCCCCGGAAGATATCGATTCTTCTGCTCTTCAGTGCCGAACTTCCAAATCGGCACCACGCAGGCCAGAAGGTGGGCGCAGATCGAGAAGACCAAGCCGGAGTCCTCGCAGCCGTAGCCAAGCGCATCGATTGCAATGGCCGTGGACAGGGAATCGAGACCGGGTCCCCCGTAGGCCTGGGGGACTGGCAGGCCGGTCAGGCCCATCTGCGCGCAAGCCCCCCACAACTCGCGCTGGAATACTTGGTCTCGATCGCGCTGCCTGACATCTTTATTGAGCTTATCTTGCGCGAATCGAAGGATCTGGCCACGCAGGATACGCTGCTCCTCGTTCAGCGCGAAATCCACTACTCCATCCTCATCAGATGCTGGTAGTCGATTTTATCTGTCGATGTCTTGGGAAGTAACTGGTGATGCGAGAACCAGTCCGGGGCCATGTAGGCCGGCAAGTTGTGGGCGCAGAACCGCTTCAGCTCGATGAGTGACAGCGCATGGCCGTCGCGCGAGGCATAGAACACCTTTATGGAGACGCCCGACTCCTCCGAGCGAGCGATCGCCGCCACCTCGGAGATCGCTGGATGGCGATAGAGCGCCGTCTCGATCTCGCCGAGTTCGATCCGATATCCCCGTCTCTTCACCATCCGGTCGCGTCGACCGCGAAAGGTGTAGACTCCGCCATCACCTTCGATCACTACATCGCCGGTACGGTACCAGCGACCGCTTGAATCGACATGAAAAGCGGCGCTTGTTCGCTCAGGCATGTTCCAATAGCCCAGCATCACGGGAGCACCGCTGATTGCGAGCTCGCCTTCCTGGCCTCGCGGCACGTTGCGACCATTCGCATCGATCACGCGTGCCTTAACATGCGAGCAGGCGCGCCCGATCGGAAACGGCGCCGAGCGGTCTTCGGCGATCGTCTGCGGGATTTCGTAGTAGGTACAGACGTTGGTTTCGGTTGGGCCATAGAGATTCAGGTAGCGTGCGCGTGGGACCACAGCCTTTAGCCTGCGCAGATGCTTGACCGGAAAAACCTCGCCGGCAAATAGAATGAACCGAAGAGCGTGGTCGTCGCGAGCATCAATGCCGCCGTGCTCGACCAGAAGCGTGAGTACGGAGGGCGTGGAATACCAGACGGTCAACCGCCGCTCGGCGATAACCGACGCCATCCGGGTCGGATTCTTGCCGAGCTCCTCACCGATGAGGAATACGGTCGCGCCGTGCTTCAGCGGTACGAAGATGTCGAGAATAGACAGGTCGAAGTGGAAAGGCGCATGGGAGGAGAAGCGGTCGTTCTCGTCAGGGGCGAGGATTTCGGAACACCAGTCCACGTAGCTCGAGCCATTACAATGCGTCAGCATCACGCCCTTCGGCTGGCCGGTCGAGCCCGAAGTGTAAAGCACGTAAGCGAGGTTGTCCGGCCCCGGCCGCGCCGATTCGTCCTCCACCGCCAAGCCGCCGGCCTCTACGCCAGCCAGGTACGCCGCGAGCGGCGAGGGACCGTCGGACCAGTCGAGCGGTAAGAGACAAGGTTCCGCAGCCAAGCGCGCCAACTCACAGCGCAAAGTTTCGGCTCGGGACGCCTCCACGAAAATCGCGCGCACGCCGCAGTCGTTAAATATAAACGCGTTACGCGCAGGCGGTGCCAGAGAGTCGACGGGCACATAGGCCGCGCCCGCCTTTAAGATGCCGAACAGAACAGCGAGCGAGGCGATCGATTTTGGAAGGCAAATGCCGACGCGGTCCGCCGGCCGGACGCCGATCCGACGCAGATGGTCGCGGACTTGGTCCGACAGCGTATCGAGCTCGCCATAGGTGATCTGCCGCCCAGAGCTCGCCTCGACAGCGGCGCACCTCTGGGGATACCGCCTCGCGCTCTGTTCAAGATACTCGTGTAAGGCAGCGACCGTCATGGCGAGCTCTATGTGGACGCCTGCTTCGACTGGACGAAATTGGCAATTTGGGTGATGGAGTTCAGGTTCTCCGGCACGAGTTCGTCAGGGGCGATTTCGATACCGCAGGATTTTTCCAAGTAGGCAACGAGCTTAAGCGTCGCCAACGAGTCGAGAATGCCGTCGGTTATCAGCTCCGTTGAATCCGTCAGATTCTCCGGCCTTTCACCGGGCAGAAATTCCTTCAATATGAAATCCCTGGCCATCGTCCTGATCTGGATCGCGTTCATTGTTCCTCCTCTTGTGGAGCAACCGCAAGGTTCAGGGGAACTAAATCCTGGTGTTGCTGCAGCACTTCGTAAAGCTTGTCGGCGACGAGCCGATGGCCGGCGGCGTTTGGGTGATCGTCCCAAGGTGCTACAAGAAGTGTCCGCCAGTCATATCCGTCATACACACCGGAAAGATCGAGAACGTTAAAGCCAGCCTCGGCAGCGAGACGCTTCTCCAGCTCGGTACTGGCCCTCTCGTCTGGTCTGGGTAGATAGATCCAAAAGACCCCGACCCCTTCTCGCTTCGCAGCTTCCACGATTCGAGAATAGATCGCACGCAGAAGCCTGTCTCCGTAGGGCGTGAGCTTTCTTTGAATTACCTCGGGGTCGGCACCGGGATCGATCCCGCTCTCGCGTACAATGTCGCGCACGAAGTCGTAGCGATATGCGGAGCCATTCTGGATTGCTTTCCCGAGACGCTTTAGCGTTCTTGGAACAAGCGCGCTGTGCTCGAAGTAAAAGATGTACTTTGGTTTGAATGCGAGCACTCGATCCTCGATGATGGCCAGAATGTCCAGAGGAAGATAACCCCCAACGGCAAAGTTCAGCACCTCGTAGTGTCGATACCCGCTGTCGGCTGCCTGCGCATTCAGCCGTCGCTCCAACAGGCCCTCGAAAGTCTCGTCGTCCGCGACGCCCTCGCCGAAGACATGGGAAGAGCCGACCATTGCGATGCGTGAGGTGTCGGGAGCAGGAATCTTTTCGTAGTCCTGATCTCGCATGCCCCAGCGGTTGATGTGGACCCGCTTTCCCTTGTAGTCTGCTTGGGAGAGTGGTCGCAGATAGGTCGTGGGAAGCGCACCCGTGAACTCGCTCAGCGGCGTCTTGTCCAAATTGTCCCAGCCGTCGTGTCGTCGTTGGCCATAGACAATCCAGAGTTCTGGGTTAAATGCGCCGACATTGACGAGGTTCTCGTAGTAGCCGCGCTCCAGGTTCGCGTTGTCGCGGCTATTGAGATTCGGCGCTCTAATGTCGGCCATTGCGGTACTGACCGTCTCCCCGAGGCGATCGTGAACCACGGGGAGCGAGATGCAAACCGCGATCAACCCGCATACACCGACCGACGCAACCGACCGTCGGAAACTGTACTGGCGGTCGGCGCCGCCGCGCGCGAGCGCAAGCGCAGGAATGCCAATGATAGCTGCCACCGCGACCAGTACGAGGGCGGGCGTCATTTTGCCAGAGGCTTCCACGCCCACAGTATCGAAGACCGACAACCATTGCGGGACCGAGCTCGCGCTCCAAAACGACCAAAGGAGGCAGATGACGACGAATACCCCAATGGTCCGACTCGCAGTTTGCAGCGCACCGTTCCAGCTTAGTGCCCCGCCACGCAGGCGCCGCGTGCGACCGTGCCGCATTTCATAGTGGGCGTTGATCGTCACAAGCACGGCCAGGATCATCCAGAAGAGGAAGTCGTTCCAGGTGAACACCCAGGTGCCACGTAACCAGAACCACTGATAGTTGTGCAGCAGCCAAGTCGCGAGGAACGCGAGGAGGGTCGCGCTGACCAGCGCTACGCTCTCTCCCCAGCGTCGAAAACGAAAATACAACGGATAGTATACAATTTTCATTATGAAATCCTTCCAGTATATATTTATTCGACGCCAGAAATCTGTGAAACTTGAAGAAAGAAAGTACAGATTGTGGGTTTCTGGAAGATTAAATCCAAATAAATGCAAAATCCCAGTGATTATGTGAAAAGTTCCTGAAACCTTCAGATAAAGTAAAAACGGCCATATGATAAATTGCAAAAGCTCAAGCTGATTGTGTACGTCCGCAGCATCGATCACAAACCGCTGGTACACGATACGGTAGCATATTAAATGGATAGCGCCGCGAAACATCCATTGAACACCTGTTTGATAAATATAATGCCGGTCAGCATTGTAGTAGCTGCTACGGAAAGTTCTAAAATCTACGACCGGAAAGAGCGGGAAGCACACGTTCGGCAACATGAAAAAATACGCGAGACGTTCCGAAACCGTCGCCATCCTCTGGTCACGCCGCATTTCGTACGTATAGACAATGAGACGGAACATGAACATTGACGCGAGCACGGGCCAGACGGCGCGCGTCCACGGGATCGCAATCCAGTCCATTCGTGCGGCGGCGAGCCCGCAGCCGGCACCAACCAGCGCCAGCACTCTCCATCCAAAAG
The DNA here is from genome assembly GCF_055811135.1 of Mesorhizobium sp. WSM4817. Classification (NCBI taxonomy): domain Bacteria; kingdom Pseudomonadati; phylum Pseudomonadota; class Alphaproteobacteria; order Hyphomicrobiales; family Phyllobacteriaceae; genus Mesorhizobium; species Mesorhizobium sp. WSM4817. The sequence goes on along the minus strand of NZ_JBVVQQ010000002.1, from coordinate 253,722 downwards.
CGATCGGTAGGTGGACAATTCCGATCAGTACGAGCCCAATGGCGACGATCCAGGCGGCATCGATGAGGCCCTCAAATCTCCAGTGGTGCCAGTTGGGCCCAAGGTTCGCGAAAACTGCGGCGATAGCCGCGAACGAGAGCAGCACGAAAAACGGCAGCCGGTAACGCTGTGGCAGGAAGTAGTGCACGCACCAGCCGGCGAGGGCAACGAGAAGGACGCGGACTAGCGCAGTAGACTCGAGCCTGAGGAGATAGACCAGCGCGATGAAGAGGGCCAGCTCGCCGGCTATGGCGGACCAAGCCAGGATGCTTCTCGACTCAGTCCCCGAAGGATCCGCCGACCAGGGAAGAGACAATGTCTTGATCGAATGCACGCTCGCGCGCCTCAACCAGCTGCCGGCGGACATCGACAAGAAGTCGCTTTGGGGCACGCGAAAGATCCGCAAGCTGCTGGTCCCCCTCCCATGGCTCCCATCCCTGACGGGCAAAGCGCCCGGTCCTTGGAGCGTTGCCTTGACTTCTTTGAACGAGTCCGGTTCCGCGCAAACGCAGAAGTACCCAAGTGTATCAGAAACAAATCGCTCCGCTGTGCCCGGGGTAACAGCGACCCGTCTCCAGATTGGAAGCCGATTCCGAATGGGATCGCTCTGCCCCACAAGCCGCGCCGCGAGCCGAACGCCGATGGCAGCCGACGCTCTATCTGCCTTGACCATCTTAATCCGGGTACGCTCGAGCACGTTTCGCCGATGCGAGCCAATCGAGACCAAGCGAGCCCTGTCGATCTTGAACCGCCTGTCCCGAGAAACGCTGGAATCTCTCTTTTGAGCCAAAGGCTCACAGCGCCACAGGGAACGCCGCGCGCGTTTTTAGCCGTCGGGGCATCAGCGGGGGCGTCCGCCACCCGTGCGCGGGCTCTGTTGGATCTGCTTGACCTCTGGACAGGAAGCTCCGAGCTGTATCGCGATCATGACCTCATTCGCAAAGCCAACAGGCTCGGAATAATGATGAGCTGCGTCATGAACGCCAGGGAGAAATGGAGTGCTCAGGATCAAAATACCTCACGGCATCCGGGTACACTTCACGCTGTCAAAAAGTCCGATCCATCGCCTTTGTGCGCGTAGTATCTTTCTCCAAACCGCACACTGAGCTTCGCCAGAAACGTACTATTGCGTTCTGCAGGCAAATGGTTGAACGGCTTGAGTTCCGATCCAATCTCAGATGTTTTCCTGAGCATGGCAAGGCCGGTACTACCGAAGTCTACCGTCATCTGAAGCTGGTCTAAATTGTCGTAGAAAATGCTCTGAACTACATAAAAAATCCTTCGGTTAGCGATCTCAATTTGGGGATTGTCCTTCCTTCGCCCTCGCATATATGGGTTCGGATCAATGTCATCGAAGCAGATTGTGCCTCCTTTTCGAACCAGGCTGAACCACGTATACACTTCATTCAACACGTGTTCTGGCGTGTGCAGACTATCGACATAGACTAAATCGATTCCATCCTGCAGAATGGGCGCTTTGTTTAGGATGGTCTTGCGATCTATGGAGTCTGCCTGAACAAAGGTCCAGCGACAGCTAACTGCCGCACTTGAGCAATCCCGGATATCGACCGAGACCAGGTTCCCGCCGTTCTTCTCGCAGGCAGCAAGAATCATTTTAGTGGCCTGCCCCCGATCCGTCCCAAGTTCTAGAAATGTGCCATTCGGTCGCGCAGCCGCTGCGTCGTACAGCCGAACCAATTGCAGGGCTGCAATGGCCGCCTCACCGCACGATTGGGTCCGCTCCTGGGTTGCTCTAAGATATGAGATGACTTCCATTTTTTGTCCTTCCTCGCCAAAGCTGATCGTGTAGTCACAGCGCTACGATCGTTTAAACTGGCGATCCGTTGGACCTTCGCCGCGCAACGAGTCCGGTTCCGCGCAAACGCAGAAGTACCAGTACATAAGCGTATCAGAAATAAATCGCTCTGCTGTGCCCGGGGTAACAGCGACCCCGTCTCTAAGATTGGAAGCCGATTCCGAATGGGATCGATCTGGCCCACAAGCCGCGCCGCGAACCGAACGCCGATGGCAGCCGACGCTCTATCTGCCTTGGCCGCCTCGATCCGGAAAAACGCCCGAGCAACATGATCGATGCGCTCGAGGCAAAGAGCCTTATTGCAGATGATGCACCGACCGGGAAGAAGCTCCGAGTACCCCTTCAAGCGACCGTGACAGTCGTGTGTAGTGTTGCATCGCATTTTCTACAATCACGGGGTTAATAACCTCGCTACCGTCGCGTACGATCTTTTGTATGGCGCCTGGAAATAGAAACAGAAAAAGCAGCTTGTGAATATCCCCGATTCTCCAGAAAAAAGAGGATCGGTTGATACGCTTGTACAAGAGTCTTGTTTTCTCCGCTCCCGAATATGCAATACATGGCACGCCGTAGCTCATTGCAATTACGCCAAAGTGCAGTCGAGTGGTAATCAGCAGATCAAGCGAAGACGCCTCGCCACATGCATCTTCCACGTCAGTTAAAATTTTGCTGCTGCAATTATCTTGTGACAGGTTGGCGCAAAATGCTCCGAAATGCCCATCTTTTTTTGGATTGATTTCATAGAAAATGAAATCAATATCTTTGCGAATTCGTGTTACAAACTGCAGTATGCGTTTTGCCAACCGAGACCGACGGGACGAACCAAGGTAGATATTGAGCCCCACACGTAGACGCGAGCGCCCTTTGTCATATCTACTTCCAGAAATTCTGCGGGAGGTCGTCCATACGACATCATCCAGGAACTCGCCTTCGGTGTTCGCTTGTGCAAGGAGTTTTAGATCCTCGCGATTTCTCAATGTTACATAGTTTAGGCGTCTTATAAGTTCCTGGCGCGCAGCGGGTACAATTTCATCGATGTCTTTTCCCGCGCCTCCTATGGAAAAGGCAAATAGCTTGATAGATTTTTCTTTTGTATATTCTAGAATAAGTCCAAGGTCGTCGTTGAAATCCTGCACAACCTCCGAAGGTTGCTGCCTCGGGATAAGTAGGCCGCCCCCCCCAAATATAACTACATCAACCGACTCGATAAATTCTTTGACATCAGAGCATATCTTAAAACCCCAATCCATTTTGTCGGAGCGCAGCTTCGCATAAACTATTGGATCATGCCCCTCATCTTTTACACACTTGGAAAAAAGATAGGCCATGACATTGTCGCCGAGATTCTGATAGCTGTAAAAGCCAAATATCCCGACCCGGAGAACCGGCGTCATGCTGCGCTCCTCTGAAGTGCTCGGCGCTCGGGCTTATGCTCGAACGGGGAGCGACTACTTTTTTGAACGAGTCTGGTTCCGATCCGATTTTCGCGCACACGCGATAGGGCGGAAGTATTGGTACAAGGTATACCACAAAAAATCACTCCGCTGTGCCCGGGGTAACAGCGGCAGTTCTCTGAGACGTTTAAATCCAACAAGTTAGATCTGATCGACTGGAAGCCGTTGGAATAACCCTCCTTACGGACTGCAAGTGCTGGCCCAAGACGGAAGGGCACACTTGGGACTCGGGGTTCATCTCCATACGGCATGCACCCACCGGGGCGTGGCATGTCACTCCAATGCAGTAGCACCGATATCGGGACACATGGACCAAAAGCGCGGCTGGGCGTGGGAACGCACCCAACGGATAAATTCAGCGCGATCGGTGCGGCGATATGAAAGTACAGGGTGCGGAAGGCAAGATTGAGTTGGGGCGTCGACTGCGTATCGCTCATGTCATCACCCGTCTCATCAATGGCGGTGCTGATGAGAATACTGTCCATTCCTGCAATTGGTCCGCGCAAAGGGGGCATGATGTTGTCCTGCTGCATGGCGAGACGGTCCAGCCGGAAATCATAGCTAAAGTGGACCCGCGGGTGGAACTCATTGGCGTCCCGGGCCTGACTCGGTCCATTTCGCCTGTCTCCGACCTGAGGGCATTGTTGGCGCTCACCCGGAGATTCCGCGCCTTGAATGCCGACATCGTGCATACGCATACCAGCAAGGCAGGCATTCTCGGGCGTCTCGCCGCATGGGCGGCGGGCGTTCCAGCGATCGTTCATGGCGTGCATATCGTGCCTTTTGTCAATGTCGGCGTCGCCGAGCGGTTTGCTTATCTCGCCTTGGAAAGGCTGGCAGCGCCGATCACCAGCGCGTTCATCAGTGTGAGCGAGGGCATCCGCGACTTATGCTTGAGCGCAGGAGTGGGACATCCAGACAAACATTATGTCGTCCAATCCGGATTCGATCTCGATCGTTTTCGCAACGCCGCTCCGCCCGACGGTTGGCGCAATTTGTTGCGCTTGACCCCGGACGCGCCGCGCCCGCCCGTGCTCTTGATGATCGCGGCTTTCGAGCCACGCAAGCGACACACGGAATTTCTGGACGCTTTCAACAAAGTCGCCGCCCGGTTACACGACGCGGTGCTTGTGCTCGCGGGCGACGGGCCGCTTCGCTCGACCGTGGAATCGCGGGCCAAGCGGCTTGGGCTCGAGCGGCAAGTGGTCTTTACCGGTTATCGGGACGACCCCGAGCGGCTGATCGCGCTCGCGGATCTCTGCCTGCTTTGTTCCATGCGGGAGGGATTGCCCCGCGTGGTCATGCAATATCTCGCCGGTGGCAAGCCCTGCGTCGCTTGCGATCTGCCAGGTCTTCGCGAAGTGCTCCGCCCTGGTATCAACGGTGTGATTACACCCCCGGATGATTTGGCAGCCATGGCCGACGCCATTGCCGCCCTCCTGGAGGATCGTGCAAGACTGGCCTGCCTCGCCCAAGGTGCCGCCGCGGCGACGGATCTTTCGAACTGGGACGTCAAGCTGGTGGGCAAGCGGACCGATGCCATTTACCGGGAGGCTCTTGACCAGCATCGGGCAAGCAAGGGAGTGTCAACAACACCTCCTGTCCGAAATGTGGCGCTTCCGCGGTGAACGGTGCAGCCTATGGTTTGACGGTGATCGGGCAGCTTGCCGGATTGGTTAGCGGTGCAAACTTTGCCGATTTCGGAGAGGAGTGCGTCGATCTGGACGACAAGGGGATCGATGCGCTGAAAGGCAGTGAGATGCCAAAGAGGCATCTTCTTTTTTGCACATGGGACGGGGTTGTAATCTTGGTGGCCGCCTTGGCTCCAGGAACGCTATCCGGCGGATTGATATGATTGAAGCAGAAGTTGCCTCCGCTTATCCGACGAAGACCCCGCGAGCCGAAGCTCTTCCCAGCATACGTGTTCTGCTCGTGCTCCCAACCTATTTTCCTGAGTCATATGGCGGCGGCGAACAACAGGCGCGGCGATTTGCTCGGGCGCTGGTTGAAAGCGGCGTTTCCGCAACCATTTTGGCACCCAGACTGTCGCACTCGACCCCGAAACGGTCCGCCATCGACGGGGTCCCTATCCATCGCCTTCGTTTGCGCGCGGCTCCGTATTTGGGCGGGCGCCATATGCTGTCGTTCCTGTCGTGGTGTGTCCAGGTTTTGATCTGGATGCTGCGCCGTCGCGACGAATTCGATGTCGTACATATCATCCATGCCCGACTTCACGCTGTTCCGGCGGCATTGGCAGGAGCCCTCCTGCGCAAACCGGTTCTCGCAAAATTGGCCCGAGGCGGACGGTGTTTCGATCTCGACGTTGTGCGCGAAAAGAAGATCATCGGTCGCTGGGCGTCCGCCTTGATTAAACGTCACGTCACGGCCTTCATGGCCAATAGCCGCCAAATCGCTAATGATCTGAAGAGACACGGCATCGACGCAGATCGCATTCATATGATTCCGAATGGGATCGATCTGCCCCGCAAGCCGCACCGCGACCCGAGCGCCGATGGCAGCCGACGCTTTATCTGCCTTGGCCGTCTCGATCCGGAAAAATGCGTCGAGCACATGATCGATGCGTTCGCGGCACTTCCCGCCGACGCAAAGGCGCAACTCACCATCCTGGGCGATGGCCAGTGCCGCGTCCCTCTCGAGGAACAGGCGGCCCGGTTGGGCCTTTCCGGCAAGGTCACATTCGCCGGGGCGGTCGAAGATGTGTTTCCCTTTCTGTGGGAGGCTGATTTCTATCTTTCCACCTCGGCGTCGGAAGGCATGTCAAACGCACTGCTCGAGGCCATGAGTTGCGGCGTGGTCCCTATCATCACCGATGTCAGCGGTGCGTCCGACGTTGTGGAGCATGAGCGCAGCGGCTTCTTGGCTCGCTCGCAGGTGGAGTATTGGGGACTCCTTCGTCGCGCGCTCGGCCTATCGGAAGCCGAGCGCGATGAGATGGCGCGGCGCGCAGTACAAACAGTCACTGCGCGATTCAGCATGGAAAGCGTCGCAACACGGCAAATGAGGTTGTATGCCACTCTTGTGGGACACTGCCACCCAGATCGTGAGGCGATAGGTTATTAAGGAGCAACCCCGAAGCCGGCCCAGGCAATGACGACTATTGATGCCGGAGAGCGGCGCTGAACGAGATTCTTGATCGCCTACAACGCAGCAAAGAGGCCAAGTAATTAGCCATGACGGTCGACTTTCGCGAAAAGCTGAGCTTCGTGGCCAGGGAAAGTGCCCTGGATGCGGCAGTATCCGCTGCCATAATGACTTAGGTTATGAAGCGATGGAGAAAACGGTGAGCGCCTGAGGGATCCACCCCGCGAGGCCTTGGGCGAGAAAATAGCTCATGAGGTTGGAGCACGCTTGCATGCACTGAAGCGTGGCAGTCCAATTGGACAGTCCGGAGCAGGTCAACTTGGACGAGGTAACTGGACATAAAAACCTGACACGAAGGGCAGCCAACGGCCTCTCGTGGTCGGGTGCCACATTGCTGGCCCGAACCTTTTTGAATGTCCTGGTCACGGCCGTTCTCGCGCGCCTGCTTTCCCCCGAGGAATACGGCGTTGCCGGCGCTGCGCTGATCATCGCAGCCGTCGGCAATAACATTGCCAATCTCGGCATGTCGCAAGTCCTGGTCCAGCGACGGGACGTCGACGAGCGCCATATCGGAACCGTAGTTTTCTTGTCCATGACAATCGCTGCCATTCTCGGCTTGCTTCAATGGGTGTTTGCACCGCAGATTGCCGATTTCCTTCATGTACCGGAATTGGTCCTCATTTCGCGCCTCCTTGCGGTGATGATGATCGCGAACGCGTTCAATCTGACCGCCGGGGCTATTTTGTCGCGGCACCTGAAATTCAGAATATCCTCCACAGCGAGTCTGGTCGCTTGGATTGCTTCCCATGTCGGGCTGGCCATTCCGCTTGCCTATTTTGGACTCAGCTATTGGGCCTTGGTGGTCGCGTATATGGCCGAGGCATCGATCCTGGCCAGCATCTATTTCTTCATCGCCAGGGACTATCTCGTGAGGCCCAGTTTCGACATGCAGTCCTATCGCGATATCCGCAGACAGAGCCTAGGCTATTCGCTGGCTGGCATATCATCCGTCACCGCCAAAAATATCGATAATGTTATTGTCGCGCGATTGATCGGCACTGCAGAGCTGGGAATTTACTCGCGAGCGTATTATCTGATTGCTATGCCAGCAAATCTGTTCGGCAATCTGAACAATAGCGTGATTTTCCCGCTCCTGTCGAAGGTTCATCACGATAAGGCCAGGCTATGCAGCGCTCAGCTCAAGGGGTATGCTTTGACGGCGGCGCTTGCTCTACCAACTAGCGCGTTTCTATGCTGTTTCGCAAAAGAGATTGTTCTGACAATCCTTGGCCAGAAATGGACGGATGCCGTCGCTCCCATTATCATATTCTCTGCAGTAATTTATTTCCGCGTGGGTTACAGAGTGTGCGGAGCCGTGATGCTTGCGACGGGCCAAAGTTACCGAATGGCCTCCATGCAGATCATTTACATGGCCCTTGTCGCTTCATTCGCATTCTTCTCGGCGCCCTACGGCGTGAACGCAGTGGCCTTTTCAGTGTCCGGCGCCATTGCGACGAGTTTCTTCCTTTATGCGGCGATGAGTTGTCGGATAACGGGATTATCGGCTCTGGATTTCGCGCTCGTCCATGTGCCGCCTGTCGCATTCGCCGCTGCGGTGTTCGCCACCGGCTCGGCGGTCAAAATGCTGCTTGCCGGATCGCCCGACTATCTTGTGCTCGCGACCGGGCTTTTCGTTATAGGTACATTGTCCGTTGTCACTGTCTATCTGAGAGCGTCGCTCCTCTTCGGGAAATATGGCGCGGAAGTCCTGCAAACCCTAACATCCAAGAAAACGAAATGATTGGATTTGCATAGCCCCACCGGGCCAGGTTGCAAACACCATGCAGGTCGTGAAGGCATGCAGCGCGTTTCAAGCAACCGGCTGCAGAACCGTTCTCTGCAATTCCCCTCGATCGACCCTGCAGGAGCAAGTGGAGCGAAATCAGGAAGGTCTACAATCCGGAGCGGCGTTTTGGTTTGTGGTGCATACCATTTGACCATATCCAGCCCAATAGCTTGTCTTTGGCGGTGCCGTGTCGTTGCTCGCATAGCTGACGGCGCCCGATGCCGTGATCACACGGTCGATCTCTGTTGCCAGCGTTACGGCTGCAGTGGGCATGCCAACGATGCTGAAGCTGCACAGCCCGGTTGAGGCCGAGCGCCAACGGTGACCACGGCTTCAAAGTCGTGAGCCGCGTGTGATCGCATTATGCGTCCTCGATTGCGGACACGAACCGTTCGGCGTATCTTTGCCCGTCATCGAACCGCGCAAAGTCAGAAATTGTCACCTCCATAATCGAACAATTCCGCAGTTGCGCGGGTGCCTGTCCAAATCCGCTGTCGTGCTGAATGATCGAGGCGGGCAACCGCTCGGGTGTTGACGTCTGGTGCGATGTGATCGGGTGCTTCGTCCAACCTTATCCGCAGCTTTTCGCCAGTCGCGGCGTTTGTGTTCGTCGTCCGCTCCGTCCCAAATGATTTGACCTTAAACCGGATCCTTCCGTCATCCGCTGCTGCTATGCCGAGCGCGTCGTAAAGGCTTTTAACAAAGGTATCCGGTGATTGGATCAAGTCCTCGAATCGAAGCGATAACGCATCACGCTTCCTCGAGGCTTTGAACATCAGGCTAGTCACATCATTGTACCATTTGATCGCGCGCGCCTCGCTGAGACCGCTGCGCATCAGCCCTTCGCACATCGGTAATGGATGCCGCGTAAGCACAAGGTTCCGCGCTTCCATAAAGCCGCGCGCAATTGCGTCGTCGAATGCAATGTAGTAATCCATCACTTTCAAAACGACGTAGCGTGCTTGGGACTTTTCGTTGCGCTCTCCGGGGAGGACCGTTTCGGCAGTCGCTGCGCGCATATGCCGCCAGAGGAAGGGAACAGATGCCCAGTTGATGGCCCCGCCGATATGGCACGCAGCCTTGCGCAGCTTGTAGAAACGTCCGAACACTCCCGCATGCCATTCGTACTTTGGCATCAACACATCCGGCGAACTGCCGATGATATTCCAGACAATGTTTGACCCACCCCGGCCAAAGCAATTCAATAGAAGCGCATTGGGCGGAAGAGCTTTCTCCGGCCTGGTGGGAGGCGAAGCACCGATCCTGTCAGCGGTCTGCATCTGCTTTCTCCGTTATCGCATCAGGCGCGACCCACTTCCCTGGCTGTCGTTGAAAGGCTAAACTGAAACCTATAATATACTGCGGAGCTTGTGAGAAGAAGCGCGATAGTAAGTAACGGGTGTCCATGCGGAGTCTCATCCCGAAACCAGCAATTATTGGCACACGATAATGACCAACCGCATTTCTCGCCGGGATTTGGCACGGGCCGCATGCGCCGCCCTTGTGCTGACGGCATCCGGTCGCCCAGGACGGGACGCTCGCGCCGCCGGTCCGGCGCAAGGCTCGCAGCCGAACGCTCACTCCTGGCATCCTGGTCTGTTCCCGGAAATGATTGTGAAATCCTGGTTTCAGGAGGATCTGGCCGAAGGCGAAGTCTCCTCGTGGCAATCGGGCGGCGTGAAGCCGGTGGCTGCGATGCAAGCCGAGCCCTCCCTGCGCCCGACAAAGCTTCCGAATAACGGCGGCGTTCTCTTCAAGAAGGGCACGAAACAGGCATTGACTTGGCCCGCCGATAACGATGCCCCGTATCTTCACCGCTGGTGGTTGGTGATCGCCCGGTGCAATTCGGCAGTCAACGCCGACGCGAATAACGTTTCCGTTCTTTGCGTCAATGGCGCGGAGGGTGGCCCGGTGCATCGCCAGCCCCAGGTCTGTTTCAAGCCCTCGGCCGGCACATTCGTTTCGCGGCTCCATGACGGCAAGCTCAAGAGCGAGGAAGGGCTATGCTCGACGGATTTTGGCGACTGGAATGTCATGGTCGGGTACCGCCGCGGATTCGCGATGCAGGCCGTGGTGAATGGGGTCAAGACGGCCGGCCAGACGGTTTATGCATTGGCACCCAACCGTGTGAAATCGCAGAGCTTCATGGGCGATGTGAACAATCCAATGAGGGCCGATGTCGCGATCGACTGCGTCATCATCGGACAAAGCGAACTCAATGACTCGCAGATCGACAAGCTGATGGGATGGGGCATGTGGCGCGCCGGCCGGCAAGCCGACTTGCCCGACGATCATCCCTATCGCCAGAGCCCTCCTTCAGCCGTGGATGCGAACGACGAACCGGAACGTTATGCGTTCGATTCAGCCTCGTGGGCGTCCTGGGCAGCCATCGGCGATGAGCGATATGCTCATCGTGGTGAGGCGGCGCCGCCGATCCACGGTTACACAACGGTTTTTCTTGACGACTTCGTCTCCAACACGGTAGTCGATGATTCCAAAGGCGCGCAAGGCAGCATCTGGTATGCGCCGACCCATCTGACGACCGTCGGTGTTGACGCCATTACCCAGCGGATCTCGGCGACGCCCTCCTCATATGTGCACGACGCCACCAGCCACACGCTGGCGCTCCGGCTCTTGCAAAAGGGCCGCCATTGGAGAACAGGTGCCTTCTCTTCCGTGAACAACAATGGCCAGGGGCGGTGTTGGGGAAAGGGGATCTTTGAGATCCGCGCCAGACTGCCGAAGATCGCAGCGCCCCGCCCTGGATTTTTCCCTGCTTTCTGGGCGTATGGGAAGGAGCATCTATTCTGGCGGACGCGCAATCGTCTTGAGACGGACTTTTGGGAATATGACGGTCTCAATGGGGCCTATATCAACATCAGCCAGCACGTGCACAAACCCAGACTCGGCTATGCAGATCCACATATCACGCCACGTGACGTGCGCCGGAAAATCGCCGGCTATCAAGTCGATCCATCAAGTGGTTTTCCCAGCACGATCGACGTATACGATGGCGAATTTCATACTTGGTACGCGCAGATCGAAGATGATTATACTTATTTCGTGATCGACGGCTATGAAGTGGCGCGCGTTCCGACGACAGCGGAACTCGCAGCGAAAAAATACATCATGGTGGATTTCGCTTACGATGAAAAAAAGGGGCGCGCTCAACCGGACCCGTCGCAGACGTATGACATGGTCATTGACTATATAAGGGTCCGGCAGACGGAAACGGACCTGGCTAGGGTCCCGACGGGCTTCAGCGCATTGCCGGCCTTCTCGGGCCAGGCTTCACCGGGCCAGGCGCTGACCGTCGTACCGAACGTTATTGCGTCGCAAATAGAGTGTCTATGGTATCGTGACGGCGTTCCGATCGTGGGCGAAACCGGCACAAGCTATGAGCTCAGTTCGCGGGATGTCGGGCATAAGATTCGCTGCAATGTTCGCGCGGTCTCTGGGCTCGACCAGCCAGAAGCCTGGACCCCGGAGAGCGAGACCGTCGGCTAGGTCATCGACTGCGCGCCGTCAGGATGCGTCATCACTCTCGTCGGACTGCAGTAAGCCTCCCCGCAGCCGAGGAGGGTGAGTTTTCCCAACAGTCGGAAACCACTTCGATATGCGATGCCACAGCGGGCGGAACGATGAGGCCGTCGGCTCGAGCACGGCGATGTCTTTCACCGCCCGCTGGCATTGATACATCCAACAAGTTCTGTCTCCGGGAAAGAGAACATGCTAAAAGGATATCGCGCCGCGAGGGGCTGTGATGCGTTATCTCCTCACATTCGCGATACTGAGCCTCTTCCTGCCAATCAGGCTCGAGACGGGTCTTGTATTGCTGCGTCCGTTCGAGCTGATCGCATTGCTGATGCTCTTTTTTGGCCTGGCGACGGGGCGTTGGCGAAGGTTGGCTTTTTCAGCCGGTTTTCTACTGCTCCTGCCCTTCTTGGGCTGGCACATGGTCTCGGCCTTCAGCGTGGACGCAGAGAACGGCCTGCGCGAGCTGTTGCAGATGTCCACTGTGGGCGCCTTTGCGTTCGCCATCGCACAGGAGGCTAGATGGCTCGAGACGCAGAAGGCCGTCAACATCTTGCTTTTCGGCATGGTGCTGATCCTCACCTATACGATCACCTGGCATGTCGCCCATGGCTACTTGGTCGGTTGGAAGCATCTGGTCGATCCGAGGCTCGCGTTCACCTTCCTTCCAATTGCGCTCGCAGGGCTCCTCCTCTTCGTCAACCGGGGCAAGCGGCGCACCCTTTGGTTGGTATGGGCGGGGATACTTCCCCTGCTCGTGCTATCTGGGGAACGCAAGGCGTTTTTGATCTATCTCTTTCTGACCGCCGCGCTTCTGATGCGCGGACGGCTCGCTGCGATGGTGCCAGCGATCGCCGCTGGCTTCGTGGCACTTTTCGTGCTGTCGACCACGATCAATAACGCCTATGTCGAGAAGCAAATGCAGACCATTCTCGATCCGCTGAGCATGGGGCAATTCGAATATCTGGTCGCGAAGGGGAAATATGCCCCCGGAGACACCCCGAGCAATGTACAGCGCGCGTTTGCTTTCACGCTGTCCAGACAACTCATCTCCGAATATCCACTGATGGGCGTGGGTACGAACCAATTCAAGAATATTATCGAGACGGATTTCAGCGAACTTCCTGACGAGTTGCAGCTTGGGATACATGGCGAGTTTCAACGTATCCTCACCGAGAACGGCATCATTGGGCTCAGCCTCTATGTTCTCATATGGATTGCAGCATGGTTTCGCTTAAGCCGTACTCTAAGCTGGGCGCTTTCTCACGGATTGATCGGAGCGGTCCAGGCACGGCTTCTGCCCCTCGTGCTCCTTGTTCCTTGCGCCTTTTACGTTGGAACAGAAGCCTCCGGCACACGAGCTTTCGTTACGCTGAGTCTTGTCTCGCTCCTGCCTGAATTGACGCGGCACGGGCTTTGCCTATCATTACACAGGATGCGGAGGAGCCACCCCAGGGGCATGAGACATCCTCGATTTCTCGCGAGCCCCTTGCCAGGAAACGCGAGATGAGTGTTTCGGTTATCATGACATGTCACAATGAAGAACGCTTCATCGTGCAGGCAGTGGAAAGCGTGATTAATCAGACCGCGTCGAGCCACATCAAAGAGATCATCATTGTCAATGATGGCTCGAAGGACGGCTCGTCGGAAGCGATTGCATCGCTGGGTCGCAGGGAGCCGCGCGTACATGTCCTGACGACGGCGGGTATCGGGCTTTCATCGGCGAGGAATCTTGCCATCAGACATGCTGCCGGCGATCTTATTGCAATTCTCGACGGCGATGACTTCTGGGCCGAGGACAAGCTTGAGCGTCAATTAGCCGTCTTGGGCAATGGCTGCAAGGCAGGTCTTGTCTATGGCGATTTTGTCGATTTTTCCGCTCCGGATCTGTCCGATGCTCTACACGTCGCCGTGCGCCGCTATCGCGCGGACCAATGCGATACGCTGCGGACATATTTTCTGCTTGATGGGCCTATTATTCCTTCCAGTATGGTTATGCGGCGGGAGATGGTCGAAGATATCGGGTTATTCAACGAGGCATTCAGGGCTGGAGAGGATACAGAGTTTTGTATGCGCGCAGCCGAGCGTTGGACATTTCAACATGTGGCCGGAGCACTCGTCTATAAACGGCGCCATGGCTCAAACATAACCCGCAGACTCGACGCGCTTCTGCCGGTAGGCGAAGGCCTCACGCGAGATTGGGCCATGCGACGGCCGGAGCTAACGCACCTCGCGCGTCGGCGCAACGCGCGTTTGTACGCAAAGGCGGGCAATGATTGCGTGGCTCAAGGCGAAATGAAACGCGGAGCGCGCTTGCTCATTCGCGCGATGTGGCACGATCCATTGTCATGGCGGGTGTACGTTTACTTTTTTCTTTGCGCCCTGCCGAGGGGCATGGATCCGCAGGTGCGCCGTGCAGCCAAGCTACTGTTCTACCGCGCCTTGCGCAGAGACTTTGCTGACGGCTCTTAATGATGCTGGCGGAATGGCGAGAGTTCGAGCATCTGAGGCGGCAGCCCTGCAATCCTTCCGTAGCGATTATTCTGTACCGCGACGGCAGGACCATAACGGAGGCGAATTCAGAGCTCTCCGATGCGCACACGACCGATTATCCGGTTGTGCATGGTCAGCCCGCACTGATCGATTTCTTTTGCAGTCTCGTGCGTCCCGTTGTGCTGACGGCAAGTGGCATCTCATCCATAAAGAGGCGACCAACTGGCTGAGGATCAATAAGGGATGGCCCTTCGGAACTGCAATCTCAGCGCGCAAAACGTTGTCAGCTTTCGCGACCACGTTCTCGGGTACGGCATTGAGTGCCCCTCGTACTCATGATCGGCGCCGGGACCAAGGGCGCGGGGACCGATGGCCTCTATGAGACCGAGGCCGTTCGACAATTGTATTCGACATCTACCATCCGCACACACGCATTTCATCGCGGAGGCGGTCCTCGAGCATGTGATTAATCCGGAACAGGTCGTTTCAGAGATAAGACACCGTTCATGCAGCAAGTGCATGAGGGGGCTTATGATTTCACGCGTTTCACTGAGCTCGGACATCGTTGGCCTGTTCCGGAGGTTCGAGATGATCAGTCGCGGAGTGCTCGGTGAACGTGTATCGGTGCAGCTCGCCGAGCTTGATAAAACTCTCGCCAAACAATCGCTCAAGGATCACGAGCTCTCCGGTTGATAACGATACCGGGCGGACTTCCGTGGTTGCTTCAACAATCCTTTCATCGTTTGGCGATATTCATTGGTTCCCGACTCTGGAAAAGCTGAGCAGCTACTTTGGCCTCGGGCTCAGCCCCATTTCAGCTCCGGAAACGTCGCGCCTGCACAGGTTGCCCAGTCGAAGGTGCGTGCCCGTGATTTGGCAAGAGCACCGTCGCGCTCACGCAGTTCTGCATTGGCCACATAGGTTGCTATCGCGCGGGCCATCGCGTTCACGTCCTCCGGGGGCACCAGCACACCAGTGGAGCCCATGACCTCGGGTATTCCGCCGACGGCCGTCGCTATCGAAGGACATCCTTGCGCACCGGCCTCAACCAACACTAGCCCGAAGCCCTCGATCTTTCCCTGTAGCTCTCGTGCGAACAATGTGTGGCACGCCGCACGGCGGTATAAGCGCTTTAAGTCGTCGTCGGACAGCCTACCGGTAGCGATCACTGGAACACGAACTCGTGCCGCTTCATCCAATATCTTTGAGGCATAGGCCTGATCTTCGGCCCGTCCAGCCATCACAAAGATCGGATTGTCTAATCCGTATTCATCGCGCGCGCTCGCGATAGCCCGGACAGTTTCCAACTGGCCCTTCCGAGGCTCGATACGTCCGACTGCGCAAATGACGCTTGCAGCTTGTGGTACAGCTGCAAGCTGCGGATGTTCAAAATTCCCATGGATTGGCTGAAACCACATGGGATCCACGCCGAGATACGTGACGACACCCTTCCGGGGCATTCCAAAACTTTCGGAAAAGATCCGCAGCGTCGCATGTGAGTTGGCGAAAACGACCTCTGCTCCTTCGTAGGCGCGGCGTACAAACCGAAAAAGGATGGAATCGGTCCTGAATTTGCTGACTTCGCTGCCATGAATCATCGCTCGATACCCTCTACGATGGAACGGTCGTAGCACAAATGTCACAAGTACACTGCGTATGTCGGCGGCCAAAAACAACCTGTCCTTAGGAACGTTGCGCAGAATAGAAAGCGCCCGCAGCGCCCCGAATGGAGAAATTTGATGATGCCGCAGAATGCGATGGGTCCCCGGCTCCTGGGGAACGGCAGGAAGGTCAGGATAGGCAGGTGCTATGACGGTCGCGGCGTGGCCACCAGCACGAACGATGTCGACCAACCGTCCGGCGTATGTTCCGATGCCACCAGGAAATGGATGATATTCGTACGTCATCAGGATGATGCCGAGCGGAGGCTGAGATATCATGGGTCAAGAACTCCCAACGCCGCCCGCCTCGCCTTTAGCCGATATGAGGGGATACTTAGGCGGGCTGCCTGCTCCACAACTAGGCCTGGTAATACCGATGATAACGTTCACTGTAGAATTCGGCACTGCCGAACTTTTGGTACCGCTTGATTCTTTTGATATCGACCTTGTTGAGCAGAACGCCGATGCATTTATCCGCCAGGATCGGGTTGTTATTGAGAATTTCGCGCACGAATGTACGAGCGGTCACACCCCATTCAACAACCAGAACAAGGCCGTCGAGGTGCTGGACAAAGGACCTCACGTCCGCGACTGGAGCCAACGGGGGCAAATCAACGACGACGTAATTGAACATAGGGCCCACCTTGAGCAGAAAGTCGCCCATTTTCTCGATAGGCTGCACGGTGTTTGCGAGCTTTTGTTGGCTCTGGTTCACGCCGGGCAGGAACCTCAATGGCAATGACGGATGGGCCAGCAAATCTCTCGGATTAAGTTCTCCAGCCAACAAGTTGGCCAGGCCTCGTTCCCAACCGTTGGCTAACATAGGGGACAAGCCCGGATTGTGGATATCGGCATCGATCAACAACGTCTTACAACGCTGCATTGCAAGAACCATCGCTAAATTAGCAGCGACCAGAGACTTCCCTTCTCCCGGGAGGCAAGAAACGATGCCGAGCGCCTTGGTGCTCTTCCTTGGTAACTCGACGTCAACAGCGACTTTCACCGTTCGCATCGCTTCAGCGAATTCCGAGCGCGGATGTTGCTCTACCCAGTTGAAAGCGCTGTTCCCCACCTCGATGAATGACGGCTCTCCAGCCGCAGGATCGTGCTTGTTTCGGCGAATTGGCTTCCCGTCCAGTAATGGGATCATTCCGAGCGTCTCAAGTCCGAGCTCATCGCGCACTTGAGCCGACGTGCGGAAAAAGCGCTCCCGGTACTCCCGAATTCCGCCCACACCGGCGCCAACCATGCCGGCAAGCACGACGCAGAACGCCAACGTAAGACTGCTGTTCGGAGAACTCGGTCTGCTGGGGTATGGTGCCTCCGAGATAGTCCGCGCCTCCGTCAACGCCACCGAAAGGTTCTGCAGGCTCGCTTGGTACTGCTGCAGGACCTGTTCATATTGCGTCTTGAGAGAGGACGCCTCAAGTTCGAGCTGGCGCAAGGTAACCAGCGTTTCCTTGGTCAGCGTATTGTCTGTTCGGAACCTGTGGATTGCGAGCTCGGCATCGACCGATCGCTTCCGCACCGTCTCGAGCTCTTCCGCCAGTGCGCTGCGAGCTCGGATAATCGACTCGTCTTTGGCTCCGACTTGGTCAGAGATATAGATTTCTGCATACTTGCTTGCTATTTTTTGCGCCATTTCGGCGCTAGGCGACCGAAATTGGACTTGCAGAATGTAAGAATCCCCTACACGAGCTACCGTTATATTCTGAGCCAGAATGCCAAATGCCTGCCATCGAGGATCGGGTCCTCGCGCGGCACTCGATTTCACCGGCGCTCCGCTTGCTTCGGAACTGCCGATGAAGGGCCACCGAGCGACCGATCCTGTGAGACTGTTGAGCAATGAATATGGCGCTGACAAGAAAGAGCGATCGGTAGCAAGACCGAGGCTGTCAACGACCTTTAGTCCGATGCGGTCGGAAAGCAACAATTCGACCTGACTCAGCATCATCGGGTCAAGCTGTGTGGAGCTTCCGCTCTCTGTTAACTTCGTCACGACGGATGGCTGGTTCTTGTCGATCAGGATTCTGGCGGTCGACTCGTACAAGGGCACCTCGGCCCAAAGATACGCCAGCCCCAGCACAAGTCCTGCGAGCGCGCATGTAACGACTAACCTCAACTGCCGTTGCGCTGCCGCCACGAGTGTTTCGAGATCAATCGTTCCCCACTGAGGATCGCCGAATGTGAAGGCAGAATCCGGGTGCTTTTCAACTTCGCGGAGCATAAGCCTTCACACCCGTGGGATGAGACTGGCAGCGCATTGGTAGTGACAAACAACATACCACATTATCTGACTAAATGTCTGCAAATTCAGTATCGACGCCCGCGGAGCACAGGCGCACCGCCCGGGGCGGGCATCAGCTCTTCGCCAAAGGCGCAACTCCTAACCTCGATGCAATAACCTCACGCGGCCCATCTCCGACTGCCGCAATTCCGCTGCATGTCGTAAGCTCCAATTGAAAGAAGAAATTGAGTCGTATTGCCAAATGGCAAAACATCTGAGCAAGAGATTCCGGGCTCCGGTTGAGCCTGTCCTGCAGGAAAACAGGAATGCCTCGTCGATCACAGACGCGCGATAACAATCACCTCAAGGGTCCTGTGCGCATCTGGCGCCTCGCGGAAAGCCTCTCCGCAGCCCGAATGAGACAGGTTGCAGTGACATTTTGTTTCGTGGTGTGGGGTGTCATCTTGCTGATCGTCCTGCTCTAGCAACCAGAGCCTATAAAGGCGGAGAGTGGCCCGCCTCACTAAGTGGCTCGGCAGTTGCTCCCTTTCGGACTCATCGCGTGATGTGTGACTTCGGAGTCACCGATTCTTTGGAGACCGAGCGCCACACTAGCAGCATGACAGCAACAAAGTACCCAATCTGCATCAAGATCCCACAAATTAACGTTTGGACAAACGTGCCCCAGAGGGAGCCGGTAAGCAAATATATACTGATGGCGAATGCCAACAGTACTATGATAAGACCTCGCAAAAAAAGCAAAAAGGACATCGCCGTCCCACTCGCAGCCGCTGACGTGACGCGCTCCTTGGCTATCCAGGCCTCAGCGCGTTAACCATCATAACATATCGGAACGGGTCAGAGCGACCGATATATATATTAGAAGATGCGAATAAATAAGCCCAACCTGTGCCAGGACGCTTGCTTCCAGGCGCGACCAACTCCCGTTCGGCGGCCAAGAGAGGTTTGCCACACGGACTGGCCATGCCATTGTTCAGAGCGTAAATTCGCCTCAAAAGAATGGCGTTGTGAGAAAGGTCTGCGTCGATGTCATGCTCGAGCATTGCGGGGTGATCGCGAATGTTGAATAGATCGGTGCGCTGGATACGGGCAGGCAGCTGCGCTGCGCTCGCATGCATGTTTCTGTTGTTCGCAAACGCGAATCTGTCGAATGGCCTTGCCCTAGCGGAGGAGTACAATGTCGGCGAGTACCGTCTGCAGACTGGCGACGTGATCGGCTTCGCTGTCATAGGCTATCCCGAAATGCAAAAGCGGGCTGTGATCGACCAAAGCGGTGTAATTGTGTTGCCGGTCTTAGGCGCCCAAAACGTTCTCGGGAAGACAATAGAGGATGTTCGCAAGGAGGTAATCGAGGTTTTAAAACCAAAATCCCTTCCGCAACGATCCGCCGACGGCACTGAGACTTGGACTGGTTTTTACCCGGATCAGATTGTAGTTGATATTGAGGAATACAGACCCGTCTATATTGACGGGGACATTGCCTCTCCTGGGACTCAGGCCTTCAGACCAGGCATGACTGTCCGACAAGCTGTGGCGGCTGGCGGCGGCTACCAGCTCGGTCGCGGTGAGCTTCTAAACCCTGAAATGACAGCAGCGGACCTTGGAGGCCGCCTCCACATTCTGCGCATCAAGTACCAGGAAAGCGAAATCAAGGCTGCTCGCATAGAGGCGCAGCTGAGCGGCGCCAGAGCGATTGAGCTTCCGGACGCAGAACATGACCCGAGCCTCGAACCTCGTCGCGACGAAGCCTTGCAGCAGGAGGGGAAGCATCTTGAAGCTGTCTATGCGGATCAGGAGAAGGAGCGCGCTTCGATTAAGTTGGCCACAACCAAGGCGGCGGAACGAATGGGCTACCTGAAGGAGCAGCAGAAGGCGGATCAAGCGGGCGCAGCCGCCGATGCGGCGGAACTTGTTCGCCTCAAGAAGCTCTTCGAAAAAGGTCTGATCCAGATCACGAGGGTCAACGATGCTCAACGCGCAGTGCTCTTGTCGGCGACCCGCGCGTTGCAAACCAACGCTGAGATCGCTCGACTTGAACGCGACCAAGGGGATTTGCAGCGCAGTCTTGATAAGCTTATCGACCAGGGTCGAATTGACCTGTTGGCTGACTTGCAGACTGAACGCGCGGCGATGACGCAAATGCGCGCTGAGATGGATTCATTGACCAAACAAATCGCCTACGTGATGCAGATGCGCAGCGACCTTGTTGGCGAAGGGGACCGAATTACGATCGGTGTAACCCGCTCCACTGACGGACAAGCAGCGACGACCGAGGCGACTGAAGATACTCTGCTTGCTCCGGGTGACACCATAACAATTACGCTGGAGGCCCCACCAGGAGCGGCGGTCGCGAATTAACTAAATATTGTGTTAGAGCGGCGCGCAGTTACACCGTGTTCTATCGAGATGTGATCCGGGCCAAGAGAGTTCTGGTGGCCGCTCAGGGTCCGGGCAATGACGTGGTTGCCGCGTGCGCCGCCAAAGCCTGGGATCAAGCATCTAGCCTCAACAGCTCCGGCTCGGTGCGCCCGAACAGGGGACGCTCACCTCTCCAGATAAATCTTCCCATAAAGAGACCGAGACTCGGCGTTTCGCATCCGTTTCACTCGAACCTTGATCCAGCGAGGAACCAGCCCCCGGCAGCAGACGTCGACCGTATGAGGCAGACGTGAAATGGCCGTGCCCGGCTCCAGGACAAAGAGCTTCTTCGACAGGTAGTAAGCTGCGGAAGGCCGCCCTTGAACCAAAGCTCTCACGGCAAGCCCATTAATCGTGTCAAGCAGATGGGCATTGAGATCGCTCACAAATTGCGGATATTTCTCGCGAAACTCGGCTAGGACAATTTCATACGAACGAAACATCTGCATGACATCGCTCGACATGTTGCCAATCGTCCTCCGGTAACCCACAAGATGTTGGGGCACGACACGAAACTCGTAATTCTCCGCTATTCTGAGGCACATTAGAAGATCTTCGCAGCCTTGTGCGTTCCTCGCCCTCAGGGAAGGATCAAACTGTCCCGCCCGCTCGAATGCGGAGCGACGTACAAGCATCGAACTTCCGTTACCGACAAAGTTGTTTCTGCACATGCGTTGCAGCACGCGACCATCGGCATCGGGCTGTTTGAATGAAAATATCCGACCGTCCTCGTCGATCTCCGCAAACCAGCAATATGCCAGGCCAGCTGACGAGCCTCCTTCCTGCAGGACGCGCAGTTGCAGTGCGATTTTGGATGGAGCCCAAAGATCATCCGCGTCCACGAACGCTAGAAACTCCGCATCGGTGGCAGCGGCGCCGCTGTTGCGTGCGTGCGCAACACCCGCGTTCGGCTGCCTGAAAAGGCGTATACGCCGATCTTGCTCGGCATAGGCGGCCACGATTGACGCGGACCGGTCCGTCGACCCATCATCCACTACGATAATGTCCAGCGCCTGGTGGTTCTGCTGGCAGATGCTGGTCAGCGTCGGGAGAATGGTTCTCTCGGCATTGAACATGGGCACCACGACGCCTATCACAGTGGCATTGTGCTGGCTCATTTGCCTTCGTCTTCTCTCACGACGTGGTAAAATGGCACATCAGGGCCGGTAGTTCCATCAGATTTCACTACTTTAGCTGATGAGGATTCAACCACGGCGGCCGAGCGGCAAGGCAGAGGCCCCGGCGAGTTCCACTCAGCACTCCTGGAAGCGATAAAGTAGCGGCTTCCGGACTTTAGCTGGATATTTAGGAACCGCTCCCGTCGAGATCGCCGGCTGCCCACGCATGCACGCGATTCAGCCGTTCATCCTTCAATCACCGCGATCCAGGACATACCGATATAGCGGCATGGCATCGGATCTCCAGGGCCGCCGCCGATTTCGACCAGGCGCAAGGCCAAAATTGCCTCCGGTCGCCGTGTGCCACCCGCAACTGGAAACCATGACGGGCGTTGCTGTGACGAACAGGATATAAGCCTGACTGGCAGCAAGCCTGGTTGAAGAAAGCCCGACGGCCATGAAGCCAATGAACGAAGAGCATCTCGCAGTGCTGCGCCGGCACATGGTCGAGATGATTGCAATCCATACCGACCTTGCAAGCGAAGAGCTCGGCAAGGCGGCGCTCGATGAACGGGTGATGGCATCGATGCAGCGGGTGCCGCGCCATCTGTTCGTGCCAAGCTCGGTCGCGCCTTATGCCTACCAGGACATGCCATTGCCGATCGGCTTCGACAAAACCGTCTCGCAGCCGTTCATCGTCGCACTCATGACCGATCTCCTTGCTCTCCAACCGCACGAGGCGGTGCTCGAGATCGGCACCGGCCTCGGCTACCAGACCGCAATCCTCGCGGAACTCGCCGGGCAGGTTTGGAGCGTCGAAATCATCGAGGAATTCGCAAGCCATGCCGAGGCTCTGCTGCAGGACCTCGGGCTGTCCAATGTCAGCATTCGTGTCGGGGACGGCTCTCGCGGCTGGCCCGAGCACGCTCCATTCGACAAGATCCTGGTCAGCGTCGCGGCGGGGCGGGCGCCGCCGGCTTTGCTCGAGCAGCTCAAGCCGGGGGGCCGCCTGGTTATGCCTGTAGGCCCTGAACAAGGGCAGTTGCTGACGGTCATCGACAAGGATTCGGCAGGACAACTGAAGACCCGCAAAATCATCCCGGTTCGGTTCAGCCGGCTCGAAACGGTCTAACGAGGGGTGCGGACAACAGGCACCAGGCGCCTCATCCTTATGGGATTTCGCCGTCTCACGGCTGCTTCGCGTCGGCTCGTTTGAGCATCGCAAATGCGCGATTGATCCGTTGCAGCGCTGTCGCGTTGGCCACGAGTGCGTACAGCGCGAACCCGCCCGCCAGAATCCAGGGCGAAGCGGCGCCCATGGCGGTCGCCAATCCGTCGGCGACCAACAGCACGCAAATGAACACCAGGCGTTCCATCCGTTCGAAGAAATCCGGCCATGCCTGGTTTTCTATGGGGATTTCGATCGCAGTCCGCGCCTTGGCGTAGCTGGTGAGGAGTCCGCCGGCGAACGCGATCATGGCGATTGCCCACATATCGGCGACCCAGCCTATTGCCGCAAACACGGCGAATTCCTGATAACGGTCGGCCATGGCGTCGAAATAGCCACCCGCCTTGGTGCTCATATGTCTGCGGCGAGCAACCGCCCCGTCGAGCGCGTCGAAGGTGAACGCAAACGCCAGGCAAAGGCCAAAGGCAAGGCTTGACTGGTGGTACAGATAGGCGGCGCACGACAGGGCGACGAGCACCAGCCCGCCTGACGTAACCTGGTTCGGGGTCATGCCGATCCCGATCAGCGGAGAGGCGGCGTGCTCCCATAGCGGGTCGATACGGCGTTTCATGAGACCGGCGATCATGATGACTTGGCTCCTCCGATGATGTCGCCCCGCGACGTTTAACCGGCAAATTGAGGGTTCGTTCCAGCCGGTCGGCGCCGATCGAGGTGGTCAGCGCAATGTCCGTCTGTGTCCGCTGTCGCAAATCGACTGGCGATCTAAGCGTCGCGGCTGAATGGATTCATGCGAGGCGCTTCAAGTTCTTGTTTTTACGCACGTCGTTGTCGCAAAACCGCTGCGCACCCTCGGGTCAGGCCTGCTTTTGCGCGACATGCATTAGCGGCAGTAACCGGAAAGACTGATACAACGCATATTCGCAATTCACCGGGAAGCCGTCCGAAACGCCATGCGTAGATTTCTGCCCAGGTTTGCTTACCTGCTCGCGACCTCTGCCGGCGCGGGATTATCTCCGGTATGGCCAGGCACCGCCGGCGCAGGCGTCGGAGTGGCTGTTGCCGCGGTCCTGATACCTGCATCGCCTTGGCTGATCGTGCTAGCCTATATGGGCTTATTCGCCGTGGGAGTATGGGCGTCGTCGCATGTCGTCTCCCATACCAGGACGGAGGATCCGCAGATCGTCGTCATTGACGAGACCTTCGGCACCGCCGCAACGCTTTCCATGCTGCCGCTAGACCCGGTCTGGTGGGCAGCAGGTTTCCTTGCTTTCCGGTTTTTCGACGTCGCCAAGCCTTGGCCCATCGGCATCGTGCATGAGAAGGTAAGGGGTGGACTCGGCATCATGCTGGACGACGCGGCTGCGGCTGTCTTCGCCGGTGCGTCGCTGCTTTTGCTGAACGATTTGATTCACCGTTTGCCGTAAGGAGGACAACTCAGTCTCCACCTGCCACCCAGCGCGAAGAAAGACCTCCTTCACTAAAATCTGCCGGAGCAGCGCTAGACCGCAGCGTCGCGTGGCCGCGCCAGGTCGTTCGTTCCCTCCGGGTCCGGCGCTTGGCCATAGCTCATCTTCCTCATCTGCTCGATCACCCGCGCCATCTCCTCGTCGGAAAGGACCGGCGGCTCGCCAAGGCTAAGCGCCTGGACATATATGCGCGACAGGGTTTCGACCTCGTTCGCCAGCCACAACGCCGCTTCCATGGTCTTGCCAAGCGAAATCTGGCCGTGCTGGCCGAGCAGGCAGGCGAGGCGATCCTTGAGTGCAACCAAGGCATTGTCGGACAAGGCCTGCGTGCCAAAGGTTGCGTATTCCGCGCAGCGGATGGTGGTGCCGCCCGCCACTCCCGTCATATAGTGGAAGCTCGGGATCGTCTTGTGATGGCAGGCCAGCGTCGTGGCGTAGAGCGAGTGGCAATGCAGCACGACGTCGATCTCCTGCCGCTCCCTCAAAATGTCACGGTGGAAGCGCCACTCCGAGGAGGGCCGTCGGCCGACATAGGTGCCGTCAAAGCCCATCTCGACGATGTCTTCGGGCGTCATCGTTTCGTAGGGCAGCGACGAGGGCGTGATCAGGAAACCGTCGCTAGAGCGCACCGACAAATTGCCGGCATTGCCCTGGTTGATGCCGCTTGAGTTCATCCGGCGGCAAGCATCCACCATCTCGCGGCGCAGAGCGCTGTCATCAGTCATCGATCGTTCCTTTTGCTGGTCTTGGCCCGTTGCAGGTTGTTTCGCTTCGCCAGGTCGCGCCACCGCTGTGCATAGGCTGCGAGCGTCTCACGATCGCCGGCAAAGGCAGTCGGCAGGCTGAGCGCGATCGGAGCCGGCGTGTCACGCGTTTCGTGTTCGCCAAGTAGCGCCGCACCCGAGGCGGTGCCATAGGAGTCGAGGTTGTAGACCGTTTCGGCGTTTGGCCGCAGCGCCGCAACCAGCGTGGCGTAGAGCGGGTCTCGCAGGAAGGTGCCATCCAATGCAACCAGCCCGGTTTCGTTCAGCGCATCGATACATTCTACCGTCAGCAGCGCGGCGTAGAGCACCGCGAGCGCCTTGCGCTCTGCAGGGGGTTCTGCAGGCGGCCCTTCAAACCGGCCGAGCCCAGCGCTGCCTGGAAACAGGCCGTCATCGTCGCCGAACGACGGCAATGCGAAAGTGCCGCGCTCAATCAGCAAGCTGACCAGCGCAGCGTCGGCCGCAGTTCCTTCTTGCCCCTGCCCTGCTACATGACTGAACTCACGTCCGCCCATGGTCAAAACGCCGCCGACCGGGCGTCCTGTCACGTCGCTGTTCAGCACCATTCCGCGATTTTCATGGAGTTGGTCGAGAGGTGTCGCCGCGCACATTCCGACAATCCAGGTTCCGGTAGAGATCACGCAGGCGTCGCGCATGCCTGCCGCCTGGTAGCGGTAGAGGTTCAGGCTGCTGTCGTGGCCGCCTGTCAGGACAGACAGCTCTTCCGGTATGCCGTGCCGGCGCGCCAGATCGTGCCGTATTGGCCCCAGCCTCTCCCAGGCCGGATGGAATGGTGGCATGAGGCGCTGCCATCCCTGCCCCGCCACAATGGGCGACCACTGCTTGCGCACATTGTTCCACAGATGGGATTGTGCCGAGAGGATCGTCGTTTCGGCCGATGGCACGCCTGACAGCCGCCAGGCCCAATATTGAGGCAAGCCCAGATACCAACGAGCCTGAGCGACGCGCTCCGGATCAACCTGCTGCATCCAGTACAGCTGACGCGCCTGGTGAGCGGCCTTTAGCATGATCGCGCTGCCGCGATCGAAGAAATCGCCCGAAAGCGGCACGTAGCCCTCGCGAATTGCAGGCGGCAGATCCTGCTCGTAGTCAATCATCGGCAGGGCACAAGTCTCGTCGGGATCTGCGTTCACCAAGACCCCTGCGGAGCCATGTCCGGTGCCGACCACCTTTTCCAGCGGATGGTGTCGGCACAAAGTGGCGAGCGAGCCGAACAGCCAGTCGGTAATGCCGTTGAGATCGTGCTGCCGCCAAGGTGGACCGGGCCGCACTTCGTTGTGGACAGAGAGGCTCTCCACGAGCACGCCGTCAAGCGTCATTGCGGAGAGCTTTATGTTGGTCTTGCCGACATCGAAGACGGCGATCCTTGCGCCGTCCGCCTTCTGCCCGTCACCCATCGTCTCAGATCAGACCGTATTGGCGAGCCTTGTTGCGCAGGAACGGCAAGCCATTGCCCATCACTTCGGCCTCGTCCTTGGCAACCGGCCGCCAGACCGAGAGGCCGTAGGAGACTTCCGGCGGCATGTTGATGAAGCTTTCCATGGCCAGTCCGCCCTTGAAACCGATCGCCGCCAGCGTCGCGTAAATCTCGTCCCAGGGGCAGTTGCCGGTGCCAGGTGTGCCGCGATCGCTTTCAGACAAGTGGATGTACTTCAGGTGATCGCGGGCGGCCAGAATGCCGTTGGCGGCCCCTTTCTCCTCGATGTTCATATGGTAGGTGTCGAGATGAACAAAGATGTTGTCGGCCCCGACTTTCTCGACCATCCAGACGGCCTGCGCGCCGGTGTTGATCAAATGGTTCTCGTAGCGGTTCACCGCCTCGATTCCGAGCTCGATGCGGCGCTTCTTGGCGTGCTTGGCGGCGACGGTCAGCACGTGGGCGATATTGTCGTATTCCTTTTCGGTCGGTGGCAGGCCGGTGCGTTCGCCGATACCGCCGAAAATCACGCCGGAAAGCGCCAGCGCGCCCATTTCCGCAGTCTTGTCGATCGCCACTTCGAGATGTTCGATGGCAGCATCCGGACGCACCGAGGCCCAGGCGCGCTCCGGCAGGCCAAGCGAGCAAACGGCAGGAAGATTGTGCTTTTCGAGCAAGGCGCGTGTGTGCGCGGCATCGACCGCCGGCGCGTTCAGAAGCGCGATCTCGATAAAGTCCATCCCGTATTTGACGGAAGCCGCGATCGCCTTCTCCGCGCCGGCCCGGTCCCAGTTCATCGTCCACATCGAGGTGTGGACCCCAAAACCATGCATCTAACTCACCCTCTGTTTGTGTTCAGGAATTTGAGGCGCCCGGCAAGCCAGCGCAGGATCATCACCGTGATCATCAGGATGCCCCAGACTGCCGTCGCAAGATGCTGGCTTGCGCCCATCAGATTGAGTCCCGAGGACAGAAGCTGGAGCACGACGAGCGCAACGAAGACCGGGATCACCCGACCGAAGCCGCCGAACGGATTGACCCCGCCAAGGAAGCAGGCAAGCACGGTGATCAGCAGGTAAGACTCGCCGTGGCCGACACGCACCGAATTGAAGCGCGCCAGCATGATGATGCCGGCGACCGCGCACATCGCGCCGGACAATGTGTAGACGAGAACCTGCACCTTGCGCGTATTGATACCGGAATAGCGTGTGGCCTCGATATTGGAGCCTATCATGTAGGTGTTGAAGCCTAGCTTCATGCGCGTTAGCAAGACGTGCCAGATCAGCACGCAAGCGATGAAGATGAGCAACGGCACCGGGATGCCAAAAATCGAACCGTAGCCGATCGGCGCCAGGAAGCCGGGAATGCCGGACACGTCGCCGCCGCGCGTCAGGAATTCGCCGAGACCGCGCAGGAAGATCATCATCGACAGCGAGACCAAGATCGGGTGAGCCTTGGTGTAGGCGATGACGAGCCCCATGATCAGCCCGCTCAGTGCGCCGACCGCGATGGCAAGGACCGAGCCAAGGAGGAAGGCGCCGACGCCCGCTTCGACGCCTCCCTGGCTTTGCAGTACCCAAGCCAACGTCAAGCCGGCCATGTTGGCCGTGAAGGTGATGGCCAGGTTCAGGCCGCCGGTCAGGATCGGCAGCAGCATGGCGAGTGTGAGGAGGCCGAGTTCCGGCAGCTGGAAGGCAACGGATCCAAAGGTAGCGCGGGAAAGAAAGTTCGGCGCGGCAAAACCGAACACGATCATGACAGCTACGAACGCGGCAAACGGACCTGCAAGTTCGGGGCCGAGCGCGTTGCGGACGCGTTCAATCAAAACCGTCATGAAGGCACCCGTCGGCTTTTCAGGAACGGCAGCAGGCGTTCGATGCTGGTATTCGAAAGCGTGATTGCGGCAAGAATGATGGCGCCGACGATCATCTTGAACGCGAAAGGCGACACGCCCATCAAATTAAGCCCGTTCTGGGTAATCGAGACCAACAGAACGCCCAGAATGCAGCCGAGCACGCTGCCCTTGCCGCCGCCGAGCCGCGCACCGCCAAGGACCACCGCTGCCAGGACGTCGAGTTCGCGCCCATAAAGGGCATTCGGCACAACCTCCTGCGCGTAATGCGCCTGGACGAGACCGGCGATACCCGCCATCAGGCCAAGCCAGCCGAAGGCGATAAATTGCATGGCACCGATATTGATGCCGAAGCGGCGCGCGCCCTCCGGGTTGTCGCCAAATGCGTAGAGTTGGCGGCCAGTGGTGGTGCGCGTGATCAACGCCCAGGTAGCGAACACGCATATGGCCATAATGAGCACAGGCAGGGTGATCTCCGCCCAGGTCCCGTCAGCCATCTCTCGCTCGAACAGCACGACGCGGGTGGTGAGCCAGTCCGGCAGGTTGTAGATCGACACGCCGCCTGTGAAAAACATCAGCAAGCCGAAGAAAATGTTGAAAGTCGAAATCGTGGCGACGATCGAGATGATCCTGAACCCGTGGATCAGGAAGGCGTTGATGCAGCCCAACGCGACGCCCAATGCGCCAGCGATGATGAAGCCGACAATCCAATTCCCGCCGCCGATCCAGCCGAGGACGGTCGCGGTCAGATATTGCACAACGGAGGCAGCAACCGCGAAGGAAATGTCAATGCCGCCGGCGATCAGCACGACCAGCAGGCCGACGGCGAAGATGATGTTGACCGAGCTGGTGTTCAGAAGGTCAAACGCGTTGCCGAGGGTGAAGAACCGGTCTGTCGCGAACGAAAGGAAGACGCAGATGACTGCGATAACGCCGAGCAAAGCCAGTTCCGTTGCGTGGGAGCGGACAAACCTACGCATAGACCGCCTCCTCGATCGCCTGGAGGGTCGTAGCGCCCGGCGTAAACTCGCCGACAATGCGCCCCTGAGCCATGTGCAGCACACGGTCCGCGTTGAAATAGACTTCAGGCACCTCGTCCGAGATCAGGATAATGGCCAGGCCGCTGTCCGCCAGCTTGGAAACGATGTCGAAAATGCCGGCGCGCGCGCCGACATCGACGCCGACCGTCGGTGCGTCGAGGATAAGCAGCTTCGGGTCGGTCGCCAGCCATTTTGCAATGGCGACACGTTGCTGATTTCCCCCTGACAGGGTCGAGATCGCGTCGTCCTGCTTTCCGATCCTGACCCCGAGATCCCTTATCCAGCGATTGACCAGAGATCGCTTGCGATCGCTCGAAATGAAACCGCCTGAAAGGATCTTGTCCAGCGAGGCGATGACCATGTTGTCGGCGATTGCCTGGGGCTGAATGAGACCGAGCGACAGCCGGTCTTCCGAAAGATAGGCGACGCCGGCGGCGATCGCGTCACGGTTGGAACCGAATCGGACGGGTTTGCCATCCAGGACGACAGAGCCAGATTTCGGCTTGCGCATGCCAAACAATGTCAGCGCCAATTCCGTGCGCCCTGCCCCGAGCAACCCGGTGATGCCGAGCGTCTCGCCGCGCCGGACTGTCAAGGACACGTCGTCGAATTCGCCGGGCCGCGACAGTCCCTTGACCTCAAGCATGACTGGGCTCCTGCTCAAATCCCGATGCAGGACGGAATAGTCGAAGGTCTTGCCCGTCATCAACTCGGTGATGCGCGACTGGGTCAGGCCTTTGGTTGGATAGACGCCAACCAGGGCGCCGTCGCGCAGCACGGTGACGCGGCTGGAGATTTCAAGAACCTCCGCCAGGCGATGACTGACGAACACAACGGCGACACCCGACGCCGACAGATTGCGCACAACGTCCAGCAGATAGTCGGTTTCGGATTGGGTGAGCGACGCCGTCGGCTCGTCCATGAAGACGAGCTTTGCCTCACCGACGAGGGCGCGGGCGATTGCTACGATCTGCCGCTGTGCGATGGGAAAGTGGTGGAGTGCCAGATCGACATCGAAGGTAACACCAAGACGTTGCAAGGCGTTGATCGCGATACGCCGCATCTCGGCATAGTTCACCAGCCGCGGCCAGCGGCCGATGACGGTCTGGAACGCGATATTCTCGGCGACAGTCATCTCGGGAAACAGGGCGAGGTCCTGCCAGATGATCTGAATTCCGCTGGCCTGCGCCGTAACCGGCGACATATGGGAGTAGCTCTGGCCATCATAGTCGATCACGGCGCCCGCCTCGGGCTTGTACACGCCTGTAATGACCTTGATCAGCGTGCTCTTGCCGGAGCCGTTCTCGCCGGCAAGACAATGCACCTCGCCCGGCAACACCTCAAAGCTGACATTCTTCAGCGCCTTCACGCCGCCGAACGTCATGTTGACGTTGCGGAGCGACAGCAGCGGCCGTGGTGCGGCGCCATCGAGTGCCTGATCAGCCATCGAACGAAACCTGGATCCAATCGCGTTTGCAATCCTGCAGCCGGGCCGGTTCGAGGCCGGGCCCGACTGCCATTAGCCTTGGGAGGCTTTACAGGCCCATCGCCGCGAGATCGTCGACAGTATCCTTGTTGATGGGGACGAGTTGATCGACGATGATGTTACGGTTTTCGAAGTCGGGCTTGACTGTCCCAAGCCCTTCGATCGTATCGCCATCCTTGATCTCTTTGCCCTTCATGAGATGGTCGGCCAGCGTGACGAAAACCTCGCCCGCCTGCTTCGGATTCCACATGAAGCCGCCGGAGATCGCGTCGCTTTTGATGAGCTTCCGGCCTTGGCCTGGCGAGAATGGTCCGAGCACGAAAATTTCGCCCACCTTCCGGCGCTCTTCGATTGCGCGGCCAGCGCCGATCGGGCCTTGGCTGCCGAAGGCGAGGAAGCCCTTCAGGCCGGGATTTGCGGAAATCAGGTCAAGCGCAGTGCTGCGGCTCTTGTCCACATCCTCGGCGACGCCATAACGTTCGCCGACGAGTTTCATGTCGGGATTATTCTTCTTCAGATACTCGATTGCCGCATCGGCCCAGGCATTGTGCAGCGGCACCGTCAACGAGCCGACGAACACTGCATACTCACCCTTGCCGCCCATCTTCTCCGCCAGGAGCTTGGCGTGAGCCTCGCCGAAGCCGGTGGCGGACGCGAGTTCGAAATCCCAGTCGGCGCCCTTCTGGCCAGGCGATTCATGTGTGATGACGATGATGCCGGCGTCCTTGGCCTTCTGCAGGACCGGTTCAAGCACTTTGGCATCATTCGGCACGACGCCGATGACCTTGACGCCCTGCGCGATCAGATCCTCGATGGCGCGAACTTGCAGTGCTGGATCAGCGCTGGTCGGGCCGACCATGAATGCGTCGATCCCGAGCTTCTCGCCGCGCTCCTTGATACCCGCCTCCATTGCGTTGAACCACGGAATGCCGCCGATCTTGACGACGACGCCGACCTTGCCGGCCTGCTGTGCCATCGCAGCGAATGATCCGCCAATCATAAGGGTCACGGCAAGCGCCGCGATCAAGAGCTTTTTCATCTGTACTCCTCCCATAACGTTCCTAGTGGGAACACACTCGAGCCGTCGAACGACGGCGGCCGTTAGAAACCTCCCCGAAAGAGACGGGGCGCTTCCCCATCGATCATCCACCGGTTTTCGCTTGCACAATCGATGGTGCAGAAACTATTGTGCATTGAGAAGCTCTCGTCAAGCGGGATATTGCTCTAAATAGACGCGCCGGAGGCGCCAGATGGATCAGCGGGTCAAGAAGAAGGCGACGATCTATGACCTGTCCGTGCTGTCGGGCAGTTCGCCCTCGACCGTGAGTGCCGTGCTGAACGGCACTTGGCGCAAGCGCCGCATCAAGGAAAGTACGGCGCAAACAATTCTCGGCCTCGCCGAACTCCACCAATACACCACCAATCTGCAAGCGCGAGGCTTGCGACGCTCGCGATCGGGCCTGGTCGGCCTGATGCTGCCCGTCCACGACAATCGCTACTTCTCCTCCATGGCGCAGACGTTTGAGGGGCATGTGCGCAGCCGCGGCCAATGCCCGGTCGTGGTTAGCGCCAGCCGGGACCCCGAAGAGGAACGGCGGACCGCGGAGACGCTGATCTCCTATTCAATCGACCAGCTCTTCATCGTCGGCGCCACCGATCCCGATGGCGTGCACGAGGTCTGCGAACTGGCGGGGCTGAGGCATATCAACATCGACCTGCCGGGAGCGAAGGCGCATTCAGTGATCAGCGACAATTATCAGGGCGCGCGGATGCTGACGGAAGCAATCATCCGCCACTTCGGCAACGACGATCCTCTGCGGCCGGACGAGCTGTTTCTGTTTGGCGGCCGCAACGACCACGCCAGCCGCGAACGCATCGCCGCTTTCCATGCGACCAAGAAGGCGCTGCTGGGCGCCGACCCTGACGATGGTGTGCAGTCCTCCGGCTATTCGCCTGATATAACTTTGCGTGCCTTCGAGGCGTTTTACCAATGCCGTGGCAAGCTGCCGCGCGCGCTGTTCATCAATTCGTCGATCAATATGGAAGGTCTGCTGCGTTTCATGGCCGGCCGGCCGGCGGAAATGTTCAGCGAACTCGTCGTCGGTTGCTACGACTATGACCCCTTCGGCTCCTTCCTGCCCTTCCCCGTAATCATGGTGCGGCAGAATGTTGAGGCGATGATCACGAAGGCATTCGAGCTGATCGATGAACCTCCGACGGCACCGCAGACCTTCCTGATCGCGCCAGAGTTGATCCAGCCCAGGTCTGCATTGAAAGGGCCGCTGGACACGCTGAAGGATATAGCCTGAGGGTGACCCGGCGCTATAGGGCGACACCGCCTTGAGATTTTCAGTGGTTCATCGTGCCGACTCTCACGGGAGTGTCGCCGTCCTCAGCACGAGCCAACTGGGTGAGTGCATAGGCGCCTGTAAAAGGTCTACAGCACCGAGCGTTAGAAGCGACAACGGATTCCAAGGGCGTTCGCATTGGAACCCTCTGTCATATCTCCAAACGTACCATCGGCGCCGGATCTATGGTGGAGTTGGTAGACGAGTTCGACGTTGGGAGCCTGCCTCACTCTGAACGAAAGCTCCGCACCAACGAAGCCGAGGAATGATGCATCGCCATCGTGGACGATTTCGCGTTCGCGCTCGATCTCGGTAGGGCCGGTAACGGCACTGAATCCAGCAGTCAGTGCGGGCGCAATCGCCAAATCACCAATGACCAGGCCGTGGTGGCGCAGTCGCGCTCCGGCCCAAAGTTCGCCAGTCGTATCATCGTCCTCGCCAAATCTTATGGCCGCGCCGGCGACGCCACCAAGAACGAAGCCAGCGCCGATATCGACGAAATCGCGACCGTATGCAGCTCCGATTATATAGTTGTCCGTGTAGTCGGCACCCAAAACATTGATCGCGTCCCCGAAGGCCCCGTGCGCAAAGACGCCACCAAAGACATAAACATCATTCTTGGTCGGCAAACCGTCTGCGAAAGGGTCCTGGGTCGCAAAATAGATAAAGGGAGAATTGTCATCGGCGAGTCCAGAACTGACTGGAATGCCCAAGATCACCGCAGCCAGAGCCACTTGCAGTCCACGCATAGACAAGCTCCGAATCAATCCATTTCCATGGTTGGCAATTGCAATGGGGAAAAACAAGGTACGAATTGTTTTATCGCCAAAATACTGGATGCGGGTGGCTCGAACCATTCTTCAGGCTTTGCCGGGCGCGCGCAGGTGACCTTCGCCACAGGCCGTAACGGCGCAGTCTTCGGCCGCCGGCCTAACAGTAATGGCATCTGCCTATACCAATTCACGTCCGTTGCTGCGTTCGACTGCCCCGATCATCTGCTGAAGTTCCAAAGAAACCACGATTGAAGACCGTAGATCTCGGAACTTTTTCGCGCCGGCGCGGGTTGTCGATGGAGATGCATCGAACGCATGGGACGCCGGTGAAATGGCCATTCTTTCGGGAAAACCGGGAAGCTGTTGGGTGGCGGCAGCCACCGCTACGAACTATCCCCCGCTCGAGGGCTCAATCCATGCCGATGCCGTTGTCGTGGGCGCCGGGATTGTCGGGCTCACGACGGCGCTTCGCCTTTGCGAGGCCGGTCGGTCGGTGATCGTCATCGAAGGCCTGCGGACAGGCGGCCAGGTGACCGGCCGCTCGACGGCCAAGATCACGACGCAGCACGCGCTGATCTATCGCCATCTCATCGACACGTTCGGGCGGGACCTGGCGCAGACCTATGCCGATGCGAATTCCGCCGGCGCCATCCAGATCCGGGAATGGGTTCGCGACCACGCCATCGCCTGCGATCTCGAGGCCAAGGACGCCTATACCTACACCTGCGATGCAAGCCGGCGCGCGGAGATCGTGGCCGAGGCGGAGGCCGCGCGCCAGGTTGGGCTGGACGCCGATGTTTTGGAGCGCGCGCCGCTGCCTTTCGAAACGGCCGCCGCTCTGCGTTTTTCCGACCAGGCGCAGTTCAATCCGGCGATGTATCTGGTTGGCCTGGCTCAAGCAGTGACGGCCCGTGGCGGACGGATTTTCGAAAACAGCCGCGCGATCTCGATCGGCGAGGCAAGCCGCTGGCGCGTCGTTACCGACAGCGGCACCGTTCACGCCGAGCATGTGGTCGTCGCCACCAACATGACGGTGAAGAGCCCCGTCGGCATGGCGAACCGGACCCAGCCGCGCTGCCACACTGCCATGGCGTTTCGGATCGATGACCCTCGTGCTGTCGACGGCATGTTCATCGGCATCGACGATCCGACGCATTCCATCCGCACCGGCCGCGACGCCGAAGGCCCGCTGCTGGTCGCGCTCGGCCCCAAGTTTGACACGGGCCAGGACGGCGACGTGGCGAAACGGTTTGTCGAGCTGGAACAATGGGTAAGAATGAGCCTTCCAGTTGGGGACGTTGCGTGGCGCTGGTGTAATGAGGACTATGATACGGCCGATAGGGTTCCGTATGCCGGCGAGCCCGATCCGGACAAAGCCTCCGGGTTTCATATTGCCACGGGTTTCAACGCCTGGGGCATCACCAATGGAACGGCCGCAGGCATGATGATCGCGGATTTGATCTGCGCGCGGCCGAGCCCATGGCAAAAGCTTTATGATCCGGTGCGGCCTTATCCCGAGGACTTTCACAGGAATGGCCGCAGCCAATCGATTGTCTCAAGCCTTGACGACATCGTGCCCGGCATGGGCGGTGTGATCGTCAGGGCTGACGAAAAGATCGCGGCGTGGAGAGACGCTGAAGGGGTGCTCCACCCGGTTTCGGCGACATGCACCCACAAGGGCTGCACGGTGACCTGGAACAATGCGGACAACACCTGGGATTGTCCTTGCCATGGCTCGATTTTCGCCGCCGACGGTTCGGTCATCCATGGCCCAGCTCGAAAGCCGCTTGCGCCGGCCGCGCTATAAGAGGCAGCGACTGGCGCGGCCCGGTGTTACCGTGCGTAGGTTCCGACCAGCTCAGTCTGCTCCAGCGCATGCTTCTGGGCTTCCTTCCAGACGAGCTGCACGCCCGCCTGTCCCGGCACACTGAGGCTCGGCACGTCGAGCGCGGCCAGCCGGAAATGATAATGATGGACGCCATGTCCCACCGGCGGCTGCGGGCCGTCGTAATAGGCATTGCCGAAATCGTTGGTGCCTTGCCTGAGTGCCGACGGGCCTGGCTTGCCATCCTGCGCCTCGGTGAGTTCGCTCGCATCGGGCGGGATATTGAACACCGCCCAGTGCCCGAAAATCCCGCTCGGCGCGTCGGGATCCTGCACGACAAGAACAAGGCTCTTGGTACCGTTCGGAACACCGGACCATTTTAGCGGTGGTGAGACGTTCTCGCCGTCGCGGGTATACCTTTCAGGGATTTTCCCGGCCGCCGGGAACGCCGGGCTGATAAGGGTGAGTGGCATTTCCATCTCCCCAAGAACAAGCGCTACAGCCAGCTATATCTGCGCTATTTCACGCCGCTTGCTGAGCTTCCGCGACGCGCCTGATTTCTGCTGGCAAGGATTCCCAAACCTTGATCATCTGCCCCTCTCCCACATGGTGAGCGAGAACCTGGGATACGACCCTGAATGCATCCTTGGAATCGACCGGTCGGGTGAATTCCAGCTCCGCCTTGATTTTGGCCAGGAACTCGTCGAGCGACCGCAACTTCTCGGGAGTCTTGGAGGGCTGATATTGGTCGTAGTAGGCGCCGCGCACGAGGATCGGCAGCTGCGAGCCCAGGTGGGCGGCAAGATCCGGCTACATGCGGTCTCGCAGGGCGTGGAGCACCGCTCCAAGCACATGCATGCGACCTGCCGATCCGGTCCAATCTCGGTCATGATCTCGTCGAGCCAGATGTTTGTTATCTGCAGCGTCTTGTCGAATACTTCGAGTCCGGTGGCGCTCATCCAGGCCTCCTTTCAACAGGTTGAATGACTCATTGGACGAAACGGCCTTGGTCGGCTGTTGTTCCCGTCCCTAAAGGCCGCCTCTCGCGAAGGCGGGTGATCTATTCGGCCAAGTTTACGTTCGCCAAACTTAACGCGTTCCCGTCAAGAGTTGGCCCGTCAAGATTTGGCCCGTCAAGATTTGGCCGTGGCCACGGCAACGAAAAGAGATTGCCCTTGCCTGCTGATGCGGAACAACATCGGCTTGTTCAGCTGGCGCGATTTCGCCCACTCCTCTTGGATGTCCGACGGCTGTGTCACATCCCGGTTGTTGGCCGAGACGATCACATCGCCAGGCTGAACGCCGTTTTCGGCGGCGAGGCTGTTTGGAGCCACTTCCTGGACGAACACGCCTGTAGTATCCGGCTGGAGTCCGAGCTGCTGGCGTGCCTCATCCGGGATTGGGCTGAGCGACAATCCAAGACGCGTGTCGGCCGTTTCCGACTTCGGAACGGCGCTGGTCTGTTGCTCCTCATCGTTGCGTTGTCCGATGGTCAGAGCTATTTCCTGTTGGGTGCCTCCGCGGTTCCGTGTCAGCGTCGTTTTTGTTCCCGGCTTTTGGCTCGCAGCCGCGAGCGTCAGATCATGGACGCTCTGGATGTCCTTGCCGTTAAAGCGTGTAATCACGTCTCCCGCCTGTATGCCTGCCTGCTCTGCCGGACTGCCGGGTTCGACCGAGGCGACCAGCGCTCCCTTGCTGCCGGATATTCCAAGCGCCTCGGCAATCGACGGGGTGACCTCCTGGAGACGCACCCCGATGAAACCGCGCTCGATCCGGCCAGTGCGGATCAACTGGTCGACGATGTTCCGGGCGGTGCGGGATGGTACCGCAAAGCCAATCCCTATGCTGCCACCTGTGGGAGATACGATGGCCGTATTGACCCCGATCACTTCGCCGCGCGCATTGAACAGCGGGCCGCCGGAATTGCCGCGATTGATTGAGGCGTCGGTCTGGAGAAAATCGTCGTAAGGACCGGCATTGATGTCGCGCGAACGGGCCGAAAGCACGCCGACGGTAACGGTGCCACCGAGCCCGAACGGACTGCCGATAGCGATCGTCCATGCGCCGGGTTGTACTGCATCGGAGTCACCCCAGGCGGTCGTTGTCATATTGGACCGCGGGTCGATCTTCAGCACCGCGAGGTCGGTTGCCGGATCGCGGCCGACGAGCTGCGCAGGCAACGTTTCCTTGTCGGAGAATACGACATGAATTTCGCTTGCATCGGCAACGACATGGTTGTTGGTGACGATGTACCCCTCGGGGCTGATCACAAAGCCGGAACCAAGGGCCTCTCGCACCTGCGGTTGCGCCGGTCCGAGGCCGGGACTGCCGAAAGGACTAAGAAAGTCGCCCAGCGTCGCCTGGTCCTGGATGATCTGTTTGGTCGTTATTGCGACCACGGCTGGAATTTTCTCGCGCACGATCGCCGTGAAGTCGTTTGGGATTTCCTGAGCTGCGAGCGGAGCAAAGCCGCCGGCCGAGAGCATCAGAGTTCCGGCGATCAGGCCGGCGCAAAGTCTTTTGTTCAATACCGGTAACATGGCCTGCGACTCCTCCAGCGTTCAGTGATCAAGCATGCGACCGCTTCGGCATGAGCCAGCGGTTCACCAGCGGATTACGACAACCCTGTCGTTCCCGTTGGCGAGTTCGACAGCTTCGGTGCCGTCCGGTTTCCGGCTTTCGATCCGGGCACCTTCTACTGTTTCTATGCTGGCAATGTTGGCCGCAAAGGCCTCGTCAATCTCGGCGGCACAGACGAGGGTATCCGGGGGCAGATCCTTCACTTGGTCCATCAACTCGCGAAGCTTCATGGCGAACCTCTTGGCACAGGCCCGGATTCTTTCAGCCGCACATTCCAACCATGTGCCTCCAGAAAAGTTCCCAGACGCGATTGCGGGCATGTCACAGGGACGAGATTCCGCCAACGATGCATCGGTGGTGGCGTGGATCAGGGGCGCGGGCCGTGTTCACATGAATCGAGCTTCCTGCCCCTCCGACAAGGGACCCGGCCATGAGCCTTCGTCCGGCCGCCCTGAATTCAAGGCGTCGGCTCGATCAACACTGCGGCGCCGGCGATGCCACCAGCCTTTTGCCGGCCAGCCGCTAACGAGAACGATCAAGACTTGTCGTCACCGTTCTGGGCTGGCCTCAATGCACAAACCTTGCCCTCAGCCAGGCCAGAAGTCTGTTCCCGGTAATCGTCCGGCGGACTCTGGCGGCAGCCCATCGCGCTTGCATCGTAGCACCAACGTGACAGTGACAGACGATATTGTGCAACTGCCAGTCACTTAGCTCGAAGAAGCGCTTTGCCTCACCGTAGGTATCATCTTTCAGACCCATGGCGCGCAGCACCGGATCCTCATAGGCAACGGTGATCGGCGACCCCGCGCCACGCGCTACGTCACGAGCTTCAGGACTGAGATATTCGGTGCC
Organism: Mesorhizobium sp. WSM4817; assembly: GCF_055811135.1. NCBI lineage: Bacteria > Pseudomonadati > Pseudomonadota > Alphaproteobacteria > Hyphomicrobiales > Phyllobacteriaceae > Mesorhizobium > Mesorhizobium sp. WSM4817. The sequence continues at coordinate 214,380 of NZ_JBVVQQ010000002.1, read as the reverse complement.
TGAAAGGGCTCCGAGGCAACGCCGTGGATTTTGTTCGAGAAGCTCTGCCCAACGCTCGATCCGCTGCGTCCGAGTCATGGTCGGGTATGTCGCCGAGGGCTCAACTTTCGCAACTGTCTGCAGTTGGTCGAGTGTTTGGTGTTTCATGGTCGGCTCCTTTCAACAGGTGGAAGTGCCCACGCCCTAACAGAAGATTATTGCGCTGCGACGCGCCGACAAGGCCGGAATTGGCAATGTCAGGAGTTTGCCCCTCGCCCGGTTCGGATCAGGAACCTTCCCGGGGGCCTGCTTGTTTTGGCTAGTGAAAGGAGACGGTCATGAGCACAAAACCACCACCCGTTCCGACAGAGAACCAGAGCCCAAAGGGTCCGGGCGACAAGAAGTCGGTTCCTGTCGACCAGACGCAGCACAGCCATTCCGCCCCAAATCCTGACAAACAGGGCCAGCAGGGCAACACGAAGGTCAATACGACCCATCAAGGCTATCAGCAGGACCGCTAGGTGATTTCATGTCCACGTCGAAGAAGACCCGCGCCAGTATTCGCCATGGCGGTCCTGGCGCATCGCACGAAAACGCCAAGGAGCCGCTGGTGATAGAAAAGCCGCCAGCCGATTCCGATCTGCGCAGCCGCAGCAAGATCTCAGGCGGCGGAGGCGAACGCGACAGCCACCATACTCATGACCCCGAAAAGAAGGGCGGCGGCACCCGGCCGGCAAACAAAGGGCGGTAGAGTGGCTGTGGCCTTCTTTGGCCTACCGCCGCAACTTCCGACTGCGTCAGGCATTTTTGCTGTGATCGCCGTTCCTCCAGGCGGTCCGAGGCTGAGAAAGCCTGTCGCCCGCGGGCTCCCGGCCGTCTCGTCAGCCTAGCGGCTTTTCCCGCGAGACGAGCGACAGCGATGCTACTTCCGGTGGAACAGGAAGCCCCCTCTGGGAGTTCATACCGTCATCAACAGGCGCATGGACGTGCCCTTGTACGGCGCGGCAGCGCACGAATGGGAGAACCACCATGAGCCTCGGAACCATACTCATCATCATTTTGATCCTTATCTTGCTTGGCGGGTTCAGCGGTTTGGGTGGTGGACCGTTCTACGGCACCGGCTATTATGGTGGCGGTGGCCTCGGTCTCGTGCTGCTGATCGTTATTATCCTGGTCCTTCTCGGGCGCATTTAGTACACGATTAGGCGGACAATTTGGCGATGATCCTGTGTCGGCCTGATGCCTTGCCCAGGAATGTCGCCGCGACTCACGTGATTGTCCGGACGGAACCGAAACCGCTCAAGGGCATTATAGCCGCTCAGAAATCCACGAGAACGGCGCCATAAGTGAACTTCGTTGAACAAGCCGATGTCGGCCTCGGAGTTCCGGGCATTCCCACTGCCGATCTGATGCAGGCACTGCCGGTCGCCATCTACACCGTCGACGGGCAGGGACACATCACCTTCTTCAACGAAGCCGCAGCTGAGCTCTGGGGCCATCGTCCTGTTATCGGTCGGGACCTATGGTGCGGCTCGTGGAAGCTTCGTCATCTGGACGGTCGGGATATGGCGCATGGCGAGTGTCCGATGGCCGTGGCGCTGCGCGAAGGGCGGGATGTCTCCTGGGACCAGGCGATTGCGGAGCGGCCGGATGGCGAACTGGTCCCATTCAGGGCTCACCCACGCCTGCTTCGCGACGAAGCGGGCAATGTAGTCGGTGCCATCAACACGCTGCTCGACCTGCGCACGCAGACGCTGGGCGATGAAGCCCGCATGCGTCTTGCCGCCATTGTCGAGTCGTCGATGGACGCCATCGTCTCGAAGGACATGAATGGCATCATTACCAGCTGGAACTATGCTGCAGAACGCCTGTTCGGCTACACGCCTGCCGAGGTGATCGGCCGGCCGGTGACGATGCTCATTCCGCCTGACCGTCTCGACGAGGAAGTCTCGATCATCAGTCGCATCCGCGCCGGCGAACGCGTCCCCTCCTATGAGACGATGCGCCTGCGCAAGGACGGCACGCTCGTTTCGGTCTCGCTCACCGTCTCACCGATCCGCGACGGGATCGGGCGGGTCGTCGGCGCCTCCAAGATCGCGCGCGACATCAGTTCCCACAAGGAGAACGAACGGCGCATCCGACTGCTCATGCGCGAGGTCAACCATCGGGTGAAGAACCAGTATTCGGTCATCATCTCGATGATCCGCGAGACAAGCAAGCTGACGAGCACACCTGAGGCTTTCCTCGGGCAAGTTCGAGAGCGCATCATGGCGCTTTCGGAATCCCATGATCTCCTGGTCAATGCCGAATGGCGCGGCGCGACGGTCGGCGAGCTCATCCAGGCACAGCTCAAGGCCTTCGCAGCGCAGTCCCGCGTGTCGATGGCCGGGCCACTGGTGGTACTGCAGCCGAACGCCGTCCAGTATCTCGGCATAGCCTTTCACGAACTCGCCACCAATTCGGCAAAACATGGAGCGCTGTCGTGCAACGGCGGACGCGTCGAGATCGATTGGCACGTGGTCCCTGCGGGCGACGGCGCTGAGACCTTTCGACTGGTCTGGCGTGAGTTGGACGGGCCAATCCTGGACGCTGTCAGGGGGCGCGGTTTCGGACTGGTCGTGCTCGAGCGAGTGGCGCCGCAGGCTCTCAGCGGCAGCGGGCGGCTGGAGTTCCACGCGCGAGGCATCACCTGGACGCTCGAGGCGCCGCTGCATTTCGTCCAGACATCACTGGCCGAAATCGCGGCCGATTGAAGGAATTTCGCCGCGCTCGTGAAGCTGAGCCCTCCCCGCGACCGACTGTGTTCGGCCAGACCTATTGCGTTTGGTCCGGCGGGCGAAAATAAGGCGAAACAGCCCTGTCCTCCAGAACATCGACGTCGCCTCTTCCAGGCAGGGCATCGCAGCCAAGCGAGTGCCGATCGACGTTACCTGGTTCAAACACGGTCAGGCTGTCGAATTCCATGGCCGCCCCGTAGAACTGGGCGGCTTGCAACACCAGGCATTCGACGTCTTCAAGCGCAACGTTTTCTGCGAGGTTTCGCAGCCGCACAGCCTCGGCCACCGCAGTGACATTGAGTATCCCCTTATCCCGGGCGGCTGCCCAAACCTGGAGGTTGACGTCTTGACACAAATGAGCCGAGTAACCGAAGCGCATTGAAAACCCCCTTTCAGGAGCGGTTTGTCCCTCGTGATCAGCATGTGCCCTATCAATCCGAATAGCAAGCTGAATTAGTAAAATTACCCACACAATCAATGATTTAGCATATGACAAAGACTGCATAATCGACGCCTTCCCGTAGCTGTCAGCCGTTCACACCAATGGCTAATCAACCGGTCTTGACGACCGCTGAGGCATTTCCTAATTCTTAGGCAAATACTAATCTTGAGCGACTGGAGGGCAGAAATGGCCGAACTGGAAAGACCCGAACGACTGCAGATCATGCTAACGTCGGAGGAATTGGCTGCTTTGGAAAACTGGCGCTTCGAAAGGCGCATGCCAAGCCGGTCTGCGGCCGTGAGGGAGTTGCTGCGGCGCGGTCTCCACGCGGACGGATTTTTGACAGCGGCACAAGGTGCCAAGTCGCAGGATTTTGGAATTCTGCCCAGTTCCGGCATTGTCGATGGAGCGTCCCGCGACCAGGGCGGCAGCAAGCTGTAAGGCTGCCCTCGCGGCGCTGGAGATGTTTCGGCGCCGGAGCCTTGCCCATTCTGTGGAACTTCAGGCAATCGTCGCGCGTTCGGTGAGGCATGTTGTGGACTGGAACAAGGCCGGTTGCAGCATCACACAGGCCAGCAAGGATCGAGGCAGTGAGCTTCCTTTACCGCGCGGCAAAAATCGCCGAACAAGCTCATGCGGGGCAGACGGACAAGACCGGACGGCCCTATATCGAGCATTGCCGCCGGGTCGTTGATGCCGTCGAAACGCTCGACCAGAAGGCCGTTGCCTACCTCCACGACGTTGTTGAGAAAAGCGACGATTGGGATCGCGAGCGGCTCGAGGCGGCAGGTTTCGGAACATCCATCGTATCGGCCGTCGATGCGATGACACGCAGGCCGGACGAGGACGACCTCGCTTTCGTGCGCAGAGCAGCAGCCAACCCATTGGCGCTGCCGGTCAAGCGCGCCGATCTTACCGACAATTTATGGCAGGCACAGCAGATTGGCGCGTCGACATCGAAATATGAAGACGGACTGCGGATCCTCAACGAAGAATTCTCCGAATGACTAAAGGATTGTCGCCGGTGGCGTGATCGGCCGATGTGCGACCTTCATGCGAGGCTCTATTCGGGGATGTGAGGCGTATGTCGCTTGTCCTCGGCAGGATCGGCATCGATCCGCGCCTTGCTGGGATCGAAGGCGCCATGGCGGGCGATGGCCAATGCCGGCGTGTCGGGCGTCTCGTAGGCCCACATGAAGTCGTCGGCCGCTCCGCCCACCGCGTGGACCCGCCAGTAACTGGCCGTGCCCTTCAGCGGGGAGTGGGTTGTGGTGTTGGTCTTCTCCAGAAGGTCGAAATAGATATCCTCGAAGGGGATATAGAAGACCGGATCTTGCCCCTCTTCATGGAGCACTTTTGCCCGCTCTGTCGAGGCAATGATCGCGTCGGAGAACCTGACCGTCACGGTTCCATTGAACGGGGTAATCGTCAGCGCGCCGGGACGGCTGGTGGAATTTACGGCTAAGGGCTGCATTCGACTTCTCCGTTGGCTGCCGATCTCCTGGAACGTCGTATCGCCCGTCAGGGTTCCAACCGCGTGAGGCTCATTGGAGCCGCGACATCGGGGGAGCCGGCGACAGATGAAAAACCTCCCGCGGGGCATTCAGATTCAAGGGAACGTTACCGCCGAAGAGTTCGTTTCCTAGATTGACACCGGAACCGGCGGCGGGGCTTCGCAAGTTAAGGGAGATTGCCATGAAGGTCGGCAACTGCATGACGAGGAATGTACAGGTCGCTAACCCCGAACAGTCGATCCGCGAAGTGGCTGAGATGATGGGCAGGCTTGACGCCGGAGGGATGCCCGTGGGCGACCACGACCGGCTGGTCGGGATGATCACCGATCGAGATATCGCGATCCGCGGCGTAGCATTGGGCAAGGGACCTGACACGAAGGTGCGTGTTGTCATGAGCCCGGAGGTCAAATATTGCTTCGATGACGAAGACGTCGAGCATGTGCTTGAAAACATGGGCGACCTGCAGGTACGTCGGCTCCCGGTTCTGAACCGCGACAAGAGGCTCGTCGGCATCATCTCGCTTGGCGATCTCGCGACGAATGGCGAAGCGGCAGAAGCGGGAGAAGCTTTAAGCGACATCTCGAAGCCGGGCGGCGAGCATTCGCAGACTGCTCACTGACTAACGCCGCGACATGTCGGCGCAAGGTCAACATCACTTGTTTCGCGGTGCGTCGGCTAACGCCGGCGCCCCGCCGGAGCCTTCTGCATTTGCGATGTTTTCGGCAAAGGTTCAGGAGCATCCATGACAACGATCCGAAGCACCGTGTCCTTCAGCGCCGAAAAGCGCGGCAGGGCGAAATCATCGTGCAGGCGCGGACGCGTCAGATCACGCGCCGAGACATTCACCCGCTTGTCGTGTCGTGATAAGCTGTTCTTGCGACGGGACCGCGCGACACCGAGGCGGGCATCTCGCGGCCGGGCAGCCCTTAGTCGCAGACGATGAGCTTGAGCACCTGATGTTCTCGAACGATTGCAAGCGTCCTGCCAAACCCTGTTGCGAAGGTGGGGCCTGTTGCCAAGGTCGGGCCTCTCGGAGTGGACGGATTTGGGTTGGTCGCTGAACCTCGGGACGATCGCCGGCACCACCGTGCGCGTTCACTTTACCTTCCTGCTTCTGCTCGTCTGGATCTGGCTGACGCACTATCAGATCGGCGGCACGCCAGCGGCCTGGCAAGGCGTTGCCTTCATCATTGCGGTTTTTGCCTGCGTGGTCCTGCATGAGTTCGGCCACATCGCCGCTGCGCGGTATTTCGGCATCAACACGCCGGACATTACGCTTTTCCCGATCGGCGGCGTCGCCAGGCTCGAACGCATGCCCGAAGAGCCGGGGCAGGAGTTCGTGATCGCGGTCGCGGGGCCGCTGGTCAATGTCGCGATCGCCGCGCTGATCTTCGTCCTGCTCGGCGGGTCGGCGGGCGTCGAACAGATGGCCGGGATCGAGGATCCGCGTATGAGTTTTCTCGCCAGGCTTGCCGGGGTCAATGTCTTCCTGGTCATCTTCAATATGATCCCAGCCTTCCCGATGGATGGCGGCCGTATCCTGCGCGCCGCACTCGCCGCCCGCCTGTCGTGGTCGCGCGCAACCCAGATCGCAGCCATGATCGGGCAAGGATTGGCCTTCGTCTTCGGTTTTGTTGGGCTGTTCTACAATCCGCTACTGATCTTCATCGGCATCTTCGTCTATCTCGCCGCGGCAGCGGAAGCGCAAAACGCACAGATCCGGGAGGTAGCCACAAGCGTCCTTGTCGCGGATGTGATGATCACCGAGTTCGCCCGGCTGGAACGGTCGGCGACGCTCGACCAGGCAATCGAGATGCTGCTCGCGACGACGCAGCACGAATTCCCTGTCGTCGACTCCGCTGGCCATCTTGAAGGATTGGTGACACGCAACGACATGATCCGGACATTGAAGGAAAAGGGACCCGCCGCACCGGTCGCGAGCGCAATGCGGCACGATATCCCGAAAATACATTACCGCAAAACTCTCGAGGAAAGCCTGCGGCTGATGCAGCAGGCAGACGTGCCTGCTGTAGCCGTCGTGGACAGTTCCGACCGGCTGGTCGGGCTCATGACACACGAAACCATAGGCGAGATGCTCATGATCCGCTCAGCCGTGTCGGATGCCTTCCGATTTGGTCGTTTGCGTGGGGCCAAGCCGCGATTCACACGGATCTGAGCACGAGGATTCTTTTCACCGCCGGATCGGGTGAGTGCGCTCTAAATCGTAGCGGAGCGATAAGCAGAAATCGGCCGGAACGAAGGTCGTCCCGGCCCTTTTTCTGTGTCTCAAGCGCCCGGAACGTGAGGCAGAAGTTCAAGCGCACCGCGATAGATCATGTCGCCAGCTACGTAGAGGATGACCACCAGCCCGGCATAGGCGATCCAGCGGTGCTTCTGAAGCAGATTGGCAATGAGGTTTGCAGCGATGCCCATCAGCGCGACGGAGAGGACAAGGCCGAAGATCAGCACGTTCGGATGTTCGCGCGCAGCACCGGCTACCGCCAGAACATTGTCGAGTGACATGGAGACGTCGGCGATGATGATCTGCCAGGTTGCCTGGGCCAGGGTCTTGCGCGGAGCCTTGCCAGCTACGACACCATCGTAGTCGACGTCGCTTTCCGAAAGCGCTTCGATCGCCTGTGCTTCCTGCGCATGGTTTTGCCGGAGTTCGCGCCACATCTTCCAGCAGACCCACAACAGCAAAAGACCGCCGGCGAACAGCAGCCCGACGATCTGCAGGAGCTGGGTTGTCGCGGCCGCAAAGCCGATGCGCAGAACGGCCGCTGCGATTATGCCAACGACGATTGCGTTTCTGCGCTGCTCTTTGGGTAGTCCGGCCGCGGCAAGGCCGATAACGATGGCATTGTCGCCGGCCAGCACCAGGTCGATCATGATGACCTGCATGAGAGCGGTCATTGCTTCGGGACTGAAAAAATCTGTCATACGGCACCCTTGCGTTCAGCTAGGGGTGACGCGGCTTGCGAGTATAACCGTAGAGCAACGCGGACACCGCGTGTGACAAGAGAAATGCCGCTACAGCTGAAGAAAACTCAACGCCAGGCCACCCGGATTGGAATTCCAGTCCGACATCGCAGTCCTGATGGACTGCCAGAGGGGCCCGGCCTGGCAGCACCTAGCTATTGCCCCAAGCGCAAAAACTCAAGGCTTAATTGTGATCCGCATATGCGGCATCGAGTTCGGCAAGCTGGTTAAGCCAGGTCGATCGGCCACGCGGCCATTGAACGGGCCGGCAGCCGCAAGTAGACTGATACAGTGCGCTTCGGTAAATTTCTCCAACACCCGATCTGCGACCGTCGATGGCGATGAAGGAATTCCGTCTTGGCTGCTCATCGACGATCGATCGGCCAATATCTGTTCCCAATCGGCTCCTTGGGCCTGGCCGCACTCATTCATTTCGGCGCCGCGTCGATCGAGCATTCGCCGCTCTCGATCAAAATCCTGGCGTTGATCGTCGTCGCTATCTTCATCTTCGCGACAGTGTTTGTGGTTTTGCATCATGCAGAAGCCGTCGCACTGCGGCTCGGTGAACCATATGGCACGCTGCTGTTGACATTTTCGGTGACGGCCATCGAAGCGTCGGTCATCGTTTCGATGATGCTGCACGGCGAGAACAACCCGACGCTGGCACGCGAATCTGTGTTTTCGACGGTCATGATCGTTTGCGCTGGCGTCGTCGGCGTCTGCCTCACCCTGGGTGGGCTGAAGCATCGATATCAGGACATCAAACGTCAGGGCACCAACGCCTCGCTTGCCGTCATTATGGCGCTGACAGTTCTTACGCTGATCCTTCCAAACTACACGCTTGCAACAAGCCCCGGTACGTTCTCCGCCTCGCAGCTCGCTTTCGTGAGCGTTCTTTCAATCCTCCTCTATGGTGCCTTCGTCTTTGCCCAGATGGTGCGCCATCGGGGCGATTTTATCGAAGACCTGACCTCCAGCGCGGAACATGACAAGCATGTATCTGAGGGTGGGAGAGTGACCACCAATGTGCTCCTCTTATTTGTCGGACTGGCAGGGATCGTTCTTCTGACCGAACAGGTGGCCGGCAACATCGAGAATGGGCTCGAGTTTCTTCATATTACCCAGGCGGACGCCATCGTGGGCTTCTTCGTCGCTGCGCTTGTGCTTATGCCGGAGGCGGTATCGGCGGTTCGGGCAGCACTCAATAATGAACTTCAGCGAGGGCTGAATGTCGCCCTCGGCTCGGCCTGCGCCACAATCGGCCTGACAATCCCGGCGATCGGTGCGGCGAGCCTGCTCACCGGACGAAGCCTGACTCTTGGTCTGGGTCCGGGGGATACCGTGCTTCTCATCCTCGCCCTTGCCATCAGCATCGTGAGCTTTGGGACGGGCCGAACAACGATGCTAACGGGGCTCGTTCATCTCGTCGTGTTTGTCGCGTATCTGTTCCTTATCTTCGTGCCGTAGGTGATCGACCCGCCGTCTTCGGCCATCGCTGCGTCCTGTCGATTTGCGGCGCACATGCCTAGCCTGCAACTACTGGACCTTCGAGCGCAAGCGATCAGTCACGAACTCCATCAACACCACGATGGCGAAGATCACGAGAATGATGGTCGAGGCATTCCTGTATTGGAAAAGATCGAACGCGACCTTCAGCTCCTGTCCGATGCCACCGGCTCCAACGAGGCCGAGAACAACGGACGAGCGCACTGCCTTTTCAAGCGCGAAGAGCGTGGTGTTTATCAGGGACGGCATGGCGTCAGGCAGTACTGCCCCGCACAGAACAGAGAATCGTCCGGCGCCGATTGCAAACAGCGCTTCCTGAGGTCTTTCGTCGGCATCCTCCATTGCCTCGGCGAAGAAGCGCCCGCAAAAGCCGATCGTATCGACGACGATGGTCATGGTGCCGGCAACCGCCCCGAGACCAACGGCTGACACGAAAAGTAGTGCCCAGACCAAATCTGGAACAGTCCTGAACAACGAGACCAGCATCCTGGAGATATGCCGGAACGGGCCGATCGGGGTTATATCCTTGGCCGAGAGCCAGGCAAACGGCAAGCTGAGGACGACACCTATTGCTGTCCCCACGAGCGCTATCTGAAACGTTTCGACCATGCGCCAGAAAACCCTCAGGAGGAACCCTGGCTCGACATTTGGGGGTATCATGCGGCCGACGAGATGGACCATTCGGGGCACCCCGCCTGCCAGTTGTTCCGGCGAAGGTGCGACCTGCCCGGCGGAAACGATCACGAGAGCGGCCAAAGCGACGGCAAAGCTGAAAGTGACGGGCGAGATCGATGGAATCCGGCTCAGCGAAAGGCGGTCATGCATCGAAGACGTCTTTCAGATCAGCGCGGGTCACCTGCGCCGTCGGTCGGTCGAAGAAGACCTTGCCCGCCTTGAGCGCTATCAAGCGGTCGGAGTAGTCGAGAGCATGCTCCATGTCGTGCGTGGTATAGACCAAAGTGATCGCCTGTTCCTGGGTCAGCTCGGAGAAGACGCGCATCACATCATGTCCAGCCGCCGGGTCGAGACTTGCCGCCGGTTCGTCTGCTATCAAAAGCTTCGGACGCCGGATCAACGCACGGGCAATCGCCACCCGCTGCGCCTGCCCTCCAGAAAGCGCGTCGGCGCGGGCGCCCGCCTTGCCGAGAAGCCGCACTTCGGCGAGGGCCTGCATTGCTTCCTCGCGCCAGTGTTGCTTTGCGATGGAATGGTGCCAGCCGCGCCAGCCGCCGGGCAGCCCGAGCTTGCCCTGCAAAACGTTTGTAAGAACCGATTGGCGGCTGACCAGTCCGTGGTGCTGGAAGACAAATCCGATCTGCCTGCGTATGCGCCGCAGCTGGGCGACGGACGGCACCGAGCGGAAGCTCTCGCCGAGGGTGACGACCTCGCCACCGCTCGACGGTAGAAGACCAATGAGGCATTTGAGCAGGGTGGATTTTCCAGCACCGTTCGAGCCAATCAGGGCAACCCGTTCGCGCGATACTATGGTGAGGCCGATACTGGAGAAAATGACCTTTCCGTTCGCATAGCTCTTCGCAAGATCGTGCGCCCGAATGATGGCTGTCATAGTGACCTCTTGGCCCAGACCGAACTGCGAAACAGACGGCGGTTAGCCGCCGGCCTTGTCGCTGAAAAGGAGCGAGCCTCAGTTTACGAAGTCGGTGAGGGTCTCGATTCCGATCGTGCGGTACATCGAGCGGACATAGTCGTAGTCCGAGTCCCTGACATCAGTCAGGAAGAAACCGCCCTTGAATTTCTGGTTGTCCTCGCCGGTCAGGATCGCTTTCATCAGCTCATTGCCATTCTTCGCAAAGGCATCGCGGATCTTGACGAACACGTCATCTGAAATGTCCTTGCGGGCGACAAGAATGTCGTTCGGCAGATCGCGGCCCCGTGCGATGACCGAGAAGGCAACGCCGGGGAATGCTTCCCGGACCGAGTTGAGATAGCCGAAATTCAAGCCGATAGCGGCGATGTCGCCGCGGATGAGAGCCTCAGCCGCGATGTTGCGCGATATGATTACTGGTTCGTAATCGGTGGCATATTTCAGGTTGAAATCGGCCAGCGCCTGCGCGGGGCCGAGGTGCTGGGAGGTCGAGCCGACCGAGCCGAATGCGACCTTCTTGCCCTTCAAGTCTTCGACCGAGCGGATCGGTCCATTCGCCAGCACGGCGATCTGAGCGAAATAGTCGGGGCGCTGCCAGGCGACAACAATCTTCGGCTGGCTTAATTCCTTCATGACGACGTATTCTGCAGGACCGGTCAGGACAAGATCGACCTGCCCGGAATTCATCGCCTCGACGGCGGTGGTCCGCGAACTGACCGGAAACAGCTCGACATCCAGGCCGGTCGCCTCCTCAAGAGCGGTCTGGAAAGCACCGAATTCCTGCTGAAGAGCCTCCAGTCCCTCCATGTCGGTTACCGCGAATTTCACTGGCTCCGCAAACACTGGAACGGCGGAGGCAAGCGTCAGGGCGAGTGCGGTTGCGATGCTGCGGATCATCGTTTTTTCCTTTGCTGTATAGACAGGAAACTGTTACCGGCTAATCCGTATACGCAGCAGATGACGTGCTCGTGACATTTCGCCGGCGCCACCGGCAGCCTTTGCTTTTTTGAGGGATACAGTGAACTGGCACATCCAGGGTGGTCGCATCCTTACCGAACGGGGACTTGAAACCGCGGACCTGAGCGTCACCGGCGGCGCCCTGTCAGAGCTGCGAGCGGCCCATGCCTCCACAATCGATGCCGATGGTCTGCTCGTGCTTCCGGGGATCGTCGATATTCACGGCGACGGCTTCGAGCGCCAGATCATGCCGCGGCCCGGTGTCCGCTTCGACACCGCGCTGGCGCTGAAAGATACGGACCGCCAGCTTGTCGCCAATGGCGTAACCACGGCCTTTCACGGCGTGACGGTGTCGTGGGAGCCTGGACTTCGCTCGCTCGACGCTGCCAAACAGCTGATCGGCGCGGTCTGCGATCTCCGCGATAGCCTTGGCTGCGATACGCGTCTGCATCTGCGCTGGGAGACCTTCGCGCTTGATCAGATGGCGCAGGTCGTACGATGGCTCTCGCTTTCGCCACGGCCGATCATCGCCGTCAACGATCACACGACGGGGTCGGTGCTGAACGGCACGATTGCCCGCAAGATCGGTCAGATGGCGGAGCGGTCTGGCTTGAGCCGCGAGCAATACATGACGTTGCTCGGCCAGATTTGGTCCCGCCGCGCCGAGGTTGAGATCGCGATCGGGAAGCTGGCCGCAGATGCGCGGGTCAATGGCAATGTGCTTCTTGCACATGACGAAGCGTCTCCCGAGGAACGCATGTATTTTCGCGCCCTCGGCGCAAAGGCCTCGGAATTTCCGCTAACGCTCGAAACAGCCAAGGCCGCGCGGCAAATGGGCGAGGACGTGATCCTCGGCGCGCCCAACGTCGTGCGCGGCGGCAGCCATAATGGAGCGCTAAATGCCACCGAGGCCGTCAGAGCCGGACTTTGCACGGTGCTGACCAGCGATTACCACTACCCTTCGCCTCTGCATGCGGCCTTCAGACTGTCTTCGCCAGACGCCGGCGACTTCCCCTCGATCTGGAATCTGGTTTCGGCAAACCCGGCCCGGGTGGCCGGCCTCGACGATCGCGGCTCGCTTGTTGCCGGCCGCCGGGCGGATCTGATCCTGGTCGATGCTGGCGATCCAGAGCATCCGCGTGTGGTGGCCACCATGGTCCATGGACAAATTGTCTATAGCTCCGGGCTCTCCCGCACAGACCGATGGTCTGCACAGCGGTCGCCGGTGGAAAAGGTTTCATGAACTTGGACACAAAAATTTCAACACCACACGAGCGCAATGGCAATCGCCTTCTGGCCTTTGACGGGCTGGTCTTTCGGCCACGCAACGATACGCCAATCTGGCAGCAGATCTACGATCACATCTTCGATCTGATCGAGAGCGGCAGTCTTGCGCCGGGCAGCCAGCTTCCCGGAGAAACGCATCTGGCAGAGAAACTCGCGGTCACCCGCATTACGCTTCGCCGGGCGCTGCAGCAGTTACAGCATGAGGGCCACCTCACCGCCCGCAAGGGCGTCGGTATCTTCGTGCGAAACCTGCCCTCGACATTCACTGTTCGCGACGGACAGCGCTTTCTCGACAATTTCGAAGCCCACGGCCAGGAAATCGGCACCAATACGCTGCTGATCGTCCGGGAACCGGCCGAAGCGGCCGTGGCGGAACGGTTGCGTCTCGCACCTGACACCACCATTATCCGGCTGTGCCGGATCAGAACGTCGGACAAGCAGCCGGTTTACGTCAATACCAAGTTCTTTCCGGCGCATCTCTTCCCCGACTTCGAGCAGAGATACGATGTGCGTCAGTCGGTGACCGATGTTTTCCGCGCGCATGGCATCGACAACTACCGGCGGGCCGGGACGCGCATCAGTGGCGGCTTTGCATCCCCCGATGAAGCGGAAATCCTGCGGCTGACGCCCGGAACGCCAGTATTCCGCATCAATGCTGTCAACGAGGACCGCAGCGGCGTACCAATCGAATGGACCCGCGGCTGCTGGCCGCTGACATCCGTCGAATTCGTCTTCTGATTATGGCGCATGTCAACACGACCAGTTGAGGACGTCAGTCGGGCCATTGGGTCGACCCTTAGACAGACACCACAAGCCGGTCGAGAAAAGGCCGCTGGCCGACAAGCAACTTTTCCCGGGCCATTTCGAGGCCGAACCACCCTGCGCGATCGATCTCAGGAAAAGTCTGCATGCGGCCGCTGCGCGGCGGCCATCGCATCTCGAACATGTTGCTGCGCAAGGTGCCGGCATCGAAATCGCCTTCGGCGCCGAAGGCCGTAACAAGCTTGCCGCCGGGCTGGCGCAGTTCCCCTAGCGGAAGCAGTGCTCCCGAGAGCTCCCAGCCGGTTTCCTCCTCAAATTCGCGACGCGCCGCGGCTTCCGGCTGTTCGTCATCACCATACTCGCCCTTTGCGATCGACCATGCGCCGAGATCGCGGCTTTGCCAGAACGGCCCGCCCGGATGGACAAGCAGCACCTGCAGTTCGTTGGTCGATCTGCGGTAAGGCAGGATGCCCGCACTTCTTTTCGCCATCGCCTCATGCCTCCGGAATCCAGCCTGTCATCGCAGGCAGGCTGAACGGGAATGATGCGCCTGAATGGCAGATGCCGTTAGACTCGAGATACCTCAATTGATACTAGCCGCCGCCGCAAGTCGCTCATTCGGATTGCATTCGACTACCCCAGGCGGTGGTGGCGGCACTTCTGGAAATCCATCCACGCTGGCCATCAGCTCCAGATAGCGCTGAGCCGACGCGGCCCACTGAAATCGCGCCGCCCTGGCGCGACCGCGTGCGATCAATTTGGTTCTGAGGCCTTCTTCGTGGACCAGGCGCATAAAACAATCGAACCACGCATTCTCGTCGCAAGGTGATGCGTACAACACCGCATCGCCGCCGATTTCGGGGAGGCTGGCACGGTCCGACATCACCACCGGACATCCCAGTGTCATGGCCTCGAGGGGCGGCAGCCCGAAACCCTCGACCAAGGAGGGGAACGCGAGGCATAGGCAATCGCGCAGAAGCGCGCCGAGTTCCGCGTCCGGTCTTCTTCCCAGCCAAATGACGTTCGGGGATTTCTGGTCGCCGCTGCTGGCGAAAACGCGGGACGTTGACGCGCCGACAACAACAATCTGCAGCCCCGCCGCGGCAAGTCGCTCGTGCATGCCGATGATCAAGCCGACATTTTTGTGCGGGATGGAACTGCCAAGCACGACGATCGTACGAGGGCCGGCGACTGCCAGTGTTTGTTCTGAATGGCAAGGAGCCCATCGCAACGCATGTTCATGCCCATTTCCTACGATTTCGACCTTTGTCGCCGGGCACACGCCATAGCGCGCCAGTTCACCGGCAGAGTATTTCGACACCGTCGTAATTTTATGCGTGGCCCGGCCCAAGGCCGGAACCAGGGTGCGGTAGAGAAGCCTGAATTGCAATGAATAGCTCTGCGGGGCTACCCGTGTATTGACGTCGTGAATGCACAGCACCTGCCGACGAACCGTCACAGGGCCGGTATTGCAGAGGCTAAGCAGCCCTCCGCGAAGATGGGCCGGAAGCGCAGCCTGTTCCCATAAATGCCCCCCAACACTGCCGACGGTCCGGACACGGATCGCTGCCAGGGGCAATTTTTCAAGCGCCCCCGGCGGGACCAGCAACTCAACCGTCAAATCCCGTGTCAAGGCAGCCTGGTCCACGATCAAGGCGTCCAGCGCCGAAACGATCTCGCGTGCGTAGCGCTGAACTCCGGTGGTCGGCTGCGCGAGAAAACGGCCGTTGATTGTCCAGTGTCGTGTCATCACAGGGTTTTTGGTCACCAGCGCCATGCCTCAGTTGCACGACTTTGGACGACCAGGGCAGCAGGGTCATCCTGGCCTTTGGGACGTACCCGATCGTTTGCCCGAAAAGGCTTCCCGGCAGCTCTCATCCGAATGGCGAGGCCAATCATCGGCGTTTACGCCAAATGTGTGAGGTTCTGCGTGGCGCGGTTTTGCTAGACTGCGTCGGGCAGCGCGGCAGATCTCGATCGTCGTGCACGGATGGATGTCAGGCGAGTTGAGCGAGTGGAGTGATGCCGCATGATGTCTGGCGCAAAACAGGCAAGTTCGCGCTGATGCAGCGGCCGACCAGTCCATTGCAACAAAATTCCGTTGGACGGGCCGTCGCCGCGACCAGGCGTCTTTGGACAACCTTGGCATGCCTGCTGGGCATGACAGCTTCGGGCGCAGCCGATCTGCTCTGGGGGGTGAACGGCCATCCCTTCAACGCCTATCCCGGGATATCGATCGAACAGCAACTCGACTATGTCAGCGACCTCGGCATGAAGTCGTATCGCGTCAACATTTCCAGCGCCGACAGCGCCACCAAGCTTGCCGAACTGGTCAAGGCGGGCAAGCAGCGCGGAGTCGAAATCCTGCCGGTAATCACGCCCGACCTGGACCTCGACAACAAATCCGTCGATGACCTCTATGCGCAAGCCTACGATCTCGCGTCGACACTGGTATCCCGCTTCAAGGACGACATCCGCGTTTGGGAGCTTGGCAACGAGATGGAGAACTACGCCATCCTGATGCCCTGCGAGATGCAGGACAACGGAATCCAATACAACTGCTCCTGGGGCCCTGCCGGCGGCACCGAGACGTCCGACTATTTCAGTCCGCGCTGGGCAAAGGCAAGCGCAGTGCTGCGCGGCCTGTCGGATGCAACCGTCGCAGTGGATCCGACCATACGAAAAGCAATGGGAACGGCCGGCTGGGGTCACCGCGCAGCGTTCACCCGCATGCTGCAGGACGGCATCAGATGGGATATATCGGTCTGGCATCTTTACGAGGGCGATCCCGAGGAAGCATTCAAGTTCTTGGCCACTCTCGGTCGTCCAATCTGGCTAACCGAATTCAACTACGCCGGGGGCAGCCAACGAGGGGAAAAGCAGCAGGCGGATGGTCTGGTCCAGGCGATGACGCTATTGCGCCGATATCAATCTCGATATGGATTGGAAGCTGCCCATATCTACGAACTGCTCGACGAGCCGTACTGGGCGCCAAGCTACGAGGCCTTTATGGGCCTCGTGCGCCTGAAGAAGCGCGGCGAAGGGCTATGGGCGCCGAGCGGGCGAAAGCCGGCATACGATGCCGTAAAGAGGACCATTGCGAACGGCAATGCAGGCTCGAGCTCGTCAATGGCCGCGACGGAGAGCTTGCCGCCTGCTGACCAGATGTCGGTGCCCCGCGTTCCCGGCATCGGGGCATTTCACCCCTGTTCGCTTGATGCGTTCGACAAGTCTGTCTTCAACCACGCCAACCAGATTGCATATGCTTACTGCCTGGTCCTGCGTCGCATGCCGTCTCCGGCCGAGCAGTGGCGCGAGGTCATCGCGATGAAGAAGGATCCATCGATCGTTCCATTACTGACGAAGATGTTGCTTTCGGTCGAATTCAGGACTGACAATCAGCCGGTTGGGCTTGGAAACGCGCAATACGTGGCCCTTCTCTATCGGACATTGCTGGGACGGGAGCCAGACGGCCAGGGACTTTCTGCTTACGTGTCGAAACTGGACAGCGACAAGGCGAGTGGAGAACAGATCGTGGCCGAATTGATCCATTCGTATGAGTTTCGCTCCAGACACACGGTTCTGTTTGCCAACGAGCCTTAGCTGGCGGTCCAATGATTTTTTTCGGCCGACAGGTCGTGACTGGCGCTGTTTGGGCCGCAGTCGATAGCTGGGGCCGACAGATCGCTATGCTCGGTGTATTTGTGGTGCTGGCGCGGCACCTTGGCCCCGAGGCGTTCGGGATTGCGGCGCTCGCCATGGTGGTGCCCAATATTCTGGCTGCTCCGGTAAACGAGGGGTCTACCTGACGCCATTATCCAGCGGGAGGAAATCGATCCCATGCACCTTGATTCGGCTTTCTGCCTCCTTGCGGCGACAGGCGTTGTGATTACTGCACAATCTGGATATCCGCCGGTGCCATCGCGGCCGCGTTGGACAAACTGCATTTGGAGACGCTCGTAAAAATGGACCAGCGCCATAGGCTGCGGGCTCGATGAAAGTCGTAATCCTGAGCTAGCCTTTTGACACGGTCACGCCCCTGGCCGCGGTCGCCGTTGGTGGCACAAAGTCTCTACGCATTCGACTTTCTCGCCCAAGCCATTCGGACAATACGCCGTCTATCGCCCGACGTGGTCCACACCCAGAATTTTCCGCATGCCCGCCATTCGATAGGGGGCGCCGCAAGCAGCAATCGTGTTGCACATGCATTGTGACTGGCTTGCAGAACTTGACCGCCACGCGATGAACCGAGCCCTCGCGCCAGCGATCTCACCGTCGGTGCTCAGAACATGTCGTGACGGCGGCGCACGTGCTTTGCTGAAATGGGCACAATTTTCGCAGTCCTGCCGAATGGAGCGCCCCCGCGAACCAGGACGTCGCCGTAGCGCGAATACCAGGAAAAGTATTATTCGTTGGCCGTGTGTCGCCCGAAAAGGCATTCACACGCTGATTGAAGCTTGGCAGACCGTTATCGCGGCCTGTCCTGAAGTCCCGCCGCGAGATCGTCGGCCCCATCGGCAACGCTTCCTCGTGAGTTCCTGATTGACCTGAGTGGACCGCGAAGTCTGCGATCTCGCTCGCTTCTACCACAACGGTAGCGCATACCCCGGTCCCTACTATGCCGCGCTGCGCGTGATCCCACTCTGAGCTTCGTTGGCACCCTGCCCTACGAAGAATGGCCGCGCGATATGCCGAAGCAACGCTTCTGATAATCCATCTCTCAGCGAGTCCTTCGGAATGAGCCTGTCGAGGCGCTGTCGAATGGTACTCCTCTCGTAGCCACTCGCGTCAGCGGCATGACCGAAATCGTGGAATCGACTGGCGATGGCGTTGTGGTTGAAAAGAATGACCCGGAAGCGCTTGCAGCCCATATCATCGGCCTTTCTTGATATGCAGGCGGGCGGCGAACCTGGGACGCCAGGAAGCCGCGCGGGTCGCCGATCTCTATTCGGGGGAAAAAATAGCCCAGTCGACCCGGGACCTGTACGATGAGGCCGTCGTCATCCAACCGTTCATGGCTTGGAAAGCGAAACCGCTCTTTCGCTCAGCGCCGGGCCTTGAACGACGTGAACACCGAGCCCGTGTCATCTCCCCACTCCCAGTTGACGGCGAGTCCGACCCGCAAAATTTGAAGGGCGGCATCGTCGGGATAGATATCGGTGAGGCTTCGCTGCATCACCAGTTCGTCGTCGATCAAGATTGCAAACCGATTTCCGTCGAACGCAACGCGCATGCGAAAAGGTTTTCCCCAAACGACCTTGTCCGCCACATTTGTCCAAACCGCGTCATAAAGTTCCTCAAAGCCGAGCCGCTTGATGAACACCGAAATCGATGCACCCTGGTAGACGTCGTCGAGCCAAGTCGTGACACAAACGTAGTTGTCGCTGTCTTGCCAGAAAAGCAGTCCTGCCCGGCCGCGCTGATCTTGTCCTCGGCGCTCCCCAGGAGGCTCGATTGTGGCCTCGAGATCGGCGAATCCCGGTAGGTCCCATGGCAGCGAATAAAATGTTCGACCTGGGTTCGGTCTGTCTACGCTCGCGCGCACACGCGCGCTGCCCAGCCCATCAACGTCAATGACACCGGTGCCCAGTGTTCTGGCCCATTGCCCGTCGCCCAGCTCCGACGTGCGGCGATCTAGTTCGCCGGCAGTACCGGTAAAACCGTCTGCATAGGACAGGGTTGCTCCGAGTTGGTTCCAAGGTGCCCCCAGAGGCGCCATAAATGGGATGGGAACTTCGCAAGGATGAGCCTCGAAATTATGCCAGCGCGGCTCGCTATCGAAGCTTTTCCATATACCTACTCCGGTAGCGTTCTCGACCGAATCGGCATTGACAGACGCTTCGAAAAGGCGAACCCCGTCAAGAAAGCAGCTCACCTGACCGTTCCAGTCAAGAATCTGGACCGAATGGGTAGAACAGCTGCGCAAAGCGTGTTCCGTGCCGGTCGCGATCGTAATCTCTTTGCCCGATTGCTTGCGCACCAAGGTCCATCCGAGCGTCGACAGTTTCAGCACCCAGAAATTGTCGTTGTCCCGAAACCGACAAACAAGACCACACACATCCGAGACGGCGCCAATTGCCAGCAGCCCGTGGATCAATCCTGAAGGGCGACCAGGATCGACGACGGATAGGTTATCGCCAGCGTCCTGCGAAAAATGCCACCGCCCCCCGATTGCAGCGATTTGCCCCGGCCAGCCTTCGACGAGTGCATCGGCGGCGTGGGCGGTGCCAAACAGCGTCGAAAATTGAGGTATCCGCCCGACTTGGACCGCTTGGACGCGTGTGTCGACCCGAAAACCGATCTGGCCAAGTGCCGACTGATGAACACCCGCAAACAGCTTTTCGTCCTTGTTGAAAGGATCGATCGCGATCGGACGCATCATCGGAAAAGCGGCAAGACCGTGGGCTTTTTGGTCGGCGGCCGCATAATAGACAGCGCCCTGCTCTCGCAACGCCACGACATAATAGACATGAACATTCTTTAGGCGCCGAAACGCACTCAGGCATTGCTTTCCTACACGAGCCCACAGCTCGCCGTTTTCGCCTTCTGCGGCATGCACGACAAAGCCGCAGCCCTCTTCCACGGGATTAATCGGCGCCTCACTGGGGAACCAGCCGACAGCCAGGTTCTCGTCGATGTTCGATCCCCGGTAGGTTCTGGAGGTGCTAAGCGTCCACCACCAAAAACGGCGAAGGGTGAGCCTCTTTCGTGGCGCACGTATCAGGGCAACCAGTCGGCCGGGCCATGGGTCAATGCCGGGTCCTCGCAACCAACGGTAGAGCCGCCTGGCGAGGTCATCAGGCAATGGCGATCCCTGCGATGTGTTGTGGCCGTTGGTGATCGAGACCAATAGCACCAGACCAGCCTCTCGCTGAAAGGGACCATAGGAGATCCCTTGCCGGCCCCAACCTGGCCTGACGAGCGGCTGGAAACGAAGTGCGCCGTGATCGATCGCGATCTGGCGTTCGATGTCACGTCCTCGCCTGACACCTCCCTTGACTGCCAAGGTGCCAATTACCGCACCGCGGGCGCGTTTATCTTGAAAATCGTCTGCGACAAGAACCTCCGGCCGGGCAACGCCGGACCCAGCCTCTTCAGCAGTTTCTACCCAGTCATGACGGTGCAACAACAAGACCCTCCTCACGTCGTCGTACGAGATTCTTCAAGGCATCAATGACGTTTCGCAGTCCTGGGCAGAAGTCGCGCACTGCCTCGCTTGTCCCATTGATCAGGCTTGCTGTCTCGCATGACGCCCGCGAAGATAGTTCTTAAGCGCCCACCGGCCGCGCCAAGACGTGTTCGACCCGCCATTCCCCATTGCCATAGGAGGCTGGCAGCGGTTTTAATGCGTAGCCTGCAGCAGTCAGGAGTTCCGCGATCTGTCGGGCCTTGCGGTCGAGCCCCTCGCGCGTTGCATCGTCTACCTCATAAATCACCTTCGGACGGTGTCGCCGCAGTGTTTCCGTCATACCGCCCAGGACGTCAATTTCGGCGCCTTCCACGTCGATCTTGACCAGCGAGGGCGGCCTGAGGCCTCGCTGGGCGATGGCATCGTCGACGGCGACTATGCTGACCTCCAGGCGGCCGCTGATGTCCGGCGGTGCTCCCGCCGAGGCAAGCGCGGCGCCGCCGATGTGATGGGCGAGCAGAAGCTGGCCACGGCCGGATGTGGCGCCCGCAGCTTCGGCGAACACCCGTATTGTGTCGAACCCGCTAAGCCGTGCACTCTCTGCGACAGCTGCGGCATTGCGGGGAACAGGTTCGAACGCATAGACTTGACCGCGCGGCCCGACGCGGCGCGCGGCGATGAGGCTGAAGAAACCTATATTCGCGCCGATGTCGAAAAAGGCGTCCCCAGGCGCCAGGTTTGCCGCGATCGCCTGTTGGATGGGCGGCTCGTAGGTGCCGCGAACAAAGTTCGGGTCGGCGCTCTTCGCCACCAGTTTGAGACCGGCGGCCTCTCCCTTGGCTATGACGCGCGCGTCGCTGAACACGCTGAGGAACCTTGCCGTCAATGTCACGCGCTCTTTCCCATTCTTCGACGCCTCGGGGACGGGGCCAGCCCGTGCCGCTCGCCGCGAAGGTGACAGATTGCGCGCCCGGGATCGAGCCCGACAACCGGTTGGCCGGCTCCTACCTCCTCCGACTGATCGCTACTCCGATTGTGGGCCATATCTCATCTTGGGGGTACCTGCCCGGCCTCCCGGTCCGATGGAACGGTGGCATCGTTGCGCGAGACATGGATGGCCTGGGGAGCATCCCACCCCTTCGAAACGATCTCACGATCGCCGTCGCCGTCGAGGTCGACCGTGCGGGCGCCGAGATGACTCTCGACGCCCTCGCCGACCAATTGCTCGATGAACCGCCCGCCTCCCAGATTGCGCCAGAGCGAAAGGCGCAGGGCGCCGCGGTGCTCGCCCATGACGAGGTCCGGCCGGCCATCGTCATTCATATCGGCCACCGAAAGACTGTTGAGCGAGCCGCGCGAGGTGATCTCCTGCTGCTCCAGTTTTGCTTGATGTCGCCGGGATTGCGCCACCAATAGGCCTTTGCGTGGTCGGCCTGCCCGTTTTCTTCACTCACGACGATGTCGGTTCGTCCCTCGCCGTCCAGATCGGCGACCGCCACGCGGTCCGGATAGACCATGTTGGGGACATTGGCGACGTCGCGGCGCTGCCAGTCGGCAGAGCCATCCCCCGGATTGCCCCACCATGCGATCTCCTTTGCGTTGCCGGTAGTGGCCGCAAGGTCAAGCAGGATGTCGCCGTCGATATAGGCGAACGCGATCCCTCGTCAGAGGCCTCAGGGCAAATGCGGGTTAGCGGCCCCCCGCCGCCGTGTCGCCGGGGATGGGAAAGTAGAACACTCCGAGACCGCTTGCGACCGCAAGCTCGGCCGGCCCCCTTCGACGATCTGCGACGGTGCATGGCCCTGCCCCGAGATCGTGGCTGGCGGCGGGAACCTCGCCGATCTCATGTTCCTCAAAGCCCCGCGCTGACGCCTGCTGCGCCTGAAGCCACGCCAGGTTCAGTGTCTCGCCCCCGCCGCGCTGGGCGATCACTTCCCCGCGTCCGTCGTCGTCAACATCGATTGCCGCGATCGCATCCACTCCCTCGCCGAGCCGGCCTGTTCCCATTCACCTTGCCAGGGATCGGCCGGCCGGCGATACCAGAACGGACCCGAGGCTCCGTCTTGGATGGGACGGCGGTTCATCCAAAACGGGCGGCAAGTAAAGTCGCAGAGGGATCGAAGCCGCACCGCAGCTTTGGCTCGAACCCCGAAGAGGTCATGGCCGCCCCGCCGACTTCCTCCCGAGACGCTTCAGGCCGCCTATGTTCACGCATTAAGCTCGTATCGCGTGAATATCTCGTGCTCGCTCAGCAGCCGATTCAGAAAATCGCCCCCACCTACATCCGCCAGGATAGGCCAGTCGTCGAGTCCCGCTGGCCGCTCCATCTGGGACCGGTGAGCTGCCAGCGCGTGACGTTTTGCATCTATCACGTCGCCGATAAAAGCGTGGGAGTTGAACATCTTAACGCCGCGCAAGCCGGCAAGGGTCCGGACCGTCTGCCGCAATGCGGTGCGATTGAATCCAAGCACTCGATCGTGCAGACGAACCCAGGGCCACTGATACCAGTACCAGACGGGATATTCGAACACGGTCACGCGCCGGCCATACAGTTGCAGCGCGCCTCGGGCGCCAAGATTGGTGGCAACATGGTCCGCGGGCGGCTCTTTTGCATGGGTGACGAACACGCTCTGCGGTTGCCAAACGAAAAGCAACTCAGCGATCGCCTCTGCGATCTTGCCGATGTGATGCTTTGCCGTGCCGTCGGGAACACGCAGGAATCTCACCCGATCGGCCGACCCTCCCAACCGGCAAACCGCCTCGATCGCTTCGTCCTCGCGGGCGATCCGCAGCGCCTCCCTGTCAACCCGATTTGCATGGGATGCCGAACCGTCGGTGACAAAAATAAACCGGACATCGGCGCCCGAGCTAAACTTCTTGCTGGCAACCCCTCCACATCCCAGCGTTTCATCATCGGGATGGGGTGCAATGATGACCGCCGACGCCTGCCAGTCTGCTACATCGAAAGGATGAGACCGGTTACGCATCGCTCTATCGAGCATAGCGCCAATCGTATGCCTGACGTCATGCATCGATGCTTCCGATCATCCCTTCTTCGGTGTGGTTCAACCCGACCTGCGCATGGTAGCAAAACACTGTAGGCGATTGGGGTGAGAAAACAATGAAGGTAGGAATTCTTGCTGGCGGACTGGGAACGCGGCTAGCGGAAGAAACCGAGATCCGGCCGAAACCAATGGTCGAAATCGGAGCAAAGCCGATCCTTTGGCATATTATGATGCATTACTATGCCTACGGCCACCGCGAGTTCGCCGTCGCGTTGGGGTACAAAGGCGAATACATCAAACGCTGGTTCAGCGACTATGTCGCATTCGATGGCAGCTTGACTGTCAATGCTGCATCGGGAAGCGTCAAGCGCCACTCGAACTCGCTGCCTGACTGGTCCGTCGATCTTGTGGAGACGGGACTGAATACGCTGACGGGCGGCCGCATAAAACGCCTGATCGACTGGATGGGCGACGAGACATTCATGCTCACTTGGGGAGATGGCGTTTCGGACGTCAACCTTGATAAACTGATCGCCTTTCACAAATCGCATGGCAAGCTTGCAACGATGACGGCGGTGCGTCCGCCAGCACGCTACGGGCACATCGAATTCGATGGCCATCGCGTTGTCGACTTCACGGAAAAGCCACAGGCCTCGGAGGGTTGGATCAATGGCGCCTTCTTCGTGCTCGAGCCGGGTATAAAGGACTATATCGACGGCGACGATGTCATGTTCGAACACGCGCCAATGCAGCGGCTCGCGACTGACGGCCAACTGATGGCATATCGCCACGAATCCTTCTGGCAATGCATGGACACCATCCGCGAAAAGCATCTCCTTCAGAAATTGTGGGACAGCGGGCAAGCGCCCTGGAAAACATGGGAATTGATCGATGAAAGTTCTGGTTACAGGCCACCTCGGTTACATCGGTTCCGTCCTGACTCCGATGCTGCTTGAACGCGGCCATGACGTCACGGGCCTGGACAGCGACATCTTCCGGTCATGCACTTTCGTAGGAACGTTGGCCGAAGTGCCGACGATCGAGAAAGACATCCGCGACATTGAAATCGACGACGTCGCCGGCTTCGACGCGATCATCCATCTCGCCGGACTGTCAAACGATCCGTTGGGGGACTACCGACCCCTGCTTACCGAGGAAATCAACTGCGGCGCTTCGGTCAGGCTCGCGCAACTCGCCAAGGCCGCCGGCGTCCAGCGGTTCGTGTATGCTTCCTCTTGCAGCAATTACGGCGCGGCCGGCGACAGCTTTCTAACTGAAGATGCTCCCTTCAACCCGGTTACGCCTTACGGCGCCTCGAAGGCGAATGTGGAGCGAGCGGTCGCCCCGATGGCGGATCAATCGTTCAGCCCGACGTTCCTGCGTGCGTCGACTGCATACGGCCTGTCGCCTCGCATCCGCTTCGATCTCGTGGTCAACAACCTGACCGCCTGGGCCTACACGACCGGCCTGGTCTACCTCAAGAGCGACGGCTCGCCATGGCGGCCGATCGTCCACGTGGAGGACATCGCGCTGGCCTATATCGCGGTACTCGAAGCCGAGCGAGAGCTGGTCCACAACGAGGCATTCAATGTCGGCTTGACCACGGAAAACTATCAGATTCGAGAGATCGCGGAGTTGGTGCAAAGGATCGTTCCCGATAGCCGGGTGAAGTTCGCGCCCGACGCCGGGCCTGACAGACGGTGCTATCGCGTCGACTGCACCTATATTGGTCGCCGCCTGCACGGGTTTAAGCCGCAATGGACAGCGCGGCGCGGTATCGAACAGCTCTATCACACATTTCGAGCGGAAGGCCTTGCACTTGGGGATTTCGAGGGCGAGCGGTTCAAGCGCATCGCCCATGTGCAGAAGCTGATCCAAGATGGTGAACTGGATACCGATCTGCGTCGCACGCCGCAATTAGCGGTAGCGGTTTGAACAAACACAGCCGGGAGCCATGGCCATGATGATTGCTGGTGCAGCCTCTGTAACCGAGCAGGTTTGCCGCTCCTGCGGCGGAAGTCACATCGACACTTTCCTGAAGCTCGGCACGACGCCCTTTGCCGATCGGCTTTCCCTCAAGGTCGACGACGGCGAGGACGAGCCTGTCTTTCCGCTCAGT
The DNA here is from genome assembly GCF_055811135.1 of Mesorhizobium sp. WSM4817. Taxonomy (NCBI): domain Bacteria; kingdom Pseudomonadati; phylum Pseudomonadota; class Alphaproteobacteria; order Hyphomicrobiales; family Phyllobacteriaceae; genus Mesorhizobium; species Mesorhizobium sp. WSM4817. The sequence continues at coordinate 188,315 of NZ_JBVVQQ010000002.1, read as the reverse complement.
GTGGTCGTGGTCGAGTAGGTCAGCAATTCGGCTTTCGCCCTCAGAGATCCGGGCGTGCGGCTTTCCCGAAGCCGGCTCTTCCCGACCCGCGCGCCGTCAGGGTCTCGAACTCCGACCAGCCATACGCCGGCTTTCGCCGGTTTTCTGGATGCGTCGCGCAAAATCCGGTCGCCGCGTCGCGTTACGATCCCGACGCCATCGCCTCGCCACCAGCATGTGTTGCGAATTGATCCTTTGTCGGAACGGAAAGAAGTCTTGCAGTCGTCTGCGTCAGATGGCAGCGAAGATGCTGCGCCGCCGCGTCCATTTCACCCCAACATCCTGCTCTTGGCTCAACGCCGTCGAGGGCTTCTTCGCCAGACCCACCCGGCGCAGGCTCAAGCACGGCGTCTTCCATTCCGTTGTCGATCTTCAGGCCGCCATTAACCGCTTCATCTGCGAATACAATGCCGAGAACCCGCGACCATTCATCTGGAAAGCCAACCCCGATGACATCATCGCCGCCCGAAACCGCAGGTTCCAAACGTTGGAATCAATCCACTAGGTCGTGAGGCACGTACCTTCGAAAGGATGAATTCGGCTCTCAAAGGACGAACTTACAATGCCCATCGGCGGCCTCTAAGCTCACTTTGACGCGCTCTGCCCAAAAACTGGTCTCCTTGCTGAGATCGCAATGCCCGACGCAAGAGATCACTTCTCGAAGGCTATCAAATGAGTGATTTCGACTTACGAAGGCCCAACACTCTGAGCTTCTTCCGGCTATTCTTTGCGTCGCTTGTTATTATATCCCACTCGCCGGAACTTATAGATGGGAACTCGAATCGCGAGGTGCTGAAGAACATCTTCGGTACATTGACCTCCGGCCAGGTAGCTGTTTACGGATTTTTCTTCATTAGTGGATTCCTCGTGCTCGACAGCGCGATGCGAAGCAGCATCTACGCCTTCATGTCCAGACGTGTACTTCGTATAGTTCCTGGATTTGTTGTGGCATACTTGATCAGCATTAGTCTGGTATTCTGGCTGGGAGGCGGTGACTTTGATGAACTATCTCCGAGCCAGTGGGCGGCTAAGCTTTCCAAAATGGCGCTCTTGCTGAATCCGGCGCAGGTAGGATCGGCGTTTGCCGGGTCCCATGCACCAGATGTTAATGGATCACTATGGACTATTGCATACGAGTTTCGCTGTTATGTGCTTGTGGCAATTGTGGTATTCTGTCTCGGTCGCGTTACGCTTGTCTTTTCGATCATGTCAATGTCACTGGCCATAATCCTCGTTAGTTCCATTTCGCAGGGTGTTTACTTTCGCTACGACCTTGGAAACTTTGAGCCCATCGGTAACGTGGACGATGCCGTACGTTTTACGATGATATTTTCCATTGGGGCGTTGTTTCAGCTGCTCAAGGAGAATGTGAGGAGGAGCAATCGGGTAGCGCTTTTGTGCTGTTTCCTTCTCATAGGCGGGATGTGCTCGGAACGGCTAGCGCCCCTCGCAGTGGGCGTGTTTGGAGGTTATCTGGTCCTGTATTTGGCGTTTCTAAACGAGAACAGCGTCTTAAATTCGATTAACCGAAGGAATGATATATCGTACGGCGTGTATCTCTACGCATGGCCGATTCAGAAGCTACTGATCATGTACGTTCCGGCAATCACGCCTACGCAGCTAACGATCTTGACCTTGCCTATAGCAGTCTGCGCGGGCTTTCTCAGCTGGCATCTTGTTGAGAAACGCGCGATCCATATGCGGCTGCCGATCCTCCGCACTGCATAGTTCGGCTGTCGTTGGGCCGGTGCCCATGTTTGAAGACGACCTCGGTCGAAGGCGACGGCTCCGCCCGTCGGATAGACGCGGTTTCGCTCGCCGGACCGCCATCACATGCTCGACGTGCCGGTTCCCATTGGCGTAGGAGGCGGGCAGAATGGTTACTCATAGTCCATCGATGCCATAAACGACGCGATCGCCCGGGACCTTCAGCTGAAGCCCCTCGCGCCTGGCGTCGTCGAGTTCATAGATCACCTGTGGGCGGTGCGCACTTAGGACCGACCGCTTCGGCGAACACGCAGATGGTGTCGACCTGTTGGGCCGAGCGCTCTGCTCAATCGCGGCAGCGCTTTGCGCACCGGTTCAGATGCGTAGGCGCGCCCTGCCGCCCCCCACGCGGGCGCGCCGCAATCGATGTCGTAGACAACGTCACCTGCGTTCAGGTTCGATGCAAGTAGCTGCTGGACCGGCGGCTCGTAGGCGCCCCGCGCAAAATCTGGGTCGCCGCCTCTCGTTACGATCCTGAGGCCACCCGCCTCGCCACCAGCAATGCGTTGCGATTTGGAGAACAGATTGCGGAGCGTTACAGCCAGGTTCACTCGGCCTCTCTCCGCCCTTTGGGCTGGGTGCCCCTGACGCCCGTTACGGAAGAGAACGGCGGGGCCTGACGGGCCTATTTCAATCCGACATGGTTGGCCGTAGACCGATACGCTCACTGGGTTGAGCGCTACACTGAGGGTCGCCGCATGAGCATCACATCGGCCTACAAGCTGCGAGGCACTTGGCGATCGCCGCCCACCGCTAAGGCTCAATGGCTCACGATCTTTGTGGAAACATGGACCAGCGTGCCTGGGCGCAGTTTCTGATAGACGGACTTGAGCCGTTCTGCGCGCGCCTCCCACGAATACAGCTCGACGGCACGCTTGCGCCCCTCGTTTCCCATTTCGCTTGCCCGGACGGTATCCTCCAGCATCGTGATCAATGCCTGGGCGAGTTCGCCAGGAGCATCGACTTCGACCAGCATCCCGGTGCTGCCAGCTAGAATGGATTCACACATCCCGCCCACGCGCGTTCCAACCACCGGTATCCCGCAGGCCATGCCCTCCACGACCGATATTCCGAAGCTCTCGCTGAGTGACGGATTCACCACAATGTTGGCCTCATGGTACGTCGCTACGAGGTCCTTGTGGGGCACGTTGCCCACGAAGTGAACTCGATCACGTAACCCGTGGCTCTCGATAAGTTCTTCTAAGTGTTCCCGATATTTGCAATTGCCCCAGCGATCGTAGAAACGGCTCAACGCGGTAACCCGCGGATCCGACGAGAGGCTGGTCAGGAAGTCCGCCGGGAGCGGAGAATGCGGCCCTGCGATCCGAAGTTCCACGTCCGCGAACCTGGTCGCAACCTCACTGAAGGCCTCGATCAGTGTGTGTAGCCCCTTCTCTGGCGACACCCGCCCAACGAACAGGATGACATGTCGGGTTCTGGTGGATGCGGAAGCCCGCTGCTCGCTCGGCCGAAAGTAAGAAACGTCCACGCCATTACCGACAGTGGCAACGACGCCAGGATAGTCCGGGAATGCAGAACGAAAGGTGCTTGCGATGTGGTCGCTGACGGCGACCACAGCATCCACCACCTTGAGCTGACGGGCCACCTGATCGCGGTCACGCTGTGACAGCCACTCACACTGCATCTCAAGCACGAGCCGATGAGATGAGCTGGCTGCTTTCAGTTCGCGGCACCATGCCCAGTAATTCATCAAATGGACGATATCTGGTTGATCGACGGCGAGGTAGCGACGAACCTTGTTACGATATTGCGAGTGGTCATCGGCCTTCCGATCCAGCCGCAGCCAGCGCGCCAGGCGCGGAAACTGGTGGATGATCCGCTGCAGCGCGCGGTCGCGCCGCGCCGCAGCCCGCCGCACCGCGAACGGCAGGTCCGCGGGCACCGTATCGTCTCGATAATGCTTGCCATAGAGCGTAATCTGCAGGCCTTCGCCGAGCCGCAGCGCCGTATTGTAGACGATCAGACCGATTGAGTTTTGAACAGGCGGAAAAAGTCTATCGTACGGCTGACCGACGTATACGAGCTTCATGTCACTCCCCACCGTCAGCTCGTTCAGGCGACTCTTCTAAGTGCAGGGCGGTCTTCGGGTCGGGAGAGGTGGTCGGCGAGGCGGCGAATGCCCTCTTCGAGCGGCACCAGGGGACGGTTCAATATAGCCTTCATCTTGTTCGTGTCAGGACAGCGGCGCGTCATGTCGCCCTCCGCAAGGGGCGGTCGGAATTCCAACTTCGATGACGAGCCCAGCACTTCGATGACAAACTCGGCCAGCTGTCGAATGCTCATTTCCACGTCGCTGCCCACGTTGATCACTTCGTTCTCGTGCGCGCGCGTTCGATGAACCGCGATGCAAGCGTCAACCGTGTCGTCGACATAGCAGAAGGTGCGGGTCTGCGAACCGTCCCCGTAAATCGTCAGGGGCTCGCCGCGCTGGGCGGCACGCACAAATCGCGGCAGAACGAAATCCTCGCTCTGACGTGGTCCGTAGGTGTTGAAGAAGCGAAAAATGGTAAATGGCAGTCCAAACTCACGCTGAAAAGTGCGCAGATAGACCTCTCCAAGATTCTTCACCACTGCATATGGCAGACGAGAGTTAAGCGGCGTGGTGCTCTCGTTTTGAGGAATCTCGAAAGGCTCGCCATATACCTCCGATGACGAAGCGAAGTAGACACGCTCGGCGCCGGTGTTCTTGCATAGCCTCAGCACGTTCTCGATACCGGTGATGTCGCGCAGCACGAGCAACGGATTTGCCAAAGTCCGCTGCACACCGACCACGGCTGCGAAGTGGAAGACGTGGGTGAAATGGAAACGGTAGAACAACGACGAGATGTCGTCGAAATCGTTCGCATCCGCCTTTACTACGGTCAGATTGCCCGCGTCTATTTGTACCTTGTCTCGACTTCCGGTCGACAGGTTGTCAGCGACGACCACCTGGGTCTGAGGTAGCTTGACCAACGCGCGAGTGAGGGCGCTGCCGATATTGCCCGCTCCACCAGTTACCAGGATCGATTGCATCATATTCCCCACCTCAACCGAACAGTTTAATCGTCTGACGCAGTGTGCGTCCCTTCGCCAAACGCGACATCTTCGATCTCGCGAGCGAAGGTGGCCCCTAGATCCTTTAGGACGTCGCTTGAAAGTTAAATGTGGCAGCGCCAGGTTTATTTGACAACGTGGCTTGGGGTAAGCATTTCGGCTGTTCTCCCAATGGTGCAATCCATGCTATTTTCAGCTCTGGGGCTGGCTAAGCACATACATTTTGCTGATTGCTGTGAACTGCTTCCCCGCGGTAATTGAGGCGATCCTTTATTGTCGACATTGAAGCGAAAGTTGCCAGCATCTCATGCAAACTGCTCCAGATCTTCAGGAACTGGTTAACCGCATCCGAACGCGGGACTATACCATTGGCATCATGGGCCTTGGCTACGTTGGCCTGCCGCTCGCCATGATCTCGCTGGACGCGGGGTTCAAAGTCATCGGTTTCGACATCGACGCGTCTCGGGTTGCACTTCTTAACCGCGGAGAAACAGGCATAGATCATTTGCCTGGTGCTGCCATCAAAGTGGCTGTCGACAGCAAGCGGTTTCGCGCCACCAGCGATTTCGCCGACCTAAGCGAACCTGACGCGATCTTGATAGCGGTGCCAACGCCGCTTACCAAAAACCGGGAGCCGAACCTGTCGTTCGTCGAAAACAGCGCACGTGCGATCGCGGAGCGGCTGCGCCCTGGTCAACTTGTCGTTCTGGAGTCGACGACCTGGCCAGGAACGACGCGGGAGGTCGTGCAGCCGTTGCTCGAGGCGACGAATCTTTCTCTGGGAAAGGACTTTTTCCTCGCCTATTCGCCCGAACGGGTGGACCCAGGCAACGACGTACACACCACCGCCACAGTTGCAAAGGTGATAGGCGCCGACGATCCATCGTCCCTACAAGTTGCAAAGGAACTGTATGATCAGATCATCGTGCAAACCGTTCCCGTTGCCTCCACCGCAACGGCAGAGGCTGTGAAGCTGACCGAGAACATATTCCGCTCTGTGAACATTGCGTTGGTCAATGAGCTAAAGGTGATTTTTGACAGGATGGGCATCGACGTCTGGGAGGTCATCGAAGCCGCCAAGACCAAGCCGTTCGGATATATGGCGTTTTATCCAGGCCCCGGCCTCGGCGGGCACTGCATCCCGATCGACCCATTCTACCTGACCTGGAAGGCAAGAGAGTACGAAGTAACAACACGCTTCATTGAGCTTGCCGGTGAAATCAACACGAACATGCCGCATTATGTGGTTGACCGCCTTGTGGAGGCCTTGGACCGGCGAGCGAGCCGCGGCCTGAGCGGTTCGCGGATCTTGGTGATCGGGATGTCCTACAAGAAAAACGTGGGTGACACACGAGAAAGCCCATCGTTGAAGCTGATCGACATCATGGAGCGACGCGGGGCAGTCGTTGATTACCACGACCCCTACGTACCGGAGATACCCGGAACAAGAGAGTACGCCAACCTGGCAGGTCGCCCCTCTGTGGACATCTGCGCTAGCAGTTTGGCATCGTATGATGCCGTTGTCATCTCGACAGATCATGATGCGATTGATTGGCACAACATCACCAAGCACGCAAAGCTGGTGCTCGATACCAGAAATGCTTGTGCGCGCAGTCAGTCACGCACCGACAACGTCGTAAAGGCATGAGCGTCCCGACTTGCGCACTGGCTTGGTCAACCTGCTAGCGACAACGTCGAATAGTTTAACACGCCGAGCGAATGAATTCATTCAGCGCAGCGCAATTTTCCCGGACTTGAGCGTCGAGGCATGAGCGCCGGCGCAGCCGTGTAAACAGGTGGAGCCGGCCGAGCTCGCTACGGTTCATGCTGCGCCGGCCGATGCTCCCACCGTCAGCGGGCCTTTTGGTCGCCATCAGCATCCTTGCCGACCGCGTCATTCCGCCAGACATGGATCGGTTCGAATGCGTCCCATGCGATCGACACAATGTCGAGATCCCCGTCACCGTCGAGGTCGACCGTCCTTGCTCCGAGATGGCTTTCCATCCCTTCGCCGACCAGCTGCTCGATGAACCGTCCCCCACCCAGATTATGCCAGCTCGAGAGGCGAAGTGCGCCGCGATGCTCGCCCATGATAAGATCCGCCCTGCCGTCCCCAGTCATATCGGACACTGAAAGGCTATTAAGGGAACCGCGCGAGGTGATTTCGTGTTGCTCCCAGTCGGAGGAGCTGTCGCCGGGGTTTTGCCACCAATACGCCTTAGCGCTGTCGGCATTGCCATTTTCCTCGGTCACGACGATGTCCGCACGTCCATCGCCATCAAGATCGGCGGCCGCGACGCGGTCGGGATAGACCATTTCAGGAACTTTTCCAACATGCCGAAGCTCCCAGTCTGGCGAGCCGTCACCTGGATTGCGCCACCATGCGGCCGTCTTTGCATCGCCGGTCGTGGCGACAAGGTCAAGTAGACCGTCGCCATCGATATCGGCGAATGCGATCCCTTCATCAGACGCTTCGGCGCAGATGCGGGTGCGCGGCCATGGCTCGACTGTTGGATCGTCAGGAATCTTAAAATAGAAAACCCCACCCCCACTCGAGACCGCCAGCTCTGGCTTCCCACCTTTTACGACCTGGGCTAGGGCATGGCCCTGAGAGCCGAGCTCATGACTGGCGGCGGGAACCTCTCCGATCTCGTGCTCTTCAAAGCGGTGCGCTTCAATGTCCTTGGCATGGAGCCACACCAGGTGCAGAGCCCTGCCTTCGCCGCGCTGTGCTATGACCTCCCCGCGCCCGTCACCATCGAGATCCAGGGCTGCGACCGCGTCCACACCCTCGGGAAGCGGTGTCCGTTCCCATTCTGTGTTCCAGGCTTCGGACGGTTGACGGTACCAGAACGGACCCGAGATGATGTCAGTGAGATCATCACCATCCATGGCGGAAAAAGCGACCCCAAAGGAGCGGACGTGCCCGTTCGTGATACGATGATAGGTCCAGCGATCGAGGCGGACCGATGCAGGCGGATCCAGCCGATTGATCCACACTCTGACTGGCGGGTTGCCCACCCAGTTCGCCCCATAGATGTCAAAATCGCCGTCCCTGTCGACATCGGCGACGACGCCGTTGTGGAGACCCACATCGTCGATCACTTGACGGGCCCAGCGCGTTCCTCGCCCGTCGACATTGTAATGAATCGCGAGCTTGCGCTCCTCGGTCGTATGCATCTGCCCGACAACGACATCGTTGTCCCCGTCTCCGTCCATGTCGGCGGCCTGCAGCGTATGGGCGCCCGCGACAGAAGGCTGAATGACATGGCGGATCCAGCGGCCCGTCGGTCCGGCGAGGGGCTGGAACCAGGCGACGTCGTCAGTGTGCTCGGAACTTGAAGTCAGAATGTCGGCGCGGCCGTCCTGGTCAAGGTCGGTGACGAGCGCCTTGAATGCAGGATTGAACGGACCAAGCTCATAGCTGCGCCATAGTGCTGCATCGCGTGCTGCCGCTGCGCCCGGATTCGACGCCCATACTCCGTGCAGGACGAGATCGACATCAGCATCGCCGTCAATATCACCAATTGCCATTCCCTCTTCGCCAAGGTTGAAGAAAAAGCCAACGCGGGCCCAGGAGTTGGGGCTTTCTTGGAAGAAAATCATCACTTCGCCAGGCGCCCGAACGACGATATCAACGAGGCCGTCCCCGTCGAAATCAGCCGCCTTGATGTCTTTGCCCCAGCTGCCGACTGCACCGATTTCCCGACGATTCCAGCTGGGACCGTGGGTCGGGTTACCATTCGGCCGCGGGTTCTCGAACCAGACGAGATTGACAGCATCGGGCCCATCGGCCGTGACGATGTCGGGATCACCGTCCCCGTCGATGTCGGCAAGCACTCCGTCGGTGGTGAACTCGACGCGAGGCCTCGCGATTACGGTGTGAACCAGATCGGGCCACCGCCACCAAGACATCGCATCCTCGGGGAAGCCGCCAAGGACGAAATCTAGTCGACTGTCGCCGTCTATATCGCCAACAAGCTTTACGTCTCCTGAATAGGGGGCAATCTCTTTGCGTTCAAAAACAAGACCCGACTGTAGAATTTCTTCGGGAGGCCCCTGTCCCCGAGCGGCCTCGCAACTTGCGAGGGTGTACCCGATCACCAGGACCGCGATCAGGCGGCCGAACATGCTAAATGTTGATTTCGCAGCGTGTGAACATTTCGTAGTCGGCCAGCGACCGCCCGACGAAATCTCCCCCTGACAAGTCCGACAGCGTCCGCCATTCATCTTGGTTCTCCAGGCGCTGCATCTGCGCGCATGCGCCGCCAGCGCTTCCCGCATATGCCGATAACGTCGCCAAGATAGGCGAGGCTATTGAGCGTGGACGACGCAATGGTACCAATCCAGACTGGATACTCTAATACCGCAACAGGGCGACCATAAGCACGAAGCGCCGCGCGAACTACTGCATTGACGGCGACATGATCGGAAGTCGGATCCTTTGCATAGTTCACGAAAACGCTCCGCGGCCGCCATGATTTGAGCATCGACACGACCGCATTTGTTATCTCATGAACGTGATGATTGGCCGCCCCGCCTGGAAGGCGTAAGAATGTAACACTTTCGGATGCGCCCAGACGATGCACTGCTTCTATGGCTCCGGCCTCGCGTGTCCGCAAGGTTTCAGGATGCCTAAGGTCGCGGTGAGGAGACGGCGCCATCGGTGACAAAAAACAAAACGGACCTGGGCACCCGAGGCAATCTTTTTGGCCGCAACGCCACCGCAACCCAGCATCTCATCATCCGGATGCGGCACAACAACGACAGCCGACGCTGACCAGTCGCCTACCTCAAACGGCCTAAGTCGCAGTCGCAATTGACTAGCAAGCATGGTGCTGAAGGTCCGCCTAATCCCCATTGGTGCGCTTCCATCATCCGTTCGCTCGCATTGTTGAACGCCGATCGCCCATGGTAACAGAACTCACTGGCGTTCGAGGCCTGTGTCTGTTGGTGGGGAAGACTTTTATGAAAGTGGGTACCCTCGGGGGAGGATTTGGGACACGGCTGGCCGAGGAAACCGAGAGCCTGCACGCGTTCAAGCCGCAATGGACGGCCGACGCGGCGTCGCGCAGCTCCACGAGGCATTCGGCACTGTTGGTCTCTTGCTTGAAGAGTTCGAGGGGAGCGCTTCAAGCGCATCGCCCACGTGAAAAAGCTGATCCGCGATTGCGAACTGGACGAGCACCTGGTCTCGTTCCCGTTCTGGCCAAAGCAGACTGAGCAGGGCTAAGGGGGACGATATGGACATGATGTGCCTAGATGCGAAGTCGGTGACCGAGCGGGCCTGCCGATCTTGCGGTGGAAGTGGCATTGAGACGTTTCTCGAGTTCGGTAAAACGCCACTGGCCGATCGCCTTCTCACCAGCAGCGACATCAGCGAACCGGAGCCCATTTTTCCGCTGCGCGTCGCGTTCTGCAAAGACTGCAGCCTCGTCCAGATCACCGAGACGGTGAATCCGATAATCCTTTTTGCCGATTCTTATCCATATTATTCTTCTTTCTCCCCTGCTCTCTTGAAGCATTCGCGTGCGAATGCGCTTGATCTGATCAACCGCCGCGGTCTTGGCCCGGAGAGCCTTGTCATCGAATTGGCCAGCAATGATGGTTATCTGCTGAAGAACTACGTCGAAGCGGGAATCCGGGTGCTCGGAATTGATCCCGCCGACGGACCTGCCGCCGCTGCCGAGAGGGTCGGCGTGCCCACGCGCTGTGCGTTCTTCACCCGCGATCTCGCTGAAACGCTGCGCGCGCAAGGCATGCGCGCGGACATTGTCCATGCCAATAACGTGCTCGCCCACGTGGCCGACACCAACGGATTTGTGGCAGGAATTGCCCGACTTCTCAAGGATGACGGTGTGGCGGTTATCGAGGCACCCTATGTCGAACCTTTGATCGAACATTGTGAGTTCGACACGATCTATCACGAGCATCTTTGCTATTTTTCAGTTACTGCACTGGACAAGCTGTTTCGCCGTCACGGGCTTTACCTCAACGAGGTCAAGCACCTTTCAATCCACGGCGGTTCGCTGCGCCTTTACGTGGAAACGCGCGAGAACGTGGGTGCGACAGTAAAGGAACAACTTGCCCATGAGGCCTCGCGCGGGATCGATGCAATCGGCTATTTCCGCGATTTCTCCACCAAGGTCGACGCGCTGAAGCGCGACCTTTCCACGCTCTTGCGCCGGTTAAAGTCGCAGGGTGCCACGATTGCCGCATATGGAGCGGCAGCCAAGGGAGCAACGCTGATTAACACCGTCGGCATCGGGTGCGACCTCGTGGACTTCGTCGTGGATCGCAACGTCCATAAACACAACAAATATATGCCCGGACAGCGCCTGCCGATCCGCTCGACTGAAGCGCTTCTCGAGGTGCAACCCGATTACGTCCTTCTCCTTGCTTGGAATTTCGTAGACGAAATTCTCGATCAACAGGCCGAGTATCGTGCACGCGGCGGAAAATTCATCCTCCCCGTCCCAACGCCGAGAATCATATGACAAAACAGGCGGACCGCGCGCAAATGGCTTGCCTGAAAGCCGACGGACCGACGCAGTCGGCGGGTTCCATTCGAACCGATTGCTTGGTCTGCGGTCAGCGAAATCTGCTCAATTCGGTGCTATTCGAAGCGTTGCCCCTGCTCTGCAACGCGCTTTGTGCGGACGCGGCATCGGCGCGCGCGGCACAGACCGGCAGATTTGCGACTACCTTCTGCCTCGGCTGCACGCACGTCTTCAATGCCTCATTCGAGGAAAATCGCATTGGTTATACGCAAAGCTACGAGAATTCGCTTCATTTCTCCCCCCGTTTCGTGGCGTTTGTTGAAACACTGGCCGAGCGCCTGAGCAGGACCTACGCGCTCTCCGGGAAGACGATCGTCGATATTGGATGCGGCAAGGGGGATTTCCTGAAGCGGCTCAGCTTGATCAGCGGTGCGCAGGGAATCGGTTTCGACAAGAGCTTCGAGGACAATCGGGGGGAGGTGGTCCCTGGCGTACGATTTATCAACGACTGGTTCGGCGATTCCTACGCGGATTTGCGTCCGGACCTGGTGGTATGCCGCCAGGTTCTCGAACATATCGCCGAGCCGGTGAAATTCCTGCGCGCCCTTCGCGCCCATCCGGGCATCGGACCGGAGACGGTGTTCTTCTTTGAAGTCCCGAATGTCCTTTACACGCTCCGAGATATGGGAATCTGGGACCTCATTTATGAGCACGCCTCCTATTTCACGCCCGCTTCGCTGAACGCGGCGTTCGAGACAGCTGGCTTTCGAGTGCTGGATGCAGGGACGTCTTTCGGCGAGCAATATCTTTACATTGAGGCGCGGCCGGCTGCCCCCAAGTACACTACTTCCGTTGACAGCCGCGAGATCGAGATGCTCGTCCGCGATTTCGAGCGCGCCTATCGCGACAAGATCGAGCGATTGGGTGGTTACATCGCGAGGCGCAATCCCCAGCAGACCGTCGTCTGGGGAGGGGGATCGAAGGGCATTACATTCGTCAACGTGGTGCCAGGCGCCGATCGGATCCGCGCGATCATCGACGTGAATCCGCACAAGCAAGGTCGCTTTGCCCCAGGAACCGCCACTCCGGTCCTTGCTCCGGAGGCGTTGCGCGGCCAGCCAGTCGAATCAATCATCGTCATGAACCCGCTCTACCGCGAGGAGATCACCAGTCTCGTAGCGGAGCTCGGCTTCACACCGGAGATTGTGGTTGCATAAAAGTTCAATTCAACCGCGGCGGCACGAAGCGCAGAACGGGATTGGCAGGGGATACTCCAATGACCGTGCCGGTCGGGATCAACACGGCCATTCCACCAAGGGTCATCGGACTTTCTCGTCTCGTTATAGCCCGACAATCTGGCAGAGAGCGCTCTCACTTTGATTGCCGCGGGCACCTCGTTTGCCCTTGAATATCAGCCAGCGCGGAAAGAGGTAGCCCCCGCTTCTTGATCGCCTGTGCGGATGGGCGTGTGGGACGCGGGATGGTCCCTCGGTAATCGGGCTGCACCAAACTGCCCGGAGGGGCGTAAGACATACGTCGTTTGGGGACGTTTACGTTCCCACGCTCCGGCGTAAGGTTTGGCAAGATGCACTCGAACGAATTCGAATCCCAGCGACGCGCCCGCAGCGATAACCGCCTAATTTGATTGCGCTACAAAGAGGATTTCCAGAGGAGCTGCCTATGACCAATAAGAACTGGAAGCAGCCATCCTTCCTCGCCAACCACAGCATCCTCAGCCATGCGTGCTTGTGGGGTGGTGGAATAGAATGACGAGCAAGCATGCGAAACGCCATCTGTGTCCCGCGACAACTCTGCGTTCGCGAGGTTCCAGCTCGATAAACGGTAGCCGGAGAGAGATCGACGGCTCTCCTTTTTATTCACGTAGACCAGGCCAGATCGCTAGCGGCGCAGCTGTGAGACGACGACGGAAAGCCTTGACTGCGCGATCGAAAGTCGCAGTTCCGTCCTCCAACGGGCAAAGAGACATGCGATGACATCGATCGGCGCGAAGATTGTCACCGGCGCAGCTTGGACAGCAGTCGAAACATGGGGGCGGCAAGCAGCCATGTTTGCCGTTTTTGTCGTATTGGCCAGGCACCTCGGACCTGAAGCATTCGGCCTCGCCGCCCTCTCCATGGTTGTACCCGTCATTCTTGCTGTTCCGGTCACGACCGGAATACCGGAGGCACTCATTCAGCATCCTAAAATTGAGTCCTTACACTTTGACTCGGCCTTCTGGCTTCTCGCCGCGAGCGGCGCGGTGATTAGCGGGCTCATCTGGATGTCTGCCGGTTTGATTGCTGCAGCGTTCGGACAGCCCATTCTCGAAGATCTCATCCGCTGGAGCAGCGTGGTCGTCGTAATCCAGGCCCTCTCGTCGGTACCTGCGGCTGTGTTGAAGCGCCAACTCGAGTTCCGCTTGTTCGCGTTGCGTACGCTTGCCGGCACCGTCGTCGGCGGCACACTCGGCATCGTCTTGGCAATAGGCGGTTTCGGCGTATGGAGCATGATTTGGATGCACCTTGCAAAAGCGACTGTGGAAACCGCTGTCCTGCTCGTTGGCAGTTCTTGGCGACCCCGTCTGACCTTCTCCTATGCAAAGGTTCGTGACCTATTAGGATTTGGTGGCCCGCTTATCGTCCAGACTTTTTGGAGTTTTTTGAATGAGGAAATTCCAAAGGTCCTACTCGGTACGTTCCTCGGCCCCCACGCGGTCGGAGTCTATGCTCTCGCCCGTCGTCCGCTCGACCTTCTGGTGCAAGTATTCCTCAGTCCGCTGATGGCTGTCACTATGCCCACCGTGGCACGGATTCAAGATCAACCCGAAAAGATCGACCGCTTCTTCAACACGACCGTCCGCATCGCCGGGATAGCGGGGTTTCCTGCATTCATCGGATTTGCCGCGATCGCACCGATCGCGGTTCCCTTTATCTTCGGCCCCCAATGGGCCAGCGGGGTCGTCGCTGTCCAGATTCTCATGCTGCTGGGCCTGCAACGCACGATTGACAGCCTCTGCGCGTTTACGATCCTTGCAATGGGTCACTCCAGGTTGATCCTGAAGTTGAACATAGCCTACTCTGTTGTCGCAACGATGCTGTTGTCCGTCACTGCGCAGATCAGCCTCGAGATGACAATGGTGGCGCTCGTAGCCTGCGGCCTGGTCCTCCTACCAATCTTCCTCTTCTACGCTCAGCGCATCGCGCGTATCGACGTGCTGAGACCCCTTGAGATCTTCCCACGACTGGCTCTCGCCGCCCTCCTGATGTTCGGCGCCGTCAGCGCGTGGCTAAGCAGCGCGCCTGAGCACGCCTCACAGGAGACGCTTCTTATTAGCGCAATTGTCCTTGGAGCCGCTGTCTATTGTACGGCTCTCTTCGTGCTGGTGCGCTCTGACCTGTTCAATGCGCGAGACTTGTTCCTCAGGCTTCGCGGCTAGTTTGGTGTCGGGCGCGACCTGTAGAAGAACCCGGGGAAATAGGAGCCCTTCCAGCCGGCGCCGGTGGCGCCCCCAACCTCTCGGCGGCAAAGCCAATCATCTCGCGCAAGAGATCGGAATCCGGAGTCTTCTCCTCGAGCGCGCGCAAGTTCTGTCGATGACCACCGCAAAGCCGCTCGATCGCAACAGCGCTATCGAGGGCGCGCTCGCGAGCGGCGTCGCTACCGCCGAGCTACACCACCTGTGGGGACGCGACCGTGACCAGTACCTCTTCATCGAAGCAAGCCTCCCGAAACCGGGATGACCGCTGGTCTTTCAAGACTGGAAGGATTGATACGTTGGTCCGCCGCTTCGACCAAAACTATCGCGACAAAGTCGCCTGGTGGCGCGATTACCCATTACCTTGCCTGGGGTGCGGGATCAAACGGTATCACTTTCGTCAACGTCGTTCCCGAGGGCGCGCGGATAAGCGCTCTGGTCGACGTCAACCCGCACAAGCAAGAGCGCTTTGCTCCAGGCACAGGCACAGCTGTGGTTGGGCCGGAGAGCCTACGCGGCCGACCGTGCGGTCAATCATCGTGATGACCGCTCTATCGAGACGAAGTTGCCCAGGCGGCACACAAGCTTGGTCTCGCGCCCGATATCATCGTTGCCTGAGCCGGCGACCCAGACTTTGCGGCTGACGGCCTGACTTAACCACTCCTTCGACGTCGATCCGTTGCAGGTTGACCGGCCTCAGCCAGCAGTGTCGCGTATAGTCGGTCGAGCGGCGCATAAACTGCGGCCATCTAAGTGGCGTCTTGGGCAGCGCCCGCCAAAGGGACAGCGAGTTAAGGCCGATCAGAAAGCGAGACCGGATGAGCTGCCCGCGCCGGTCCACCGCTGCATAGGTTACGAACCCGCGAAACGCAGCGCCGAACCTCTTCAGCACAGCATCAACCTGCACGTCATAACGCTCGTTGGCGGCGAAACCTTGAAGCGACTTTGTTGTCCCGACGGGCCGCGTGTGTCTCACAACGACATCGTCAACGATGGCGTACCGCAACCAAGGCATGTCAGTCAGGCGGGTCCAAAGAAGGTCTATTCCCGTCTCGTAGCCGAGCCCGAACAATTTCAATGCCGTTTGCAGGCACCTGGCGCTGAACACCGGGCACATCATCTCGACCGTGTTGGTATATCGCAATAAATATCGCTTGCCGATGACAAGCGTCGCTGCGTAGGAGAAATAGCTGTCCCAAGACAGTGCTGGCTGAAACAGATCAAGTTTATAGCGGCGGCCTATGGCGAACAGACGATTCAAGTCCAGCTTCGTCGTCTCGATGTCATCGTCGATCAGTGCAATGAGATCATATCGCATCACAATTTCAGGGTAGCATTGAAACAAGGCATGATAGCCGGCGATCTTGCGCCCCGGGAGAAATACGCTGAACTCGTCCTGTCCATGGGAGACGCCAGCCTCGTAGGCGGCGACGAGAAGATCGAAGTCGGCGTCGCCCGCCCCCTCAGTCCAGCCGGCATGCAAAGAGCTACGCCCCGCCCGGACGATCACCAGATTTCTCTTGCCCGAGCCCTCCGGCAATTTTCGGAAGGCTGACACTGTTGAGGCCGCGGGCGTGACTTGGCGAAGGTTCATACAAAGCCTCCCGACGGGCGTCGCACCAGATCACTCGTTTCTAGCCAGGCGATCGGTTTGACACGGCATGAATGCGTTTCAGCGCTCCCAGGCCGGCGCCGCGGAGCTTGGTACGAAGCTGCGGAGATATGGCGCCTACAAGCTCCAGGAACAATCTTGCGATAAGCAGCGGATCCAAGATCCACGCAACCAGATGAAGCAGTGTCATGCCCAACGGTGCTGTGCGCCTGTGCCGATAGGCAATTGCGACGAGGTGTTTTAGCCGCCTCGACAATTCAAAGGCATTCGCCGCGGAGTCACCAGGATTTTGCCAAGCCAATCGCTCGGAGCTTGGCAACCGCACCGAGCGCGTCGGATGGTCACGGCTGTACAGTATCGCGTTGGGCGCATGAACAAACGTCCCGAGAAGAGCCATCTCGGCCAGAAGCGCACAATCGGAGCCGTAGTAGGGCTCGTGCAATGTCGTCTTGGCTAAGGATTCCCGACGCCAAAGGCCGAACATCGCAGCATCCCAACCGTGCGCAGCAACCATCAACCGGAAGCGGGATGCGGGCCACGGTCCTTCCATGTCCGGCAGCACCCTTTCGACATAGGAAGTGAGCTGCCCTGTCTCGTCGATTCCCAGCAGGCGCGGGTAGGCAATAACGTGGCGGGCATTCGCGTCAAGCGCACGCACGCAGTCTGTCAAGAAACCACCGCTCAAGAGGTCATCGTGCGCGCACCATTTGAAATATTCGCCTGTGCTCAGCTGGAAAGCTCGATTGAAATTGGCACCGGCGCCCAAATTGCGCGCGTTTCGGACATAACGGACGCGCTTGTCCAGCCTCGCGAATTCCAGACATATATCGGCTGTTCTATCCGTCGAAGCGTTGTCGGTGATGACGAGTTCGAAATCACCGAAGTCCTGCTCGAGGATCGACCGGATCGCTTCGGCGACGAAATTCTCGCCGTTGTAGACCGGCATACCAAGGGACACTTGCGGCGACTTAGGACGTTCCATTTCGGGTTCTTCTTTGACGAGAGAGCGCAATCAGACCGCGACGACTTCCGCTCGAAGGTCCAGCGCAATCAAGGATTGCGTCACTTCATTCAGGTATATCGGGTTCATGACGATGACGAGATCAGGGGGAGCGTCCAACAAGTCGCTTGGCGCGATGACCGGGTGCCCGGTTCCGGGCGTAAACTTGCCTTGCTTGTAGGGGTTGATGTCGACTGCTGCCCAGACTTCGTCTCCAAGCTGCAAGGTCGTCAGGAACGACACTGCCTTGGAGCCGCCGCCCCACAGGACGACCCGCCGGCCGGCGGCGTGCGCGGCGCGAATGCGCTCCTGCCAGCAAGTCTGAGCGGCTCGCACGCGGGCGGGAAAGGTTTCCGCCAAACGGTGCATCACTTCCAGATCGTGCTCGAGCGGTAGTCTCGGCGTCGTCCGGCCGGCTGACGGCCGGGCGTACTGAACGATGTACTGGTTGTCGTAGACGAGCTCCAGATCGGTAACGTCGAAACCTTCCTGGCGAAACAGGCGTGCGTGCGCGCCAGGACTGAAATAGGAGCAATGCTCGTAGTAAATGTCCCAGAACGCGCTCTCCACGAGCACACGTTTTGCATCCGGCGTCTCGAAGACCGCCCAATCCTGGGTCCTCTTGCCGATCATCTTGCGGATCAGCCGCACGAAACTCGACACCGAGCTTACGTGTTCGAGCGTGTGGCGACAGAGGACCGTATCCGCCTGGAGATGCTGGTAGTCCGGTCCGAAAAAATCGACGATGATCTTGACGTCGCCGTACTCGTCATTACGGCCTTTGTCGGCTCGATAAGCTGGATCGATGCCGAGCCCGGTGGCGCCGGCCGTCATGCAAAGTTCGCGGAGAAATTCACCCTTGCCGCAGCCGATCTCTAACACGTGCTTGCCGGCTATCGCACATTTTTGTGCAATCTCGCGTGCAAGTCCCTTCGCGAAATTGTTGAAGGTGCTGGAAAAATGCTGGGATTCCTCGAAGTTGGTGGAGTACCCCATGATCGTCTCGTCAAAGGCCCTGTTGAATATGAACCCGCATGCTTCGCAGAATGCGAGGTCAAGGTCGCGACGAGGAAAGGCATGGGCTTCTTGGGCCGAGTTAAGCAGGACGCAACTATGCACCGGGATGGCTTCGACCCGGTAGATTGACCGGCTGACTGGCGCCGAGCAGCACGGGCACACGGCCGATCGAAGCGTTTTGCCGTTACTTGCCATGGGAAGGTCAAATGAGTTCATTGTAGAATTGGCTCGACAAGTGAACCGGTTATATCGCGCGTCGAGCTCTCGGCTCCGAAGAGTTCATTGTACTCGGTTGCGCGAGCGAGTTGGACAGACTGGGCCAGGCCAAGGGCGTCGAGAATCGCCAGGTCGAATCTTTCCTCGGAGAACCGGGTCGCGTTCATGCGACAGGCGTGCGGCATAATGGACAGTGCATTTTTCTCGAATAGATCAATGGCCCCAGCTACGGAATCGACGGCCTGACGGTCGAAGAGCACACCTGTCGGATGGGCGCTCTCGCCAAGCGGCCGGACAATGTCGCGCGCACCTCCGCGGCCGAAGGCGATCAATGGAGTACCACACGCTTGGGCCTCGGCAAGCGTTATCCCGAAATCCTCGCATCCAGCGAACACCATCGCACGAGCATTGGCGATTTTTTCGATGTATTCATGCCGCGGCAGATAACCGGTGAAGACTATGTTGGAGCCGGCAAGCGATCGCAGATGCTTGGATTGTACTTCGTCGCCTACAACAACCAGGCGACGCGACGGCGTTTTGCTGAACGCCTCGATTATCAGATCCGTACGCTTATACGGGGCGTGGAACGCGGCCGTGACGTAGTAGTCATCCTTGTTGACCACGAATTTAAGATCCTCGATGGCGACCGGCGGATGGACTACCCGCGCGTCGCGGCCGTAAATCCGTTCGATTCGAGAGCGGACATAATTCGAGTTTGCCAGCATCAGGTCAGGACCATGTGCCGTTCGGGTGTCCCAGGTCCGCAGCCTGTGAAGCATGTAACGAAAGGCTAGACCTTTTGGTCCAAATCCCAGGCCGGCTTGCTGCAAATAGGAGAATTGTTCGTCCCACGCATACCGCACCGGACTGTGCACATAGCACAGGTGTAGTTGGTCTGGGCGAGTCAGAACGCCTCGAGAGAATGCGGCCGAAGAGGAAATTACCGCGTCATAACCCGTGACATCAAATTGTTCGATCATAAACGGACAGAGAAAGAAAAGTGACCTGTAGTACTTTTCCACGAACGGAAGTCGATTCATGCCGGAAACGTGGAAAATTACGCCTGGAAAATACTCTTCCTTGATTTCCTTCGGGAGAAAATCAAAGAGGGTGAAGACCTCGGCTCTTGGAAAAGTCTTGCAGATACGAGCAAGGACCTGCTCCCCTCCCCGAAAGTTGGGGCACCAATCATGCACGACGGCGATGCGGGCGTTGCGGTCTATCGCGGCAAATGGTGTCTTGCTGATGGATCGCAAATGTTTGGCATCACGGCCCACCATAGTGGTTGCTTTCGGCTGTCGCACATGGCGCATGCTTTGCCCCTCACGGAATGTTGGCACTTTTTTTTTCCGGAATTCTTGTTGCCCGGATGCTCAGCGACTGTGTGCCGTCCGTCCCGTCCAAACAAGTTGCCTATCGGGTTAAGCGCCGCACCCTCCCGAGGCCGGATGTACTCCAACGAGGTACGTCTACTACTTCGATGGGCCTAAGCAGGCCTCAACGCTAACCTTATGCGCAGGCTGTATCGGCGCGGCCGGCGGATTAGGATCACAGCGCGCTCACTTCGCAAGCAGTGGTCGCACGCCGTATCTGTAATCCATTGCTCGCGAGGAGAGTTGATCGTCGATGAAAGTGGTGGTGATCGTCGCAACGTTTGGTCGCAAAGAACAAGTGGCTCGGCTTCTCGCACAGCTTGAGCGACAGACCCTGCTCCCTGACGCCGTGATACTGTCGGCCCCCGACGCCAGCCATATTCCCGGTAACACGGTTTGCCGGTTTCCCGTATCGCGCGTCGTCGGAAGGACCGGCTTGCCGGCGCAGCGCAACATCGCCCTCGACGTCGCAGGCGACCGTTTCGACATAATCACCTTTTTCGACGACGATTTCATTCCGGCGGACGACTACCTCGAAGGCGTATCGAAGGCGTTCAAGCAGCAGCCCGACTGGGCAGTGATGACGGGACACGTGCTTAAGGACGGCGCGACAACCGCAGGGCTCACATGGGACGAGGGCATCCAGGCGCTTCGCGAGGCCGGCCCTGCGACTGAATCGCGTGGGGTGGATCAACTCAGCGCCTATGGATGCAACATGTCGATCAGGGCCGCATTCATCAACGGCCTGCGCTTCGACGAACGGCTTGCGCTCTATGGCTGGCAGGAAGACGTTGATTTCACCAGCCAGTTGAGAGCCAGAGGGCGGGTCGTCCGTTTGCCGTCGATCCGCGGGGTTCACCTCGGCATCAAGAGCGGTCGCGTAAACGGCATCCGTTTCGGCTATTCCCAAGTGGCGAATCCGATCTACCTCGTCCGCAAAGGCACCGTCCCATCGACTTTCGCACTTAGATTGATGGGCAAAAATCTGCTCGCCAATCTCATGCGCAGCCTCTGGCCGGAATCCTACGTCGACCGGCGAGGGCGTCTGCGCGGCAATCTCCTGGCCCTTTCACATGTGGCAAGGGGCCGGGTGGAGCCCGAGTATATTCTGAAGATCTAGTGCAGAGGTAAGAGAAGATCTAGTGCAGAGGTAAGAGATGCTCCAGGAACTGCCCTTTTCAGTCGACAGCGACGCTCGCTCAAATCATCGAGTTCGGCGCCTGGGCCAGTTGTCGGCTCAGCGCAAAGGTTGGCGCATTCTCCACGTCGTGGTGTATGCGGGGATATCCCTGGCCGGCATGTTGGGTGCCTCGGCTGCAAACGACAAAGAGTATGTGCTCGGTCCGCAGGACAAGCTCCGCGTCAAGGTCTACGAATGGCGTGCGTCACGCGACAAGATTTTTGGCTGGGATGCTCTCAACGACGAGTACACGGTCGGTCCCAATGGCTCCGTTTCGCTACCGCTGGTCGGCGAAATCAAGGCCGCCGGACTCACCACCGGTGAGATCGCAAACTCGATCGGCGACAGCCTCATGAAAAGTACCGGCCTTGCCCGAAAACCGAATACGGCGGTGGAAATCGTCCAGTTCCGACCGTTCTATGTTGTCGGCAAGGTGACGCAGTCGGGAGAATTCGCATACCGGCCTGGGCTGACCGTGTTGCAGGCATTGAGCATCGCGGGCGGGTTGCGGACTCGAGAGGACAGGGACGCCAGGTTCGAGCGCGAAGTGATCCAGGGCGAAGGGGATGTGAGCCTGCTCAGACTGAACGAGGCCAGTCTCATCGCTCGCAAGGCACGACTCGAGGCGGAACTCTCGCATGCCAGCGACATTCAGTTTCCGGCCCAATTGACCTCCCGCATTCAAGACGACGTCTTTGCGATGCTCTTGAAGCAGGAGCGCCTGATCTTCCAGGCGCGCAGCGAGGGATTGGACACTCAGGTCAGGGCGCTTCATGGTCTGCGCGAGTTCCTCCAGAAGGAACTTGCCTCGCTGGAAGCGCAACTCGTTTTCCTCGACAAGCAAATCGGCTCAATCCAGAAAGAGTTGACAGCGGTTTCAGCGCTTGTCGTCAAAGGCCTTGCGGCGGCCCCGCGCGAGTTTTCTCTAGAGCGGGCCCTTGCCCAGGCGCAGAGCGAGAGGTTGTCGGCGGAAACCAGTCTGCTGCGCGGGCGTCAGGAAATCAGCAAAACTGACATATCAATTCTCGAGCTCCAGGATGGGCGCAAAAATGAGGTAACGATCGACCTGCGTCAAACGCAAGCTGAGCTCGATGCTCTCGAAAGCAAGACAGAGACGGCAAGGCGGCTATTGTACGAGTCCGCGGTATCTGCCCCGAGCCTTCTTGCCCGCCGAACTGATGCGGAGCTGGCTGCGCCGATCTACACGATTTTCCGGCCGTCGGCGGATGGTGCGACAGTGCAAATCCAAGCTAGCGAAACGAGTGCCGTCGAGCCCGGAGACACGATCAAGGTTGAAATACCACTGGCTGAGGATGAAACGGGCGCGCTGGACCTGACATCGACCGAGCGGCACGAGGCGCCGGGAATAGAACTCAAGGCAGAAACCGCCGGCGATACGGGAGGCGTTCCGTAGCCTCCCGGCGGGTCTTGCTAGAGGGATTGGGTAGAAACGCGCGACTGCTTGATGTAGATCAGGTAACTTCCTTGACCAATACACGCACTATATAGCTCTATCGCCATCGCGCGCTTTGATAGGAAAAGAGACTTCGCTATGCAAGCAACTGAACTACCGAACGTCTTCTTGACCAACACGTTCGATGAATGGATTCAACAGAAGCCATCCAAGTCTCAGACGGTTCGCTTTGCCAACAAGGTTCTCCGAAAACTTGGAATAAATCTCGTCCTCGCACCACCTGTTCGCACGGGCTGGATGACCAGTGTTGAACAGAGAATGGACATGTATCACTTGGCAGGCGCAGCGCTTTTCTACAACGTACCGGGAGACTTCTGTGAATTGGGATGCCACGAAGGCAAGTCGGCCGTGGTATTCCAACGCATACTTCAGCACTACGATCCAAGCAGGAACCTTCACTTGTATGACAGCTTCGAAGGTCTCCCGAACGCCAGTGCCGAAGACGGCCACGCCAACGCTCACAAGGGCGACATGGCCACTACGAAGGATGTGCTCATGGCAAACTTCAAGCGTTTGAATCTTCGGCAGCCTATTCTTCACCAGGGATGGTTCGAAGATACGCTTCCCACACAGTTGCCGGACAAAATTGCATTTGCGCATCTGGATGGTGACCTATACGACTCGGTCAAGGTCAGCTTGGAGTATGTGTATCCTCGCCTATCAAAGGGTGCTGCATGTCTGATAGACGACTACAGTGATCCTGGATTGTTCGACTCAGTCGATCTCTATCCGGGGGTAAAGAAGGCCTGCGACGAGTTCCTTAGCGATAAACCCGAAAAGGTTGCGCTTTTGTATGGTGGATTCGATAGCACTATGGGTTTCGGAGCTCATGGATACTTCCGGAAGCTCTGAGCCTATATCGCTTTAAGCGCGGCCGGGAACAGTGCCGACCTGCGATTCAATCACCTGTTCGCTGGAATCGCGCGAATGCCGGAGCGTCCTTACAGGAGCCTCAGCAACACTGTCGTCTTCAACAGGCAAGAACCGGCTGACAAGAACGACGGCGAGAGGAATCAAGAATACGATACCCGGGTCGGCGCCGCCGCTTGCCAGGGATCCAGCCACGAGCGCCGATAAGGCGCAAGCGCGGACACTCGACGCGATCGCGTCGACCTCGGGATCGATGCGACCGCGGCCACCCCGCACCCCCCGCACCAGCATTGCCAACAGAACTGTCATCATCGCGGTGCCGAACAGCCCCAACTGGGAAAGCACCGCGATCGGCCAACTCGAGGCGCGCGAGCTTCCCAACCCGACCCCCAGTCCACCTGTATCGAAGAAAGACTGCAGGCTTTTGTAGTTCCAGTAGCTGCGCTCTTGGCCGGAGGCTGATGTGACTTTGTTGATTACCGTGTTGTCGACAAGCTGCAAGACCGGATCGAAGAAATGCGGATAGAACAGACTGGCGGCCATCGC
The DNA here is from genome assembly GCF_055811135.1 of Mesorhizobium sp. WSM4817. Classification (NCBI taxonomy): domain Bacteria; kingdom Pseudomonadati; phylum Pseudomonadota; class Alphaproteobacteria; order Hyphomicrobiales; family Phyllobacteriaceae; genus Mesorhizobium; species Mesorhizobium sp. WSM4817. The sequence goes on along the minus strand of NZ_JBVVQQ010000002.1, from coordinate 164,192 downwards.
GGAGAGGAGCAAGGGCGGTAGCAACGCGATAAGCAGTGCCTCCCCCACCCTCAGCCGACCTGAAGCGAGCGACTTCACGATGGAAAAGACAACGGGCACGCTTACGATTGCAAGACCAACGTAGGCGGTCGACGATGTCGACAGCAGCAGGAGAACAAACAGGGCCGCTCCTAACCCCAATGCGAATTTGGATCCGGTCTTGCGCCAATAGGTGTAGGTGAACGCCAGCCCTGCCAGCGATGCCCCACCGAACGACGATGCCTCTGAAAACGCCCCCGCGATCCGCCAGAACCCAGCTTCCGTGACCTGCGTCAGCATGGCGTAGTTGGCCGTACGGATCGGGGCAAGGATGTCGCCGGCACCGAGCACCTTGCCCAGCAAATCCAGGGCGCCCATCAGCACGTGCAAGCTGAACCACAGGAAGAAGCCCCGCCTGATATCCGCTAACGTGCCGCTGCGCCGAAGCAGCAGACAGGCCGCCAGGAACGTCAGCCCTCCCAGAATAAAGTATCCCGCCTGAGAGATATTGGCCGATACCGGCGCCAAGGCCGCTTCGTAGACGCCCCTGCCGGTGCGGGAAGTGACGAAGGCGCTTGTCTGCCCTGCAAAGAGCCTCGGAAATAACAGCGCTCCGATGCAGACATAGATCATCAGCGCGCAGACGATCCATGCGGCACCTATACGAACGAAGACCGCGCCTATTTCTCTCCAGATTCCCCGTCGAGCCAGCGCGGCTAGTATCACGAGCATATCAAAGACGGTAAAGATAAGCGGCGATGAACCGCCAAGCGAGGTTATTGTCCCGATGGCCGTCGCACCAAAAGCCAGCGAGGCAATCAGTGCAGTGATCAGCGACCAGCGCATATAAACGACGAGGGCCAGCAGTCCCATGCAAATCAGTGCCCCAACGAGGGAAACCTGCATTTCACACTCCGACCATCAATGATCCAGACCCTGACGGCGCCGCCGGAACCCCTGAGCTAAATGGTTCACAAAAACGAGCGACTCTGATTTCATTGGGACAGGGTTGGTCTTGCGCAGCGTAAATTGCCCCGGAAGGAGGTCGCCGTGTTGCTTGCCATTGTCGGCGTTGCGGGCGTTGCCCTGACAATAGGGCTTACGCTGCGCGCGCCGGCGCTGATAGTGGCGACCTTGGTGGTGATCGTCGGCAGCATCGCTGGAGGCAGTTTTCTTCACCTGTCTGTTCAAAGCACCATCCGCTCGACGTTTTATCTTGTTGTCGTCACCCAAATTGCCTATCTGGTCGGCCTTGCAATTGCCGTGCTGCGGCATCGCCCAAGGCGACAATAGGGTGCCGGCAATCCCTTGCGGGCGCCAATCGCTTGAGGCCGTTTCTGCTGCACCACCCCCCCGACATAGCAAAGTTCAGGAGGTCTGATCAAACTTCATCATGGCCGGTATCGTCCGCATCAGGATCGAAAGATCGCGGCGTAGAGACCATGTCCGAACGTACTGCGTATCCAGCAATACGCGATGCGAATACTCGGTCGTGTTTCTCCCGTTTATCTGCCAGAGGCCGGTCAGTCCTGGCCGCGTCTTCAAATATTCATGTGATGCGGCACCATAGCGTTGCAATTCGTCGGCAACGACAGGACGCGGGCCGACGCAACTCATGTCGCCCCGCAAGATGTTGAACAACTGCGGCAGCTCATCCAGGCTCGATTTGCGAAGCATCTTTCCGAAAAACAGGATACGCGGATCGCAGCTCAGCTTCTGATTGGCCGCCCACTCCTGGGCGGCTTGTGGATTGCAACTCAGATGCCGTTCGAGCACCTCCTCGGCATTCGGCACCATGGTGCGGAACTTGTAGCAGTCGAATGCCTTTCCATTGAACCCAATGCGCCGGTGAACGAACAGCACCGGACCGCCTGTGGTCGCCTTGATCAGAAGCGGGATCAGAACCAGGATCGGACCGGCCAGGATGAGCGCTGTCGAGGCTACCATCAGATCCAGCAGCCTCTTGCCCCAACCGCCGAGCGGCCGTCGGCTTTCGCTCCGTGTATCATCGTCAATGCTTGCCGTGCGCATATCCGGCTCAAACGGAACGGCGTCATGGTCATGGCTTGCGTTGAGTTGAGGCGACGAAAGGTCTGGCGTGTTCGATCGTGCGGCCGCGTCGCTTTCGCGCCGAAGAAGCGATGTCGCGGGGGGCCTGGCTCCGACCAGTAGAGCCCAGCCTTCAACAGCCGGGTCTTCGCACTGCCGCAGGTTGCTTTCGCTCACGTTAGACATCTTCCGCTTGCGCTCGATTTTTCAACTTATAGCCTGCATCTTGTCGAGGACGGATGATCTCCGGCAAGCAAGGAAAAGGTGGTAGATCGGGGGTGTTTGGCAGCGTGGCCTACCCCTTAGTTGCTAGGCCGGGTACGGACGAATGGCTGCTCCGTTCAATGCCTGGCAAGATATCGGAATCGATTTTTCGACTCGCGATGCCCCGAAGGGGCGCGGATTCCCTTTGACGGGCAAGTGTCGGATTGACGGGGCGGTGTCGAGACTTGCCGCGGATTCTAAAGCGCGCCGCATTTGAACGGATTCATGCGACGCGCTTTAAGTTCTTGTTTTTGATGCATGTCGTTATCGCAAAACCGCTGCGCACCCTCGGTTCAAGCCGGGTTCAAGGCCGAGGGCATGCTTTTGCGCGCGACATGCCGCCGAGAGGAGGACAGGATGTCAGCGCGGCGCTTGACCTGCGCGCTTCCGGTAACGCCGGGCCGAAACAGTACGAACACGTGTCATCAACACGCCAAGGACGGAGGAATTGGTGTTTTTGAGTGTCTGCGTCAGGTCTTCCAGCTGATCAAGCGACGTCACGCCCCACTGCGCCACCACAATCACGCCATCAAGAAGCGGGCAGAGAGCAAGCCCTTCGGCACCGGAACTGAACGGTGGCAGTTCAACAATGACGATACTGTAACTGCCAACTTCGTTCAGCAATTTCTCCATATTATCGGGAACAAGCAAACTCGCCGAATTCGACGCATCGTTCTTCAAGTAATAAAACGATGTCTTTTCAATGAATCGGATTTGCTTGCCGACGTCTTTGGGGCTGCCGGAATCCCGATCGATCATATCGAAATCGGCGGAAAAGAGACGTTCGTTGGCCAGTGCCGACTTATCGTCGGCGTTGATCACGAGGGTCGCCGTGCCCGACCCCCCACACAGCGCCGCCAGATTGCTTACAACGGTGCTCTTTCCGTCGCCGGGGGACACGGATGTAATTCCGATGCGACGCCTTGAAGGGTTGGCCCCGGCCAGGCCCATGATCGCCTTGACGCTCCTGAGGCTGCCGCTGAATGAAGAGTCCGGGTTCCTGAGCACCTCGTCAAGCCGGCCAAAACCACCCCGCCTGAAGCTGACCGGCGGCAATTCTCCAATACAGGCCAGGCCCAGTTCGCGACGGATCTGACGCGGGGTCCTCACGTTCCGATCGAGCCCGCGTCGCGCCACGGCGAACCCGATGCCAGCTACCATCCCGGCAAGTGCGCCAAAGGCGAGGATCAGCGTCCTGCGCGGCCGACTTGCCTTCTTGGGGCTCGTCGCGGACGTGATGACGCGAGCATCGGCGATCAGATAAGGCTGCTGGTCGACCGAGTTTGTATACGCCGCGAGCAGGCTCTCATACATCTTTCGATAGGTGTCGGCGGTAACCTCCAACTGCTCCAGCGTAATCTGGTGTGTTGGCTGTCCTTCGCTGTGTGCGAGGTCCTGTCCGGCGACGGACGTCTCGTCCTGACCGATGCTGTAGTCGTGTTTTGCGCGAAACTCCTGGGCGACCCGGGTCGCCCGGTTCATCTGATCACCGACCTCCCGCATCCGCCTTTCCAACCATGCGATGCCTTCGCTAGCCGTTGCCGTTGTCGTTTGCACTTGCTCGCGCACGAACGCTTCCGCCGTGGCGTTCGCGATGCGTGCCGCCAACGCCGGATCTTGAGACTGGAATGTGATGTCCATTGCATAGGAGACACCGACACGCTGGACATCCAGGCCATCGCTGAACATCTCCACCGCCTGACGCCGACGCTCGGATTCCAGCTGCGGGCTGTTCGCCTCCATTCGATCCGGCCAGGGAAGCACGCGATGGAAGAAATCCGTCAGCGCAGCATTGCCGGCATGGAGCCCGCCGGCATCGACGATGCTCATCCAGGCTCTGCGAAACCTCTCGCCTATGGTCGGACCGTCCAGATCTCCGAAAGTTGGATTGTCCATGAGTCCAAGGTCATCGATCACCATCATCGCGATCTTCTGGGAGCGCAGAACCGCAAGTTGGCTCTCGACCTGAGCGGTATCGAGCGACAGGTTCACTTCGGCGGGTTGCTGCTGAAGGTTTTTGGGTATCTTCGGTTCGATCAGGATCTGGGTGCGCGCCGAATAAATCGGATCCGAGGTTGCAAAGTAGAACGTGGCGCAAACGATTCCGGCGACGACGAACGCCAGAATCGAGAAAAGATACTGCCGAGCAAACGAGACAACGTCAGCGAGACTGATAAAGTCCTGCGGTGCGTCCGCCCCGAGCCATGGCTTGTGAGCAATTGCCGCCGACGGCCGGTCTAGCATGGCTTCAATCCATATCTGCAACAAAAAGAGCGGCGAACTGCAACGGTCGAGCGGCATCGCCACCGATGGGCACCGGTTCGAGCATGCAGCCGCGCCACTGTTATGATGACAACCGTTTAGCTCGATCGGCCCAACAGGTGGGCGCCAGGAAACATCTCATTGAGCTTGTAGACGACCTCCGTCCTGTTCGTCGCCTTCAGCTTCTTCATGATGTTGCGGATATGGACCTTGACCGTGCTCTCGCGAAGGTTGAGCTCATGAGCGATTATCTTGTTCGCCTTGCCACGCCTGAGAGCCTGGACGACCTCTTCTTGCCGCTCCGTGAACACACTCGCCATGGGCCTTGTCATATCGGCGGTTGTGTCGATTGCCTTGTGCTGGGCAAGCACGCTGCTTGCCGGCACAAATGTGCCGCCGGCAAGGACAAGATTTACGGCTTCAACACAGATCTCGAAACGGATCGATGAAGGGATGTAGGCTTTTGCGCCATAATTCAACGCCTTCAGAATCTGCTCCAGATCGTCGGTATCGGCCAAAATCAACACTGGAACCGGGTGGGCCTCGTTCACGAGATCGGCGATTTCGCTGCCGGTCCTTGGATCTGTCACCTTTCGGCTGCCCACGTTCAGCAGAATAGCCGATATCGACAGTGCATTCTCTTGATGCCGCCACTCTTCGATCGAGCCGAACGACAGGATTTCCTTCCCGATGCCATAGGCGGTTAGGCATTGCGCAAGACATTGTCGGTCAAGCACTCGCTCGTCTAGCAGAGCCAGGCAAGATTCGGTCAAGCCATGTCTATGAAGATGTATTCCATTCCCAGCCTTGCGCGATACGAATTCAAGTGCACCGGGTGATTTGCTATCCAGTTGAATTGTCGGAACCATGAACTTACTCCCCAAACTCTACCCAACGTTTCGAGACCAGTACGATATGTACTGCAAGCAAATACTATTTCCCGCGAACGATGATCTGTTCGCGTCGCCTTCACTATAATCTCGGGATTTCCCAAGCCCCACCTTGGACAGCACTACCCCGTCCATAATGTTTATCGCCGAAAAGATGTGCCTTCACTAATTTAGGTTAATAAAAGGTAAAAAATTTTTTATCCCTTCACTTGGCCCTAGCAATTTGGTCTAGGAGGGATGGTAGCCAGAGAACTCACCGACTGGAATCTGGGCCTCGCGTTGTTTTGCCAGGCGCGGCGGACCGTCGGTAAAGATAGCCGGCGTCGCCGATGGCAGTGCGGCTTCAAGGCGCGTCGCGCCGCCTTTGCATCGTGCGCCAAAGTAAGTCTCAACCATCGATATACCTGTCATCGAACTCCGCAAACTTCGTTACGCCCAGCCGATCCAGCACGCGGACATGACCTTGGCGGAACTCCAGAAACCCGCGTTCCCGTAATTCCCGCAGCATTCGATTTACATGGACCGGCGTCAGGCCGAGCGCGTCCGCGAGGTCGTACTGGGTGAGAGGGCATGCAAAGCCAGTGCGGTTGGCAGCGCCGACGCGCTCCAAGCGCGCTCTTAGTTCGAGCAGCAAGTGCGCTGTACGCGCCAAGGCGCTGCGTCGACCTATATTGGTGAGGTGTTGGGCAACAAGCGCTCGCTGGCGCGCGAGCGTTTCAAGAAAAAGCGAGGCTATGTGGGGCGACTTCGCTGCTCCAAGAGCAAGCGTCTTGGCCGAGGCTTCCAGCACCGCAAGGTCGGTTTGAGCCACAAATGTCTGGAGAGCAGCGCCCGTGTACGTCTGTGGCAGGACAATGTCGCCCTTCAGGGCAAAGTCCAAAATCTGTCGCTGTCCACCGGCAAGGTCATGAGAAATGCAACCCCAGCCAGACTCGATTATGAAGACGCGATCGCCGTCCTCCCCCTGATTGACGATAGCGGTCTCCGCCGCATATCGCTTCGGCATGAAGCCTAGCGCCTTGATATACGCCTTATCGTCGCTTTTGACTGCGACTGACGTCGGACGGTTTTCATTCTCACTCAATGAAAGGTTTGTAGCATACGTCATTCGAACCCCGCCAATCCTCCCCCTGATACCCTCCCTAAGCAAAAACGTACTCCAGCTTTGACGTGTTGAGTACCCTGCACGGGCTACAACCATTGGGTGATATTGCACTGCACTCTCACAAAAAAGCAAGGATCACGCCTGATCGAGCGCAGTAGGACCCGAATTCATCATAAAGCTCGACCGACGTTCTGCACCATCCATTCGAATGGTGAGGTCTCCGGCGGTCGGAAGCGATTGATGGACACCGTGCAACTTTCGACCACGCCACCCTTCCGGATGCTTACGGCTTTCGGCGTGACTGGCTAGCCTACCGACAGCAAGGCCAAGCATTGCTGCTGACTTGCGGTCGCGCTTAAGTTGTCGGGGGCGAACCGGCGGTCGTTCAACATCGGGCGGAACGTGCCGCTACCCCATCCATGCAACCTTCTGATTTCACTCCCAGATAGCACCTTGGGTTCCGCCAGATCGAGCAGCACCGGGTCACTCAAGTGCAACCGCTGCAGGCCAGATGCCTCACAAAGCCGGCAGGTCGCGCTGGGCCCGGTACGAGAATTCCTCATTGCGGTGACAAGGTTTGAACGGACGAGAGCGTTCATTCACAGATTCGGCCACTTCGGCTCGATGAGTAACGCTGCAGTTTCAGGACCGGAACGCGTCGATTGACCGTCCCTCTTTCGAGCCAAACTGTCTCCGGGTTCAGCCGCGACACAGGCGCGAGTACTCCATTCGCGTTAGCTCTGAAGCCCCGATTGCCTCGCACGTGCGAAGAGACGCTCGCCACGCACCCTGAAGAGGGCGACGCGCCTTCAGACGAGCGGCCGCCTCAACCGCCCTGTTGCGCTCCATAGGGTTGGTGCTCCCGCCAAGTCGCGGTGGCTCCGGTTGCGGCTTGCGGCCGGATTGGTCCGCCCTGGCGGACCGATACTCAGGTCACGCCGAAATTGTCGCCTTGCTCGGCCCGTGATTATCGATGTAGTCGCCCGGATCCCCTGCTCACCACGCAAAAGCCGTGGGATTTCCTGCCCTCCTCTCGGAGACGCGCTAAACTGCCATTTGATCTCGCTTGGCGTCGGGTCTAGGAAACTCTCGCCTGATGGCGTTTTGAATCCGCTTTTCCAGGGACATGACCGCCATGCTCAAACCCAAAACGCATAGCATAGACAGTACAAAGGCAAGGGGCGTCGAAAAACCTAATGAAAACAACCACCAGACCACAACCATTCCAACCGAGTAATGATTCAGATATACTGGATAGCTAATTCCCCCAATGTATCTCACAAAATTCCGGTAGCCTGAAATATTGTATTTAATGAATTCATTATACCTTATTCCTGCTGCCATTGCATACATGCACATCAACCACACAATCACCGCGGCGGTTTTATATGCATAACCGCGTTCAACCGACATAAAAATTTCAGCAGTGCCCATACAGCCAAAAAACAATATCAATATCGTCTTCCCCGCATGTCCCATTTCGCTACGGCCGTCGCCGCCGTTCCTGACAAGAAAGATGATCATGCCGGTCGCGAAGAAAACGCCGTGCTGCAGCAGAAGCAGTTTGAAGGGGAACCGCGAAAGCACTGATATCGCTTCTTCCGGCCGCGTGGACGGCGGCAGCAAGTGCAACCCGGAGAGAATGAGAAGGTATACCGAGCTCGAAAACCCTATTATTTTGGCCAGATCATAGAGTGATAAGCGAAACCTCGACAAAATTGACGCGGCTACCAAGAGGTAGAATACGGCCTCGACGACGAGCGACCATACGACCCCGTCGATATAAGGGCCCTTGGGAGACAAGGTTACCGATCTGAAAAAATCCATCAGAAGATGGGAAAAATCCTCGCCATAGAGAGCTCGTGCGGCCAAGCTGACGAGCGCGGACAGCCACAGGGCGGGCAAAATACGCGTAGCGCGCATGCGCGCGAAGCGCAGCGCTTGCGACGCGCCCCCTTCGCCTGCAGCGCTCATGGCAATGACGAACCCGGAAATTACGAAAAAAACTTCGACCCCTACAGCACCCAAACCGGCAAACGCCGACAGAAAACCGAAGGCGACATCGCTTCCCTCGGTGACTGACGCACTGCTCCAGGCGAATGTCGCGAAATGGTTCAGCAGCACCAAGAGCGCTGCAAAAATGCGCAAGAAGTCCATGACGTGGTAGTGGACATTGCGTTCCATATAATGTTTCCGAACCTTGCCAGAGGCCAAGGCCGAATACTATCGTGAAACGGTCAGTACGCCTGCTGCTACATTCGGACATAGCCGAATTGATTAACCGTCGGATATGCCCCGTTTCGTGGGCAGATCCACCGAACTGCTACGCCTGGATTGCTCGGCGCCTTGATATGTTGAGCAGCGTTGCGTCCGATCGTTGCCATTGACGAAGAATGCTACGCGCCGTCTTCCAAGGTGACCGCATGGCTGTTGCTCATCGCCGTCTTGCCGCGACCTCGCAAGGGATAGCTGGTTGAGACGGTGGATGGCGGTGAGGTTCCTACGGCTCCACCCGCTCTACTCCTAATTGGTGTCGCCCTCCTAAATGATGCCGTGCTAATGTTCTAGCCGGCTTGGGAGGTTCCAATCGACCTCATTGCGAATGTTTTCGCCGGCACTTGGGCTGCCGGGGTGCTTGCTGCCATCTGGTATGTCTGGAGGCGGCCCTCGCTGCCCATTGCCGAAAACAAGCAAGACCGCGATTTGCGGGAATGGCTGGACGGGCAGGTGTAGAGGCGCTTGTGCCGGGACGAAGCAGCGCCCGACCCTGGTCGAAACGATACGGGCCTCCCGATGCCCGCGAATAGCCCGCCCAACCCGGTGTTCGGCGAGGCCATGCCGCAGCACGGCGCGCCCTCGAAATAGCGAAGACCTGCCGCCAGCGCGGCGTGTTAGCCAAGCCTGGCAAACACGCGCGGTCAGTTCACATATCTGCACGAACCGCCTTGCCGACGACCTCGACGAAACCTTCGATATAGTCGAGCCGATCGGTTGGACTGGCTACCGGCTCGCCGAGCGCGAAAGGGCAGCTTCCGTTTGATCGGCACTGCTCAGGAATTCGTCGCGTTCGACTATCCACAGATCCGCATAGTCGACATTCTGCCACTCGGCAAACCACGGACCGCCACTTGTATAGTGGACCGCCTTGGGTGTGCCATGCGCCGGCTTTTCGTTCCAACCTTCAAGCCAGTTCCACTCTACCGGCAGCGAGCCCAAATCCTCATCGGCGACCCACTGCATTCGATGGAGGTAGGCGCCACTTTCGCGGTTCACGACCTCCGGCGTAAGCGATTTAACCGAAGGGTGCGCGCAATTGAACAGCATCAGCGAGGACCAGTTTTTTCGTGGGTAGGATGTCTGAACGACGCCATCCATCTTGGTGGTAGCCTTCGGCGTATAGTCGTGCTGGACGCAATAGACCGCCTTATTCGACTTCGTGTATTCCAGCAATCCTGCGACGTCACCTAGCCACAGGAAGTCGCAATCGCAGAACAAAGCCCAACCCGTATAGTCGGCGAGAAAAGGCGTGAGAAACCGCGTATAAGTGAACTCTGTTGACGCGAGCGGATCTTTTTCCCTCCAATACAGGTCACGGGCACGCAGCTCGTCCTGTTTGATTGGAATGACGGAGACAGGCACCGAAGCGTTTTTGAGCAAAGAGTGCCGCGCCACGTCGTAGGCGATCGGCTCGCGGCTGTCCCATCCAACGAATACCCTAAACGCATCAGTCATATTCAGTACCTTGGCTCCAATTTCAAAACGGTCATACACTAACCATCTGGCAACAGCTCGGCAACAATGGCGCGGAAATTAGCCAGGGCGATTTCTGAAACCCGCGGATTTGCCCTTCACCCCGGCCCGGCTCTCCTCGGCGCACCTCGACTTGCCGCCCAAGGCGACAAGCGCCCATTTCTGATAGGTGTAGCCGGCCGAATAAGCGGCGACCATCGCACCGGTCGAACCGTCCAGAAACCCCAGCCTGAAGACATAGCTGTTCATATAAGCCCAGACCGAGCGCAAAACCGCCTTGCTGATCGAGCTTTTTTTCCCCTCGGCAAGCAGCCGCGCGGCGGACGCTTGCGCGTATCTGCCGATCTTGTCATGCGCATCCGCCAGGTCGGCGATCGAGTCATGCTCCATGGGATGGGACAATCGCGAAACCTTGCCATTCACCACCACCTTCTCATGCACGGTGTCGTTGCTGAAGCGGCCGGACTGGCGACGGAAAAGCCTAAGCACCAGATCGGGCGACCAGCCGCCATGGCGGACAATGCGCCCACAAAAGCGCGATCGTCTTGGTATTTCGAAGCCGTCACAGCCTTTCGGGTTGGCGATGGCGGCCCTGATTTCCGCGGCCAGCGGCGGCTCGACCCATTCGTCGGCATCAAGCGAAAGGACCCAATCGCCTGTCGCCGAGGCGAGGGCGCGGTTTTTTTGCGCGCCGAAACCCGGCCAATCGAGGGTGATCAGCACCTTGGCCCCGAGCCCGCTGGCGATTTCCCTGGTCTGATCGGTACTGTTATTGTCGAGGACGACGATTTCGTCGGCAAAATGTACCGAGCGAAGGCAACGTGCAATGCACGCTTCCTCATTGCGGCTGATTATGACGACTGAGAGCGCAGGCACGGTCAGACGGTTCCGGCATCAAAACTGCAACTGTTGTTAATGAAACTGTCCCCCCGGCCGGTTGGCGCTCTGGTGATACTAACGGATTCAAAAAATATGTCGAAAATCATTTCAGGTCGAGACTTTCGTAGAGCGATATCATTCTCCTGATCATGACGTTGAAATCGTAGTGTTCGGCTGCCGCCCTGACCCTGGCCGCAGTCTCAGGCCGTGACGACAGCTGCAGCGCGCGGGCAAGCCCGGCGGCGAGGTCGTCTACGCCTGCTGCGTCGCAAACAAGCGTCGGCTCGAAGCGATCGACAAGCTCGCGCGCCCCGCACCCGGTGCTGACCACGGCGGGCAAGCCGCTGGCCATGGCTTCGATCACGACTGTGCCGAATGGATCATAGATGGAAGGCAGCACGGCAATGTCGGCGGCGCCGTACCATGGCAGCGTATCTTTTTGCGGCCCCAGCATGCGGAGCCTTGCACCAAGACCAAGCCTGTCGCCGGCCTGCTTGAAGGCATCGGCGCGCGAATCGTGGCCAATGACCCATAACTCCGGCTCACCATCGAGCATTGCGACAGACTTCATCAAGGCAAGAAGTCCTTTTCGCGCAAAACCCGAGCCTACGAAGAGAACGACCGGCCTGTCATCGTTGACGCCAAGCCGTGAGCGGACCACGGCCCGATGCTGTTGGCGCAACTTAGGGTTGAAGAGGTCCAGGTCGACCCCGTTGGGAATATGGTGCACGCGCTCGGCCGGATAGTCGTAGTGACGGACAACGTCCTCAGCCACCATTTTCGAAATGGCAATCACCGCTTTAAGCCGTGGGCTGGCATAGGTCGCGCGCTCGAGGCGCAGCGTCTGGCGGTGAAACGGGCTCAGCGCCATCGCTGCCCTGCCAAGCCGCGTCTCGAAACGCCGTCGCTCGGCAAGATAGGCGGCATGGACGCCTTCCCCAGCCCGGAAGACGTCGCAGCACGGAAGGCGATCGTTGCTCTGCACCAGGGCCGGCGGCATTTCGGCGATCTTGCTGCAGGCGGCTCGAGCAAAGGACGTCGCCCGCAGGTAGCGGGGAAAGCGGCGGCCGGCGCACTGGATGAACTCTATGCCTTCGTGTCGCGGCCAGTCGCCTGACAGCACGGCCACCGGCCGTTGACGCGCGGCGAACGCCGCCATGATGTTTTCCAGCATGATCTCGCCTCCGCCAAAGGGCGCGTAGCGCTGGCGCACGAACAGGATCGGACGGTCGGATTGATTTTCGATGCCACGATATCCCGCGTGCATTGGGTCTGCGCTCCGGCCCCATTGCCATCCTAGATGTCTATAGGGGTCGGCGCGCGTCGGCAACAGTTGGAAAGCTAACCGCTGATTGTTCACTGCTGCTTGCGATTTGCCTAACGGTGCTGCATGTAGAAATTAACTGCAAACAGCGGATCAGCGCCAGCTCCAGCCGGGCGGTGACCGCCATGAGGGGAATCGACGGCTTGAGCAAAGCAACCTGGCCCGCCATTGTCCGCCGGACGATTACCGATACCGCCCTATATCGGCTGAGACACACTTTCGGAACACGGGCAGAAGTGTCATCGCTTCGGCCGATAACGCCCCTTAAAGAAAATGACCTGCCTTTGATCCTTGTCATCCGCAACGAGGCCGACAGGCTACGTCCCTTCCTGAAGCACTATCGCGAGCTCGGCGTCACCAGATTCGCCGTCCTCGATGATCGCTCGACCGACGGAACAGCTGAGCTTCTGGCCGAGCAGCCAGATGTCGATGTGTTCAGTTCGCCGATCACCTATTCGCAGTCGGACCTGGGAAATCTTTGGCGACAGCGTATTGTGCAGATTTATGGTCAGCTTCGCTGGTATCTGACCGTGGACGCGGACGAATATCTCGTCTATGACGGCATGGATCAGCATCCGTTCGGCGCGTTGGCCGACTGGCTCAAGCGGCGCGGAATGACACGTCTGCTGGCGCCAATGATCGACATGTATCCGAGCGGAAACATCTGGGACGTACCCTTCGATCCTAGCTTGCCGCCATGGCAAGTTGCGGACCATTTCGACGGCAGCGGGTATGAGGTGGCGAGAAGCCCCCGGCACCTGAAGATCACAGGCGGCCCGAGGACCCGGCTTTTCGCCAGGCAGCACAAGTTGACCAAATTTCCTCTGATATACGTTGATCGCCAGACGATTTTTACGTCGATTCACTCACCGCTGCCTTATTGGCGAAACTATACAAAGGCATTTGCTGGCCTGCTTCATTTTAAGTTCTTCGCCGATTTCAACAACAAGGCGCAAGTCGCGGTAGCGGAGGGTCAGTATTGGAACGGCGCTTCCAAATATCGCCAGTATCACGAGGTATCGAGCGGTAAAGCGGCGCTCAGCGCGGTGAACGAACAGTCATTGCCGTATGAGGGAGCTCACAGCCTGTTCAAAACGGGTTTGATCGACAGAATTGATTGGTAGACCGCATTTCTTGCAGATGCCTATCCGATATCAGGCATATCCGAATGCTTTCATAAGCTGGGCACCTCGTCCTTGTACCAGGTCCTGTAACTCGGCGTTTCCGAGTTCGGAGCGCCATCTTCCGCTTCCGTCATAGATCGGCTGATTGACCTGTTGGTTCCGGAGCACAGCATGCGGCGTCTCGACGCTGGCGTCGGTTGGCTTGAACCATTGCTGCGGGTTCTTGTGGTAGTCGAGCAGGTCTGGACTGAAGGACAGATCGAGAAAGCCGCAGATGCGCTTGACGATCCTTGCCGGATCCTCGACCAGATCCTCATAGCGATAGATCAGCACATCCGGTGCTTCCTGTTCGGCAAGAACGAGCGCATTGTCGTCGATCCAGCGGTCGAGCGCTTCCGCTGGATCGCCGAGACGTTTGGCCAGCGACGCCACGACGTCGCGCCCATCCCGCACCGGCATCACGAAACGCGCGCCAGGCACGAGCCGGCGGATCCGGTCGACGCGACGGATGTGCCGCGGCGTCTTTTCGAGCAGAAAGGTCTTTCCAGCCTCGAACGCCGCCCGCTTCAGCTTCCAGTAGCGGAACACCGCCAGTGGCGTCCACTTGAAGAAAATATTGGTTTCCTGGAGTGGCAGGTAGACGTCTGGATGCGACGCAAGGATCGTCGCAATCAACGTCGTCCCGCTATGGCCGCAGCCGCAAATGAATCCGGTCCGCATCACCGCTATTCTGAAGCCACGAGATGCGGTTGGCCTATCGGACGATATTGCAAACCATACTCGCTGAAGACCTTGCCCAGCTTTGCCCAATATTCAAATCTCTGTAAAAGGTCATCGCAATATGCCACGTCGTCGTCGGAAAGGTAGTCGCGGTAGCCCCCTATCTTGCCCTTGCGAACTTTGAAGCTTTCAGGATCGTTCGCGTCGCTGGGCAACAATGCTTCACCGTAGCGTCCGGCAAGATCGCCCTTCGCTTCGCTGGTTCGCATCCTGTCGAATGCCCTCGCATCGGCCACTTCGATGAGCGTGCGATCTTCGGCTTGTGTTTCCAGGAAATCGAGTATGGAGCGGAGAACGCCGACGGCGTCTCGATGAATGTCCTCGTATTGAACGCAACGCATCGCACGCATGCGTGGTGCGGCTGAAAACCAGTTCAGGTTGAACCTGGCTATCTTTTCGATCCCGTGATTTTCACTTCTGATAAAATCGCTGAATGATCCCGCAGGAAGTTTGTGTCGCTTTTGCACCTGAAAATACCCCGAGACCACCGTATCCCTTGGGTCCCTGACCAAAAGTATCGTTCGCCTCTTCCTGTACCGCGATTTGTTCTCTTTGAGACTGGACGCGGGCCTGAGTTGCTTATGGTCCGTTCCGTCGTGAATCCACTGAGCCGTAACGCCGAGGTCATCCAGCATGACGCGCAACCAAGTTCGCCCGGATTTTGGGAATGATACGATAAGCGGACGCTCGTCGGCCTTGAAAAAACTCGAAAAAAACATGGATACAGCCCTCCTTTAGGTGTCCGGGTTAGTCCCGTTCATCTTGACTGTTGCAAACAATGCCCCTTGCTCTGCGGTACGCCGGGCAGCGGAAAAGGCTTTCGGCTTTCGCCTCGACAGTGTTGAAACGAAGCTCACTCGATTGCCCCGCTCATTCCAAACACTCCTGGCTTTTCGACCTTTTTCAATAGGTCTCGTTCGTCACAAGCTTCACCGCTCGGGCACGACCCTTGAACAGAGGTCCGCTCGCGTATGGTTTCATTGCCGGACGATGGCAAGGAAAATCGACAGGGCGCGATGCAAGCTTCTGTATAGCGGCTACCGGCCTTTTGCTTGAACGTCGGACGATGATGTTTCGAGCAGGCGCTCCAGGTTTTTCTCGGCCCCGTCCATCACCGCAGCCCAGGGTCGTTCCCGCTTCGAGACCAGCACGGCGGACGGATAGTAAGGCGTGCGGGCGCCCTCGACCGGCCAGGAACGTTTGAAGCCGTCACCAAGGATGAAGACCGAAGGGATGCCGAGTGCGCCGGCCAGATGCGCCCCGGTGTTGCTGATGGTCACCACGGCGTCCATCGCCGCGACCTGCGCGGCGAAAAGATCCATGTCGACGAGTTGATCCACCAAGACGTCGTGCAAGATGCGCGCGGGATCACCATCGGTCAGGATTTTCAGGTCGGGCTCGACCTGGCCATATTGCAGCGAAACGAACTGCAGGTCCTGTCGACCGAGCAGGCCGCGCCATGCCGTGAGTGGCGGCAGGTCCTTGCCAGGATTGGAGCTGCCCCATGCGACGCCGACCAATGGGCGGCCGTCCTTGCGATAGCGGGCGCGAAGTTCAGTGACCCGCGCCGGATCCGGCTTCAGGGGAACAAAATGCTCCCGGATCGTGGTCTCATCCGTCTCGAACACGGCAGTCAGATGCTGGACGCCGGCAAAGAGCTGGGCCTCGCCATAGGCTGCCTTGGTCCCGGGACCGACGGCTCGCACATCGGCGGCGGGAAATGTCCGCTGGAACAGAGGCACCAGGCGGTGCTCGACCAGGACGATCAGACGAGCGGCGCGGGCGAGCGCGCGGCCGACGGAACTCGCATGGTGGATCGCGGTGGCCAGACCCTGCTTTTCGGTTTCCATCAGATCGACGAGCAGGACCTGGCCCGAGATATCCTGGCCGAGCCATTCGCCGTCGACGCGGCCCTCGACGATGTGGCGCCGGGCGATCTTGAGCTCGGCCGCCGGGCCGTAGGCGCCCATGCGCATCAGCGCCTTGCTGAGCTCGTCGAGCAGGTGGACCTCGCGCCTCGACTTCGCGATCGATCCCAGCGCCAGGGCTTTCGGCAGCGCCGCCGACCAGTCGCGCGCCTCGATGCTTCGTCTATAATCCGCCATCTGATCGGCAATGTCGCGGTCACGCCAGCGCAGGAAAAGCTGCCGCCGATGACGTCGGAACCAGACCTTGTAATTATAGCCTGCGAGCGCGATAACGCGGCGGACCCGGCGAAGCAGTTGACTAGCGTCCATCACCAACTCCACCGACGATTTGCGCAACCCGTCCACCAGCTTCCCGCATCGCGGCCGCCCACGCCCGGCCGCCCTTTCGCACCAGTCGAACGTTTGGATATGTGGCCACCGTCTCGCCGAAGGCAGGCCACGACAGCCGAAACCCATCGTCGAGCAGGACGACGGTCGGCACGCCGAGCGCTCCTGCCAGATTGGCACCGGTATTGCTGATCGTCACCACCGCGTCGAGGGCGGCGATTTGCGCGGCGAAGCGGTCCATATCCGACAATTGGTCCACGGACGCGTCATGGATGATGCGTCCCGGTGCCCAGCGCTCGAATTCGGAGAGCGCCGGCCCGACATCGCCATATTGCATGCTGACGAAACGGCCCGGCAGACTGCCGAGCAGCGCCCGCCAGTCGTCCAGGGCAGGCAGATCCTTGGCCTTGTTCAGGCTTCCCCAGGCAAAGCCGATGAGAGGACCGGGGCCGCGACCGAGATAAGTGCTGCGCAGCTCGGCGACCAATCGGCGGTCTGGTTCCAGCGGGACGAAGGGCGCACGGGCCGCAGGATCATCCGGCCAAAAATGCGTGGCCAAGGTCTCGAAACCGGCGAAGACATCGCCGTTCACCGACGTCACCTCGGCTTCCCGCTCAAGCCTGACATCGAGCGCCGGATGTGTCCTGCGGTAGAGCGGTGCCAGTCGCGGTTCAACGAAGACGATGCATCGGTGAGCAGCCGCGACCACGGGGCCAAGCAACGATGCGAATTGAAGAAAAATCGCAAGATCGCCTTCGCGGCGATCGACGACAAGCGTGCGACCCGCAAGGTCGCTGCCATCCCATTCGGGCCTGTCGGGCACTTGCTTGCTCGAAGCGATGAACTGCCAGGTGCGGTTGCCGCCGTCGAGGCGTCTCAGTGCGCGGCCGGCTTTTTTGACAAGCCCGCGATCGCCAAGCTGCTCACCGAGCAGACCGAGCGCCAGCGCATAATCCCGCGCCCTCTCCCAGTCACGCCGCTTGACGCTCTGCGTCATCAGGCTTATGTGCCGTTCGACACTCTCGTCAGCATGGCGGGAGGGACGTCTGAAAAACTTCTTGGCCTGATCGAGAACCTTCTGCAGCCGCTTGCCGTCAACACCTTGCGGGCGCAAGTCGGCGGCTTTTGCCTTCTCAAGGATGGATCGTCTGTTCGGCACGGCGACCCTCAATTATCGCTAGACAGCGTCGAACGCGCCGTCAGAATCGACGAGAGCCGCCGGCCGACGTCGTCGAGCACTACCGGCCACGGACGTCCTTCCTTGCGCATGACGACGCCGTTCGGATACCAGGGTGTTCGATCGCCAATCGCTGGCCACGCTGTCTGAAACTTGTCGTCGATCAGGAAAATAGTCGGCACACCGAGTGCTCCGGTCAGATGGGCCGCCGTATTGCTGATCGTTAAGACCGCATCGAGTGCGGCGACCTGCGCGGCGAAACGGTCCATATCGACCATTTGATCGACACTTTCGTCAAAGATAAGACGGTCGTCATTGCCGTTGCGCAGGCGCCGCAGCGCCGGTTTGATCTGCCCGTACTGAAGCGACACGAATGTCGCTGGCGTCTGGGCGATGAACCGTGTCCAGTCGGGGAAATCAGGCACGTCCTTGCTATGCGATTTGCTGCCCCAGGAGAGGCCCACCAGCGGCAGATCCGTCATCGAGCAATAACGCTTGCGGAATGTCTGGACGAGTTCAGGATCTGCCCGCAGCGGCACGAAATCGGCGGCAAGTCTTTCGGCATCGCGGCCGAAGACCCAGGCGAGATTTTCGAAGGTCGCAAATTTGTCGCCGACGACATTCTGCTGCGCTGGGACCACGGTCGCATTCGGGAACGTCCGCTGCACAAGCGATACCAAGCGCGGCTCGACCCGAATTGTCGCGCTTTGCGTACATGCAGCGGCGGCTCCGGCCAGTCGCGCATGGCGGATAACCCGGCCAAGACTGCGAGGGTCATCCTCTACAAGATCGATCAGCAGTGTATCAGAACCGAGATCTTCTCCAGTCCATTCATTGGCACCTTTTCCTTTTCGTAGCCGGCGAGCGGAAAGCCGAAGCTCGGCCGCCCGTGCGAAGTTGCCCAGCCGTTCGAACGCCTGGCCCGCCTTCTGCATCATTTCAGGGTCGCGGGCACGATCGGCCATGATGGCCATTTCATTGGTACTTGCTTCAAGCCCTGTCCAGTCCCGGCGCGCAATCAGCGCGTCGGCCCTGGCCTGCTGCTCAAGAACGGAACGAGGCTTGGAGCCGGCAAACAGCGTCCGCACGGCCTTTGTGTACCGGCGCAACTGCAGGCCCAATCCACCAATCACGTACCGGATGTAGGAACCGTGGTAAAAACTGGTCATCGGCCGTCAGCGCAATACGCTCTGGCGCAGCGTTTTGCCGCCTTCGACGAGCGGAGCGGACGCTTCCAGATGGAAGATCGAGCGATAGATTTCGCTGCGCCTGGCGAGTTCGTCATGAGTCCCAGAGTCAGCCAGCATGCCAGCGTCAAATACCAGAATACGATCGGCCGCCTTGATCGTTGAAAGCCTGTGCGCAATGCAGATCACCGTGCGCTGAAATGCATCGTCGAACGCAGCCTCCATGACCGCCCGTTCGTTTTCGCCGTCGAGCGCGGATGTTGCTTCATCGTAGACAATCACGGGCGCATCCTTGAGCAGGGCGCGCGCGATGGCAACGCGTTGTTTCTGCCCGCCCGACAGATTGGTACCGCCCGGCCCGACAAGCGTGTCGAGCCCGTTTTCAAGGTTCGAAGCAAAACTTGTGACCCGGGCGAGTTCCGCCGCGGAATCGATTTCTTGATCCGTGGCGTTCGGACGTCCGTCACGAATGTTGTCACGGATAGAACCTTCGAACAGGAAGATATCCTGTGACACCAGTGCGATATTGTCGCGAACGTCGGCCAGGCTGATCTTCGCAATATCCTTGTCGTCGATGAAGATCCTGCCCCTGCCCGGCTCCATCAGGCGCAGGATCAGATTGACGATGGTGGTCTTGCCAGCGCCGGAGCGGCCAACGATCGCCAGCTTCTCACGAGGTCGCACCTCGAAGGAAACACCATGCAGCGCCGGGCTGTTGCCGCCATAGGAGAAGACCACATCTTCAAAACGGATACCACCCTCGACGCCGGTGAGGTGCTCGCCTGCGGTTGCGAGTTGTCGCTGTTCGGGCGTGTCGATCAAACCATACATCTGCTCTACGGCCACCATTTGCTTCTGGATGTCGACATTGACCCGGGCGAGCCGCTTGGCGGGCTCATAGGCAAGCAGAAAGGCGGTTATGAAGGCCATGAATTCGCCCGGCGTCTTGCCGTTGCCGAGGGTCTGCCAACTGGCATAAATGAGGAAAAGGCCGATGATGAAGCCGCCGCCTGTCTCCATCACTGGACTCATCAACGCCGATGTCCGGTTGATCTGGATGCCGCGCCTTTCCATCTTGCGGACAGCCTTAGCGAAGCTGGCGATCGCCTTGTCCTCGAGCTGGAACGATTTGATGGTGCGAATGCCGTCTATGGCTTCCGTGCCGATCGACTGAACCTGTGCCGCCAGCTCTGTTTCGCCCCTTGCCAGCGACTTGATCTTTCGCGTGATCGTGCTCACCGAGAGGAAGATCACCGGCAATGCCGCCGCCGATACAAGCGACATGGTCGGGTCCTGTACGACCATGACACTTGCCAGTCCGACCAGGGTCAAAACGTCGGAGGCCGTGTTGCTCGTCAGCGTGATGATGACGGACGCACCGGCGCGTGCATTGAACATTATCTTGGAAATGAATTTGGCCGGATGCTGATTGACGAAATGGCCAATGTCGAGGCGCATCACCCGGGAAAACTGCCGGTGTTGGAGGTCCGACACGATGGCCCTGCGGACGTTTCCGGTCGTAATGGTTTGACCGTATGCCGCGATGCCCTTGACAGCGGAAAGTCCGATGATTGCCGCGCTGATACCCCAAACGGCGGCGGCGTTCCTGTCGATATAGATGCTGTTGATCATGTCACGCATGATCCAGGCAAATCCGGACGTCGCCGCCGCACCGGCAATCGTGCACAGCAAACCGGCGAGATACAGCTTTATGTGCGGCGGCAGGTTCTCGAGGATCAGGCGCTTGACCAGCGGGTACGCCAAGGCCGCTGAAATTCGTCTCTTTGCGCTCATTCGGTTTCCTGCTGCGATGTATACCGGCACTTGGTTGACCTCTGGCGACTCCCTTGGTCTCCGCGCTTCGTGAATGCGCGAGGGATATTCACCCGAATCAGTACGTCTGTGGCTTCGTTCCCGACCGCAGTCAATGGCGCTGTCTGCAAAATCGCTACAGGATACGTTTCATTCGGTGGTCCTGCGCTCACTCCAAGTACTTCTGCCCCTTTCGGTTATCTTTGATATGCCGCGCTCGTCACGCCATTTCCTGCCTATGTCCTTAATTATTTCGGGTTGTGCAACCCCGGGCAAAACGCGGCATTCGTAACGCGAAGTAAAATTCGTCAATGGCGGATTAATATGCGAGCGCTGCTGCTTTTCAGGGTCAAGATCGTCTCTCAAAAGTGAACTGCAACGCCTCACAAAATCACCGGAAAAGAAGGCCGGACTGGTCCCAAAACTAGAAATCTTTCGTTTCCAAATCGTCAGGCCTAGCAACTTTACTTTCTCCGTACGTCTACGATTCTCATCCCGCCCGTTCCATCCAAGTTCTTTTGTTACAAGCTTCACTGCGCGGGTGCGTCCCTTGAACAGGGGAAACACCCGATCTGGCGTGATCGATTCAAGCGCCAGCCAGTCATCTTCCAAATGCAGCACGAGTGGTGATTTCACTTGAGACCAAAGCACCTTTACGGCACGCCCAAAACTTGCGGTCTCTGGTTCTGAAATGGCAGCATTGGGGAAATATCCAAGGACAAGACTGCGGCACTTTTCGTGGTCGCTCTCGTCTCCGCCAAACGGATCGATGTTCACATAGACTCCACCGATACGGAAATGCCGAAATACCATCTGTTGAAATGATTGCAGTGTTTGCGAGAGCAGTTCGGGCCTCCTGCCGCACACAAGCGTTACGTCGATGGCAGGGTGATTGTTTGGCGACATGAGTTGCAACTTTTCGTTTTGGTGGAGCTGATTGCGTATGATTTCCTGCCGCATGGCTGCAAGGAAAATCAACGGGCCATCACTGCGTCTGATTTTGCTAAATCTGACCCAACTGCGTCCTCCTAGTCGGTCAGGCCGAGTGGGAGATGCGGCTTGTTCAAGTGTGGCTACGAACCGCGCTGCGAGGAGCGAATGCAGTCTAAACGGTCCCTCAAAATTCAAAAAGGGAAACTAGCGAGAAGTGAACCCAGCCGGACTGCGTCAGGTTGGCGCGCATCTGCTGGAATGGAATTACCTGGCTGGGCGAGAACGTCTTCGAAATTAAGTACATGCCATGAGTCGCCACGAAATGCCTCGTAATCACGATATTTGAAGCCGTCGCCCTTGATACGCCTATCGCCTTCCATCCTGACAGACGGAACTCCGTAGGCATCTGCAACGATGAGGCCGTGCAGACTGTTGGATATCACCATGTCCGACTCGGCGATAGCATGTGTGATCTTCTTGGGGTCATCTAGAAGATCAACAATCTTCCAGTGACGCGGAAGGGACGATGCATATTTTGCCCGGAAATGGCGATTGGTGACGAAGTGAGGGACGACCGCCACGGCGTTACTGGTGGTCGCCGGCTTCGGCCAAATCCGCGGGAGCAATAGCGCTGGGTCACCTGTCGCCAGACCCGGCTGCCCGAGCTTTTCAGCACTTAGAGGACCGCGCACCGCATGGAACGCCAGCTTTTGCGGCCAAACGGGTAGTCCGGTACTGCTCATGAAGCCAGATCCCCAAACGTGCAGCGTTCGCCAAGGCCTCCGGTTGATGAGTTTTACGCCCTTTGGATATCGCCGATGATAGGAATCGATCACGCTCCCGATAGAAATGAGTTCCGCTCGGTCCCGGCCTACAAATTCGGGTTGCAAATTGAACAAAGCGGGCAACAGCACCGCCATGAGATTGTCCCCGTAATTTTCTGGCTGCGCTCCGAATGTCTTCCCGGTGGAAGCGGCATAGACCTTTATCTTTCGCATCGAATGTCGTCTTATCTGCCTTTTTACGCAAAGTGAATGCAGGGGGCGTTAGCTTGCCTTTACGACAATCGCCTGCCCGGTTGGAAGTTCGATGATGCCTTCCGGGCGGTTCTCGAAGAATTGGTCAAACGCCTTTCGAGCGCCAGGGCAAAGCGCGGAGCCGTAGTCATCACAGATGATCATGCCATGCGCTGCGACCCGGTCGTAGAAGAAGGCAAGCGCGTCACGTGTTGGCTCGTATAGATCGACGTCAATATGGATCAGGGCGAAACGCCGGTCGGACACGCTGGAAAAAGTGTCTGGTATCCATCCGACATGAAAAGTGGTGTTGCTGAAGTCGGAAATATTCTCCCTGGCCACGCCCTCGTCGGTGCTGAGATCGCCGGACTTCCATGGCATTCGGCCGTTTGGCTTGCGATCCTCTACGGTCGGTTCCGAGAGGCCGGCGAACGAATCGAAAAGATGGTAGTGCCGTGGCCGAAGATCGCTCATCAGCATGAACATGGTCGAGCGGCCTTGTCTTACGCCGCATTCGGCCACATCGCCGTCGATGCGCTCGATCGATCGCAAACAGCTTTGCAGGACGAAAGCACGGGGATCCGGAATCCCGCTTATGTCCTTGACCCGCTGCAGCGCCTTTCGGAAAAATGGCTGGTCCTTCCAGACCATATGACTGGAATAAACATAGAAGCCGTATTTGTCGGCCTTCTTCTGAGAGACCTTATACCAGGCCACGCCTCTGCGTTTTTTCGAAATGACAGCAAGTGCCGCGTCTCTCAATTTCATCCTGTATCCTCCAGCATTCGACATGTCCATAACACGGGCAGAAGAGAAAGCTCTACCGGCATCAGGCGCGGAATGAAATCGAGTTCCGGCTGAGGGACATTAGCTTATCGAGCGCCGCAAGGAAGCGCTTCCCGGTGCTCGTAATAAGCCTATGCCTGGAATGGAACTCCCATGCAGTGCGACTCAAGATCACGGGTCATGTGCCTGGGCCGGTGCGGAACAGGCGCGCAGCCGGGCATCCCTGGCCGTTCTCCGGCATGAGCGCCAGCGCCAGGCATTGTCGATCCGCTAATTCGGGAGGTTCAGTCGACTGCCCCGACCAGTACATCGGGGTGTTCGATTATCGCGACCCAGCGCCCGGTATGCGTAGACGACTGCCTTTTTATAAATCGATATCCAGTTACCGACCAAGGCTTCACATCGTCGTTGAGGTTGTCGAGCACATAGTCGCCTTTGTCGGTCTTGACGGTCAGCACCGCGTGCCCCTCGCCGTCCTGCTTCCTGACGACAGTGATCAGAAGGTTCGACAGCGATATGCCCTGCTGCCTGAGCAACTGGCGCTTGAGCAGGACATAATCCTCGCAGTCGCCGAGCGCGCTGTCAGGATAGGACCAGAATTCCATCATGCCGTGAACGTCCAAATCGCTCGCGGGCCTGACCGATCTGTTCACCAGCTTGTTGACGGAGGCGAGCTTGCCTTCCATTCCCGCGGACAGAAGGACTGGAGCGCTCTTGCCTGATCGTATTGCGCACTCCGCGGCCCGCCGTCTGCAGAATTCGATGTAGCCGACAGGGATGGAGGTTGGCTGCCCGGTGGCCATGGCGCCAGGCACGACGTCGGCCGAAGCCTTCTCCATCGGCGTCGCGGACATCATCAAGCCTATTAGTAGGCCGGCACACAGCCATGCCCGCGGTACCACCAATCCCATTCGCCCCGCCCAAGAGGTAACAACCCGAAACAATCTTTAATACCGCGTTACCATCTTTTTTTGGGCGCATCAACACAGCCGCCGCACAATTTAAAGCGACGGTGGCGAACCACCTGACGATGGACGCCGCGCGGTCGCCCGATCAGCAAATTATGCGTTCACCCGATCAGGGGAATTGTCCCGCTTTTACGTCATCGGCGTTCTTCGGCAGCTCCGCTTACCTGGACCTGATGACGGCGCCCGACAGGTATCTGGCCGCGCAAACGCCGACAGGCGGCCGAAAAAAATTGTAGCCAAATTTGTCGAAGTCCAAGAGCTGCGGGCCCTCGCATGGATTCTCATACATTCGGATACACTTCGATAGCACTCGGGCAAACCTCTGCGACAGGCCCAGCGTAGTTTCATCCGTGAGCAGGAAGCCTCGTCATGATGGCGAGACAGAGAGCCGACGGGATTTCGCAAAGCAGGAGTCAATTCCGCGCGAGCCGCCGTCGGCGGGTCTGCTCGTTATTGAAAGGAACAGCACGATGAACAAAATTGTAACCGCTATCGCCCTCCTCGCCCTGTCGACAGGAGTCTCGCTCGCTGCCAATCAAAACCCGGACCGCGACCCGACCCGCGGCTTCGCTACTGGCGTCGACAACAGCGGAATGACCTTGGATACCAGTCACACGGCTTCCTTGCCTCAACCGGTGGTAGCTCCGAAAGAAGAACAGCCACAGCCGGGCAAGGTCCTTAGGGGTCGTGCGCCATGGGCGGGCAGCCGTTGAGACGCTGAACTTTTCCACCTATGCAAAATTGTCCAATCACCCCGCATTCAGCGGGGATGGTTGGACAAGGGCGCTCAGGAAAATCGCGCCGATAGGGTGAATTCAATGTCTCGGGCGAGCGTGTCGAGGCGCCATGGCGAACAGCCATGCAATCACGGCAGGCTCGGGCGACTTCTTCAGCGTCTCGGAAATGAATCTGGCAGCAGGGAAGATCAAAGCTCCGCATCAACCTGCCGAGGGCCCCGGATCGCTGCTTCAAGGTCGATTTCGACGCCATAAGCAGAACGTCGACGCCGGCTCACGACCGGCTTGCCGAACCTCATAGGATTCCAGCGCGCGCTCAACCACGTCGGCGATCGAGCGGTTCTCGCACCGAGCCAGCCGGTGCGATCACGCGCCTTTGCACTGCGCACGGAAAGCCGCGGTTCGACCATGTGGGACTCCCTTTGCCGTTGATCGAGCTTAATGGCTTTACCAGCGAGACGCCAGTTGATGGCGCTCTGTTGGGGCATCCGGGATGCCGTCGTTCAAGCGATCGCCGCAAACCGGCGCCGCGCCGTTTAGTGGCACCCCCGCAATAGCGCAAGATGTATAGACAACCGGCCGCAACTGGTGTTCGTTTCCAATCCGACCGCATGGTTTTTTTTCGGGAATGCAGGAAACCGCCATGGACGCCGCTCGCCTGTTCGACCTGACGGGAAAAAAGGCGCTGGTGACGGGCGCCAGCCGCGGCATCGGCCAGGCCATGGCGGAGGCGCTCTCGGCGGCCGGCGCCGATGTGGCGGTGACCGCCCGCGACGAAAATTCCCTTCGTGAAACGGCGGACCGAATTAGCGCACATGGGCGAAGGTCGCTTTGCCGGTCCCTCGACGTGCTCGACACCGATCGCATCCGCGTGGTGGTCGACGAGGTGGCGGATGCCTTTGGTGGGCTCGACATTCTGGTCAACAACGCCGGCTACGAAAAAGTCCAGCCCTCGCTCGACGTGGACGAGGCGGTATGGGACCGCATCGTATCGACCAATCTGAAGGGCGCCTTCTTCTGCGCGCAGGCTGCGGCGCGGCGGATGGCTGACGACAACAGCGGTGGCGCGATCATCAATCTTTGCTCGCTGACCTCCTATGTCGGCATTCCGACCGCGGTACCCTACGGCTCGTCCAAGTCCGGGCTCCTGGGCATGACGCGCGCACTCGCCGCGGAATGGGCATCGCTCGGTATCCGCGTCAACGCCATCGCTCCGGGGTATTTCCATACGGCGATGACGGACGCCTTTTACCAGGATCCCGACTGGCAGACGGCGATGCTGGCCATGATCCCGCAGCGGCGCTTCGGCACGATGCAGGATCTGGCCGGCGCTATCGTGTTTTTGGCGAGCGGGGCATCCGCCTATGTCACCGGGCATTGCCTCCCGGTCGACGGCGGCTATCTCGCATCCATCTGAGCGACTGAGAGGATCGTGTAGACCGAGCTTGTATATGGTTGTATATACCACCTGATACGCTGGACGTTCTTGCATGCGACCGGCGACAAAAGGGGAACCACAATGCAGGAGCGTTTTCGGGCCGCAGCTTCGCACGAAGCGGAAGGCGACAGGGAAATCGCCGTCACGGTCCGCAACGTCGGGATGGACTTCGATGGGGTTCAAGCCGTCAAGAACGCGTCCTTCGATCTGCCGAAGGGCCGGTTTCTCACCATTCTCGGGCCGTCTGGGTCCGGCAAGACAACCCTCCTGCGGATGATCGCCGGGTTCCAGACCCCGAGCAGCGGCGAGATCTTCATCAACGGTGAAGCGGTGAGCGCGGTGCCACCGCACAAGCGGTCGATCGGTATGGTCTTTCAGAGACTTGCCTTGTTTCCTCATATGACGGCGGCCGAGAATGTCGCCTTCCCGCTGAAGATGCGTCGGCGCGACGCACGCACCATTCCCGACCGCGTCGAGCGATATCTCGCTCTGGTGCGGCTCGGAGGCTATGGCGGCAGGCGCATTCACGAACTGTCCGGCGGGCAGCAGCAGCGCGTCGCGATTGCGCGCGCGCTGGTGTTTGAGCCCGACCTGCTGCTTCTCGACGAGCCGCTTGCCGCACTCGACCGCAAGCTGCGCGAGGAAATGCAGCTCGAATTCCGCCGCATCCAGCGTGAGCTCGGCGTCACCACGATCAATGTCACCCACGACCAGCGCGAGGCGCTGGTAGTTTCCGACGATATCGTCGTCATGGATCAGGGCGAGATCCAGCAGAAGGCACGGCCGATCCACACCTACCGCCAGCCACGCAACGCCTTCGTCGCCAATTTCATCGGCGTCACCAATTTCATTGCCGGCACGGTACGGGCCGTATCGGAAATGGGCGATGTTTCCGTCGTTCGGGGTGATCTGATGCTTGCCGGAAAGGTCGGCGATCCGGTCAATCCGCCTGCCGAGGGCGACAAGGCATCGGGAGCGATCCGCGCCGAACAGATCCGTCTCGCCGGCGATGCTGCG
The DNA here is from genome assembly GCF_055811135.1 of Mesorhizobium sp. WSM4817. Taxonomy (NCBI): domain Bacteria; kingdom Pseudomonadati; phylum Pseudomonadota; class Alphaproteobacteria; order Hyphomicrobiales; family Phyllobacteriaceae; genus Mesorhizobium; species Mesorhizobium sp. WSM4817. The sequence goes on along the minus strand of NZ_JBVVQQ010000002.1, from coordinate 136,421 downwards.
CAGCTGTCGAAGCTTGATTGCATGCTGGCCGGGACTGTGACCGACACCATCTTCGAAGGCGAGCGCATGGTCTATGAGGTAGCCTGCGCCGCAATTGGCGACGAGGTCATTCGCGTTTTCGACCATGATCCCGCCGCGCACACGCAGTTCGACATAGGCGAAAGCGTGTTCCTGGGGTGGAATGCCAGGGACATGCTTGTTTTTCGATAGAACCGGAGACCGGTCAAACCCAGAGGAGAATGCAGATGAAGCGCTTTAAGCCGACATTATCCCATCTTTCCCGCAGAACCTTCCTTCAGGCCACCGCTGCGCTCGGCGGCGCCTCAGCGCTCGGCCTGCGCGGCGCCTATGCGCAGGAACCGGAAAAGCCGGCGGAGATCATCGTGCGCGCCTGGGGCGGCAGCTGGGTGGATAGCCTGAAGGCCGGGGTGTCCGACAGCTTCACCAAGATGACGGGGATTGCTGTCCGTCACGACCTGACCGAAGACAACGAGATTCAGCCCAAGGTCTGGGCGGCCGTGGCGCAGAAACGCGTCCCGCCGATCCATATCAACTGGGACACCACCACCAATGCCACGAAATCGGCACTGCGCGGCGTGACGGAAGACCTCTCCGACCTGCCGAACCTCGCCAATGTGACGGACCTTGCCAAGCCGGCCGGCCTGGAAGGCTTCCCGATCGTCAATACCTACGGTTATGTCTATGTGCTTGCCTATCGGCCTGCCGCATTCCCGGATGGACCGCCCAAGTCCTGGAAAGATCTGCTTGACCCGAAGTTCAAGGGTCGGCTTGCCTTCTACAATGACGGCATCGGCTTCCATTTCCCCGCCCAGGTCGCCGGTGGTGGCAAGCTGGAGGACATTCCCGGCAACATGCAGCCGGCATGGGATTTCATCACCAAGATGAAGGCACAGCAGCCGCTGCTGGGCGAAGATCCCGACTTCACCACCTGGTTCCAGAACGGCGAGATCGACGCCGCCTGCACCATCTCGACCAACGCCCGGGAGGCGCGCAAGAACGGCGTCAAAATCGAATGGGTGGTGCCGGAAGAGGGTGCAAAATTTGACACTGACGGTCTGTGGATCCCCAAGGGCCTGCCGGAAAACGAACTCTACTGGGCCAAGAAGTACATCAATCACGCCTTGACCAAGGAAGCCCAGCAGATCTGGCTGGACGGGCTTGGCTTGCCGGGCGTGGTGCCGGGCCTCACGCCGCCCAAGGATCTGGTGGGCGATCCGTCCTATCCGACCACTGAAGCGGATTTCCAGCGCCTTATCCGCATCTCGTCGAAGATCCAGGTCGAGAACGAGAGCGAGTGGTTTTCCAAGTTCAAGGCGATCATGCAGGGCTGACGCCGGTCGGCCGGTGCTGCGCTCGTGCGGCACCGGCTCCTTCACGACGTCGGATACGGGTTTTCATGCGGGCAGCCAGGACAGCCTATCCCCTGACATGGCGCATCATGGATGTGCTGGAAGGCGTTGCCGCCGCTGTCTGGCCGGCGCGGTTCAGGCGCGCAACGCCCTATCTGATGCTGCTTCCGGCGGTGCTGCTTGTCGGGCTGCTCGTGCTTGGTCTCATCCAGATCGCGGATGCCAGCCTGCGCACGCTCGACACCACCACCTTCCAGTTCTCCGACGACTATTCCATCGCCAATTTCCGCCGCGCGCTGACGGAGCCACTGTTCCTGGTCGTCGCGCAGCGCAGCCTCGTTGCCGCCCTGATCGTCACCGCGGTGACGCTGGTCTTCGCCTTTCCCTACGCCTATCTGATGGTGCGCACGCGTTCGCCAGGATTGCGCAAATTCCTGCTGATCGCGCTGTTCCTGCCGTTCTTCATCGGCCAGGTGGTGCGTGCCTATGGCTGGCTGATCATCCTCGGCAACCAGGGCATGGTGAACGAGGCGCTCGGCCTTGTCGGGGTGGCCCCGATGCGGCTCATCTATAACTATCCCGCCGTGCTGTTCGGCCTCGTCCAGTACATGCTGCCGTTTGCCGTACTGATGCTGGCGCCGGCGCTCACCGCGATTCCCGAAGAGCTGGAGGCAGCCGCTGGATCGCTCGGCGCGAACTGGGTTCGCACGTTCATCCACGTCGTGCTGCCACTCGCTCGTCCAGGCTTCGTCGGCGCCGGCGTGGTGGTGCTGACGCTTTCGCTCACCGATTTCGCAGTCCCTGCGATCCTTGGCGGCGGCTCGCAGGATTTCATCGCCAACGCCATCTACGACCAGTTCTTCCGCACCTCCGACCAGGGTCTCGGCGCGATGCTGGCGCTTATGCTGGTCGCGCTCGGGTCAATCCTTGTCGGCTTGGTGTTCGCGCTGTTTGGAGCCGGAACGCTCGCCATGGGGAGGTCGCGGGCGTGAGCGGCTCGCGCAGCAAATCGATTGTCCTGTGGACCCTGGTGACGATCGCCCTGGTGACGCTTTCGGCGCCGACGATCGTTGTGCTCGGCGCTTCGTTTACGGGCGGCAACATCATTACGTTTCCGCCGGATGGACTGTCGCTGCGGTGGTACGCGCGTATTTCGCAGGCCTCCGACCTGCGCAATGCTTTCCTGCGCACGCTCCAGGTCGCGACGGTCTGTACGATCGTTGCCATTCCAGTGGGCACGCTGGCGGGCATCGCGCTGGCGAAATATGCGGTGCGTTTTGAGAAGACGATCCAGATCTACCTGCTGCTGCCATTCACCATCCCGCTGATCGGATCGGGCATCGGCCTCATGCTGATCTTCGGCAACGCCGGCATTCTCGGCCAGCTCTGGCCGGTCGGCATCGCCTGCTGCGTCATCAACCTGCCCTTCATGATCTGGGCGGTCACGGCGAGCGCCACCGGGCTTGACCCGGATCTTGAACTGGCCGCCGCCAATTGCGGCGCGCCGCCGCTCCAGGTGTTCTTCTCCGTCACCTTGCCGGCGGTCATGCCAGGGGTGATCACCGGCTCGCTGCTGATGTTCATCCTGGCGCTCAACGAGTTCCTGGTCAGCCTGCTGCTCGTCGATGCCCGCATCGTGACGCTGCCGGTGCTCATCTACAACTCCATCCGCTCGATCATCACGCCGGATCTCGCCGCGATCTCCGTGGTCTTCATCGCCTGCTCGGCTGTCGCCGTTTTCCTGCTCGACAGGCTGGTCGGGCTCGACATCTTCCTGAAATCGAAATGAGGAAAGCCGGCTCGTCGGGCCGCAAAGGAAATCCTATGCCAAACGTATCATTCCACGATTTGAGACAACTCGACGCCGCCGCTCGTTCGGCATTGATGCGGCGCTCAGAGACCGATCTCTCTGGCTTTATGGAGAAGGCCGCGCCGATCATCGAGGCGGTCCGAACAGAAGGCGACGCCGCGCTCGTTCGCTTCGCCCGCGACTTTGACAAGGCAGATCTCGATGCCACGCGACTGAAGGTCAGCCCCGCCGAGTTCGACGCCGCCTTCGGCATGGTCGACGAGGACGTGATCGCCGCCATTCGCTTCGGCATCGACAACATCCGGCATTTCCACGAAGAGCAGAAACCGGAAGCGATGTGGCTCAAGGAAATGCGGCCCGGCGCCTTTGCCGGCGACCGCTTCACGCCGATCCGCTCGGTGGCGCTCTATGTCCCGCGCGGCAAAGGGGCGTTCCCTTCGGTGACGATGATGACCGCAGTGCCCGCAGTGGTGGCGGGCGTTCCGGAGCTTGCCATCGTCACGCCGCCGGCGCCCGATGTTTCGGTGGACGCAGCGACGCTGGTTGCGGCGCGCCTCGCCGGCGTCGAAACGGTCTACAAATGCGGCGGCGCGCAGGCGGTCGCCGCGGTCGCCTACGGCACAGAGACGATCACGGCCGCGCTCAAGATTGTCGGTCCAGGCAGCCCCTGGGTGGTTGCGGCCAAGCGGCTGCTTGCCGGCGTCATCGATCCTGGCCTTCCCGCCGGCCCGTCTGAAGCGATCATCCTCGCCGACGACAGCGTGCATGGCGGGCTGGCCGCGCTCGACCTCCTCATCGAGGCGGAGCACGGACCGGACTCGTCTGCCTATCTGGTGACCCACAGCCGCCGCGTGGCGGAGGAGGCACTGGCCGCGCTGCCGGAGCACTGGGCGCGCATGACCGAGCAACGGGTCGCGTTCTCCACCGCGGTCCTGACCGGCGCCTGTGGCGGCATTGTGCTGACGGCCTCGATCGAGGAGAGCTACCGCTTCATCAACGACTACGCACCGGAGCACCTGGAGATCCTCTCCACCGACCCCTTCGCGCACCTTGGCCACATCACCGAAGCTGCAGAGATCCTGATGGGACCGCACACGCCGGTCTCGATCGGCAATTTCGGGCTGGGCCCCAACGCCGTGCTGCCGACCAGTCGCTGGGCGCGTACTTGTGGACCGCTCTCGGTCACGGATTTCGTCAAGCGCTCTTCGATCGGCTACGTGACGGAAGCGGCCTATCCGGAATTCGCGCGCCATGCCCGCACACTTGCCCGCTATGAAGGCTTCTCCTCGCATGAACACGCCGTCTCCGACGTGCGCGACCGATATCTGGCGCGGTAGCGGATGATGAAGGCGGCCAGACTCCATGCGGCGGGCGATTTGCGGGTTGAGGACGTGCCATCTCCCGGCGAACCAGCGCCTGGCTGGGTGCGGCTCAAGGTGACGGCCGCCGGCATTTGCGGCTCCGACCTCCACAACTTCCGCACCGGTCAGTGGATCAGCCGCGCGCCGAGCGTCGTTGGACATGAGTTCGCTGGCGAAGTGACTGCCGTGGGGGCCGGCGTGTCCCAGTTTGCGCTCGGAGACCGGGTCGTGGCCGATTCGCGCTTCTGGTGCGGCGAGTGTCCTGCCTGCCTGGCCGGCCGGCATAATGTCTGTGCCAGACTGGGCTTTGTAGGCGAGATCTGCGACGGCGGCTTCGCGGAAGAGACGCAGCTGCCGGCGCGGCTGCTTGTGCGCCACGACCCCACGCTCGATCCCGCGATCGCCGCCATGGCGGAGCCGCTGGCGGTCGCCCTGCACGCGGTGCGGCGGCTGGCGGCGCCGGCCGCAGCGCCGGTGCTTATCGCTGGTTGCGGCCCGATCGGCGGATTGGCTGCGCTGCTCCTGTCGCGGCCAGGCGAGAGACAGGTCCTCGTCGCCGACCGCAATACGGCGCGTGCGGAGCTTGTGGCCAAGGTGAGCGGCGCGACCGTCGTCGACCTGGACGCCCTGCCCTGTGATCCCAATCTGCGCCATGCCCCCAATCTGCGCCATGCCATCGACGCGACGGGCAGCGTGGCGGCGATGGCGCGGCTGCTCGATGTTTTGGCCGTCGGCGGCACGCTGGCGCTGGTCGGCATTTCGCATGGCCGCCTCGACCTCGACCCCAACTTGCTGGTCGAGCGCGAGATCGCGCTTGTCGGCTGCCACGCCTTCGCCGACGAGCTTGCGCCGGCCGTCTCGATGCTGGGCGATCTCGCGCCCGCGCTGTCGCGCTTCGTGTCCGACGAGATCGCGATCGGCGAAATTCCCGCCGCTTACCAGCGCCTGATCGCCGGCGTGAGCGGCGGGTTGAAGACCATCGTCCGGATGGAGAGCGGACGATGATCAGGCTTACCGAAACCGCCGGGCCGCTCTACGAAAAGGTCAAGGACTACGTGCTTGGCAATATCGGCAGTGGCAACTGGCCGAAGGACCGCAGGCTGCCTTCCGAAAACGAGCTGGTCAGCACGCTCGGCGTCTCGAGGATGACGGTGCACCGGGCGCTGAGGGAACTGACCTCGGAAGGCCACCTGCTGCGTATCCAGGGCGTAGGCACCTTTGTGGCGCCGCCGAAACCGCAATCGGCCCTCATCGAAATCAGGAACATCGCCGGCGAGATCGCCGCGCGCGGCGCACGCCACAGGGCCGAGGTCATCGTCCTCGAGAAGATTCGCAACCCGGCGCTGGACCTCGTCGTCGCCTTCGAGTTCACGCGCCGCAGACCGGTCGCCCATTCGATCATCGTGCATTTCGAAGACGATGTGCCCGTCCAACTCGAGGAACGCTTTGTCAATCCGGCGCTCGCACCGGACTACCATCGGCAAGATTTCGTGGCGACCACCACTTACGACTACCTGCAGCGGGCGACGCCGCTGACGGAAGTGGAGCATGTGATCTCGGCCGTCGCCGCAGAAGAGATGGCGGCCCGCCATTTGAAGATCCGACCCGGCGACCCATGCCTGCTCCTGCATCGGCGGACCTGGTCGGGCGCGGCGGTCGCCACCGTCAACAAGCTCACCTATGTCGGCAGCCGCTATTCGCTGGGCAGCCGCTACGCGCCCTCACCCGCCGCATGAGCAGCGACAGCCCGCCAGGCAGGGCGGGCGGCGCTATCGGCCAAACGGCTGCCTTGATAGGCAATCAGCTCCGCCTGCGCCGCCTTTTTTCTTGTTGACGCCGATCAGATCATTTCGGGTCAAGCCTGGCCGCCGGTCAAATTGCACCGGAGCGGCCAGACTGATTGGCCGACCGTTCAAACCAAACCGGGGACCACGAAAACCAGCCAGGCGATGACAGGGCCGATGATGGCGATAAGCGCGCTGTAGATCAGCAACGTCTTCAGCACGCCCTCGCGCTCTGCTTCCCGGGCATTGGCGACGACCAGCGCACCGTTGGTCGAAAACGGGCTGGTGTCGACGATGGTGGTGGAGATCGCGATCGCCGCAACCACACCTATGGCACTGATCTGTCCCTGCAGGAGGAAGGGCACGGCCAGTGGAATGATGGCTCCCAGCAATGCCGTGGACGAGGCGAATGCCGATACAATGGCGCCGGTGAAGCAGAGGAGGAGTGCAACCAGCAGCGGCATGCCCAGGCTTGAAATGCCTTGGGCGACGTAGTCGATCGTGCCGATCTTCTCCATGACGCCGACATAGGTGATGATGCCGGCGATCAGGAGCACCGTCGACCAGCTGACCTTGTCGATCGCTGCCTTTTGGGTCTTTGGCGAGAGGAGCGCGAGCGCGACCGCGACGGTGATCGCCACCAGGCCGACATTGAACTTGAAGACAAGTGCGCCGACCGCGAGCGCGGTTAGGCCGACTAATGTCGTCAGCCTTTCCGTAGTCAGGCCGGAAAGCGCCGACACATTTTTTGTCTGCTCCTCAAAGACGTGATGGCTGATCGGAGTAGCCGGCGTGCCGCCGTGGCCGACGATTGACTGCGTGACGCCTTCGGGGTGGAGGTCAGGCAGCGGTCCCGACGCGACCGAATACTTACGCAGCACCTTCGAGCCGCCGAAGACGAAGAATACGAGGACGGCGATGGCCAGATTGAAGAAGAAGCTGGAGAGAAACAGTGATGTCGGCGCGAACGGCAACCCCGCCTTTTCGACGATCTGGTTGGTAATGCCGCCATAGACGCTGATCGGCGAAAAGCCGCCCGCCTGTGCACCGTGAATAACCATCAATCCCATCATGACCGGATTGATGCGGTACTGGAACGCAAAACCCAGCGCCACCGGGGCCAGGATGGCGACCGCCGCAGGTCCAAGCGCACCGAAGCCGGTGATGACGGCCGCGACCAGGAACATGACCCAGGGAATCCACGCCACATGTCCGCGCACCAGTTTGACCGCGCCCTCGACCAGCCAATCGATAGTACCGTTGATCTGGGCGATGGCGAACAGGTAGGTAATGCCGACCAATGTCAGGAAGAGGTCGCTCGGGAAGCCAGCAAATATTTCCGCCGGCTTCATCGCCATGACGAGCGAGCCGACCAGAAAGGCGCATGCGAAGGCGAGCGCGCCCATATTGATCGGCTGCATGGTGGCGATCACGAACATGCCGATCAGCAGCGCAATCGACAGAATCTGGATGTTCATAGCTTCCTCCCTCGGGAAACGCCTTCAGGCGCCCGTTCTCATTTCCATCGGTGGTAGATCAGCCTGCGTTGGTCTCGCTCCCAAGCACCAACGCAGGGTCGTCAGCGCCTCCTAGAGCCGGATGATTTCAGGTCAAGTCGACCTGAAATCTGAATTCGGCTCTAAATCAAAGAGATAGAGCATGATGTCGTCCGAAAACCGCTTCACACTTTTCGGCATCATGCTCTAGGAGGCGGGCATGTAAAGGTTGCTGAACCGGTCGCGCAGAAGGTTCTTCTGCACCTTTCCCATGGTGTTGCGCGGAAGTTCCTCGGCGAAGATCACCCGTTTCGGCTGCTTGTAGCGCGCGAGGCGGTCGCGCAGCGCGTTCAGCACGGCCTTTTCGTCCATTGTGGCACCGGGCTTGAGCACCACGATGGCCGTCACCCCCTCGCCGAAATCCGGATGTGCAATGCCGATGACCGCACTCTCGGCGACGCCGTCGAGTTGATCGATCTCACCCTCGACTTCCTTCGGGTAGATGTTGTAGCCGCCGGAGATCACCAGGTCCTTGTCGCGGCCGACGATGTGGAGATAGCCCGCCTCATCGATCTTGCCGAGGTCGCCGCTGATGAAATAGCCGTCCTTGGTGAACTCCGCCGCGGTCTTTTCAGGCATCCGCCAATAACCCCGGAAAACGTTCGGGCCCTTGATCTCGATCATGCCGGTTTTGCCTGGTCCGAGCGTCTCGCCGGTGGCCGGATCGGTGACCCTCACCGACACGCCCGGGAGTGGGAAACCTACTGTCCCTGCCCTTCGCTCGCCGTCATAGGGGTTTGAGGTGTTCATGTTGGTTTCGGTCATGCCGTAGCGTTCGAGAATGGCGTGACCGGTGCGCTGCTTGAATGCGGCGTGCGTTTCAGCGAGCAACGGTGCCGAGCCGGAGATGAACAGCCTGATATTGGCGACCGTCTCCCGGTTCAGGCCCTCATGCTGAAGCAACCGGACATAGAAGGTTGGCACGCCCATCATCAGCGTCGCCCGCGGCATCAGAGCAAGGATTTCCTCCGGATCGAACTTTGGCAGCAGAAACATCGAGGCGCCGGCGATGAGCGTGACATTGGTCGCCACGAAGAGCCCATGCGTGTGAAAAATCGGCAGCGCGTGGATCAGCCGGTCGGCTGCCGTCACCTGCCAGCATTCGCGCAGTGCTATTGCATTGGACAAAAGGTTGTCGTGCGTCAGCATTGCGCCCTTGGAACGGCCGGTGGTCCCGGATGTGTACAGGATCGCGGCGAGATCGTCAGGCGCGCGCGCCGCGTCGAGAAAATCGTCAGACTCGTCCCGGGCCAACTCCATGAGCGACCCGGCGCCGTCCGCATCGAGCGTTTCGACAATCGCGCCGTAGCCGTGCGCGATCGTCTCGACATCAGTTCGCGACTTCGAGGAGACGATGACGAGCCGCGGTTCGGCGTCACCGATAAAATAGTCGAGTTCAGCCAGCGTATAGGCGGTATTCAGCGGCAGATAGACCGCCCCGCAGCGCACGCATGCGAGATAGAGCATCAGAGCCTGCGGGCTCTTGTCCACCTGGACCGCGACGCGGTCGCCCGGGCGAACGCCGAGCACATCAATTGCGCTGGCGATCTGTCCGGAAAGCCGCAGCGCATCTGCATAGGTCCAACGCTGACCATCAATGGTCTCGATGAAAATCGACTCGCCTGACTTGGCGGATGCTCGCATGGCGTCGAACAGATGATTGCTCATTGAACTCCTCCCAATCTGCTTATTAGGTTTTCTGCATTTCGGTGCGGCGTCGACGAACCGGGGCCGCGATATGGGTGTCGGTCGAAGCGGTTGCCGCCAGTTTTCTCACCTCCGGCGAAGCGGCTATTTCGCCATGCTGAGCCAAGGCTTCGTGGTTCGCCTCGATGTCGTCCAACTTGTAAAAGTAGTTGACCATCAAGCCGTGGGACTGCCGCATCGCCTTGGCGGAGCGATCGGCGAGGAAGTTCAGCCGTTCAAGGCGAGCGCCGTTGCCCAAATGAAAACGCGCCACAGGATCGACCGGCCGTCTGCCGGTGGCCCGTTCCCTAATGAAATAGCGTGCGGCGAGCGGGAGAAGCACCGCTTCAACGAGCCGTGCCTTCTGCGGATTGTCCGCCCAGCCCGGATCGTCCAGCAGCTCGAGCGTCTTTAGGGTCCGATCATCGAGGCTCGCATCGGCCGCCTTGCGCAGTCTTGCCAGCCAGCCAGCGAAACCCGGAACCGGCGACAGCGTCACGAAGGTCTTCAAGCCAGGCAGGTCGCGGCGCAAATCCTCCACCACCTGCTTGATCAGAAAATTCCCGAAAGAGATGCCACGCAGTCCGTCCTGGCAGTTGGAGATCGAATAGAAGACAGCGGTGGTGGCGTCCTGGGCCGTGATCGGCGAACGGTTTACATCGAGCACATCAGCGATGGCGGAGGGAATCGCCCTGGTCAGCGCAACCTCAACGAAGATCAGCGGATCGTCTGCGAGACGCGGGTGGAAGAACGCAAAGCACCTGCGGTCGGCTGGAGCTAGCCTCCGCCGCAGCTCCTCCCAGCCGGCGATTTCATGCACCGCCTCGTATCTGATGATCTTCTCCAGGATGTCGGCCGGCGTCGACCAGTCGATCGGACGCAGGGTCAGAAAACCGCGGTTGAACCATGAGCCGAACAGGTGGGCGAAGTCGGCATCGACGGCGCGAAACGGTTCCGTCGCATCCTTCATGGCTAACAGGCGCTCGCGCATCTCCACCAGCCTCGCTGTGCCTTTGGGGGCCAGGTTCAGTCTGCGCACCAGTTCCTGGCGACGCGGCTCGGCGGCCTGGTGCAGTTCGATGACGGCGTCCGAACTCCTGTCGCTGCGGTAGCGCTCGATGGCTTTGTCAAGCTTGGCGATGTCTGGGCCGAACTGTTCGTGCAGCATACGCGCGAAGTCTTGCTGACCGGCCGCGTCCAGTTGGGCCCAGCGCTGAAGGACCTCGGCGGCCAATGCCATGCCCGAGGCCTCGCCCCGGCTCGACAACAGCATGTCGCAGAGTGTTTCGATATTCGTCTCGGCTTGGACCGGTTCGCTGCGCGCCCCTGCCGCAACCAGCCTGCGGCCGCGATCGGTAATGCTTTGCACCATATCGCTAAAGAACGAGATGCCTGCCATGTCGGAGTCCCTCCTGGCAAAAAAATCGAAATCGGCGCAAGCAGACCCGCCGCGCGGCCTTGACGCGTGCCGGTGCTCGGATGCATCCACCCATTTGTGTGCGACTTGCCTTTTGTGGTATTGTTCTTAAACGCTCTTGTACGCAAAGTCAATGTTCTTGCATACAAGATTTATCATGCTGCATTGGAAGGCCCAGAAAATGTCGGAGAATGTCGTTCAGCGCCTACGTGACGAGATTGAAAACGGCATAATCTCGAACGACTTCGCCCCCGGTGCACGACTGGACGAGGTGCAATTGGCAACACGCTTCGGCGTATCGAGGACGCCGGTGCGCGAGGCGCTGATGCAGTTGAACGCAATCGGGCTGGTGGAGATCCGGCCGCGCCGGGGTGCCGTGGTGATCGATCCGGGACCGCACCGCATTTTCGAAATGTTCGAGGTGATGGCGGAACTTGAAGGCTTGGCCGGTTCGCTGGCCGCGCGACGGTTCACCGATACCGATCGCACCACCATCCTAGCCGCGCATGCAGATTGCGAGCGTTCGTCTTCGGCCGGCAACAGCGACGCCTATTATTACGATAACGAGCGCTTTCACAAAGCTATCTACGCTGCCAGCCACAGCGGTTTTCTGGCCGAGCAGTGCGTCGCGCTGCACCGCCGCCTGCAGCCCTACAGGCGTCTCCAACTGCGCGTGCGCAACCGCGTTGCCACGTCGTTCGCCGAGCATGGCGCGATCGTGGAAGCAATCCTCGCTGGCGACGCGGAGCAGGCGCGCACGCTCCTACGGCAGCATGTCAGCATCCAGGGCGAACGCTTCAGCGATCTTGTAGCGACGCTGGCGAGCAGATAGTCCGTCACAAGTCGAGCCTCTCGCCTTTCACCGTCGCCTCAATGAAGCCAAGCCGCATGCTGAGGCCGGCATGGCAGCGGGCGTGCATCTGAGCAAGCGGGCGTTCCGGTTATCGGAAATCCCGTGTAGCAGCCGCCTGCTACCAGCAAAGCAAATTTTGGCGCTAACTTGATATGAATGGCGAACTTCGCCGAGGCGGTGTAGGGTTCACCGTAAAAGAAGAATTGAGCCGTAGAAACGGCGACGCGGAGCGAATCTGGGAGGATTCATGGTCGAGATTATCTCCAAGCGGGATGGCCCGCGGCGCGAGGACGCACAAGTCAAAAGACTGATCGAGCAGAACCGCTCGACCATCGTCCGCCTTGCCGACCAGATCAGCGGTGGCGGCTATTCCGCTTCCAGGAAGCCACGACAGCAACCAAAGGCGGAAGGTCTGATCATCCATGTTGGCGGCGGCGCGGCACCGGTTGCCGAGGCCAAGCCGTCCATCCAAGTCACCATGAACGGCCGCGTCATTTCGAAGGATCGGAACACCGGCCGTCAACTTCATCACATCGGCGATATCCGCGACCGCGGCGGCGACCAGGTCTTCGTGCTGGCAACAAAGCAGAATGGCTTCTTCTCGCCGGTCGACGAAATCGTTGCCGAGGCGCTTGCCGACATGGACGGATCCCGCCTCGCTGCCACCTATACCGAAGAACAGCTTGCCTTCGACATCGGCGCGAAACTCGGCATCAACTGATCAGGCTAACGCCTGGGCGTGCTTCTTCACGTCCAACTCGCGGCAGCCTACGAACGCGACAGCATACAGAAATGGCATGCCTCAAAGGTTCTGTGATGACTGAATGAAACGCGAGATAGCCCCCAATCAGATGAAGATCGATGCCCTTCCGGCACGTAGGTCGCTGGCCACCGGCCAAATGGCTCTGAGCAACATCGACTATGACGAGCATGCCACCATGCGCGCCTGGGAGAGTTTCCTGGCTGACGAGCCCAAATGCGCCGGCGATGCTGTCCACCCAAGCCACGTCCGCTCCCTCATTCACGATTCCTGGTATCGTAGTGCCACCGGCGGCATCAACGCTCAAGGCATTGAAGCGCCGCTGAGCAGTGATCGCGACGAAATCGAATATCTTACCCGGGCCAATGCAGAACTGCTTTCGGCGGCGCGGCGGTCGTTCGCGTCGCTTGGCCAGTTACTGGACGGGACCGGCGCGATGCTGGTTCTGGCCGACAGTGACGGCGTGCTGATCGACGCCATCGGCGACAAGAAGACGCTGCATGACGGCATGGATATCCACTTGGCCATCGGCGGCAAATGGAACGAGGATGCCGTCGGGACGAACGGCATCGGTACGGCGCTGTGGACCGGCGAGCCGACTTTCGTGCATGCGGCCGAGCATTTCTGCGCTGGCATCAAATCCTGGACCTGCGCCGGCGCGCCGATTCGCGACCCGCTGGACGGCAAGATCATCGGTGTGGTCGACCTGTCAGGCTATTCGCCGATCTTCAGGCCGCACAACACCGCGCTCGTCGCCGCGACAGCCCGGCAGATCGAAAAGGCATTGGCCGAACAGCAGCAGGAACAGCGCACGCGCCTGCTCGAAGCTTTCATTTCATCGGCTCCCGGCTACCGCCGAAAGGACGGGCTGGTAATCGTCGACCACCGCGGTCGTGCCATCTTCTGCAACAATGTGCCTGATGGCGAGGCCGCTGAGATGATGGACGGCCCGATGGAGCCAGGCCGTGGCCGCTGGCTGATGAACCTTCCGTCCTCCGGCTCCGAAGCCGACCTTGCCAGGGCGCTGCCGGCCCATCTGCGATCCTGCCATATCACCCCGCTCAAGCTCGATGGCGACCTCCGCGGCGCGGCGCTGGTGTTCCCCTCCGTGCCGGCAGTCTCCACTGCGGCGGTGGTCCACCGGGAAGTGAACAAGCATCTTCAGGATGCTGTCGCCATGATCGTCGGCGAAAGCGAAGCGCTGCATGCCGCCATCGACGTCGCCCGCCGCGTCGCCCGGTCGAGCAGCGTAACATCGCTGTTGGTCGAGGGTGAAACAGGGGTCGGGAAAGAGCTGTTTGCGCGGCTTGTCCATGCCGGCAGCCGGCGCACCGCGAACGATCCGTTCATCGCCATGAATTGCGGGGCGATCACCAGGGACCTGTTCGGCAGCGAGTTGTTCGGCCATGTCGCCGGCGCCTTTACCGGCGCCTCGCGTGAAGGCAAACCGGGGGTTTTCGAGCTCGCCCATGGCGGCGTCCTCAGTCTCGACGAGATCGGCGAATTGCCGCTCGAGATCCAGCCGTTTCTGCTGCGTGTCCTGGAAGAGCGCGTGGTCAACCGCATTGGCGACAGCCGGGGCCGCCCGGTGGATGTGCGCCTGGTCGCCTCGACCAATCGCGATCTCAAGCACGAAATTGCCGCAGGCCGATTCCGCCGCGATCTCTACTATCGAATTGGCGCGGTTTCGATCACTGTTCCACCGCTGCGCGAGCGTGGCGAGGATGTGCTGCTGCTGGTCGAACATTTCAACCGGCAGATCGCCACCGCAGCGGGCGAGGACCCGCTGGAATTTTCCCAAGAAGCGCTCGATGCCCTGCTCGCCTATCAATGGCCGGGCAATGTACGCGAACTGAGGAACCTCATCGGGCGGTTGCATGTCCTGGCGCGGGGCCGAGATATCGGGCTCCACGATCTCCCCGGTGAAATCGCGGCGCCCAGCGCCACGTCCGATGATGGCAAGACCCTGTCGGCCGAATCGCCTGGAGGCACACTCGTCGAGGCGGAACGCCAGGCGATGAAGAACGCATTGGCAGCCGAGGGCGGCAATCTCAGTCGGGTCGCGCGGCGGCTCGGTATTTCCCGGCCGACGCTCTATCGCAAACTCGACCAATACGGCATCCGCCGCGGTTTCCTCTAGGATCAGAACCGTCACCGGCACAAAAGCGCCGCGCGGCATTCGCGCCACTGGCTGGGGAAAATCATGCCAATGGTCAGCGAAATCACCACAGCAGCGCCGATCTTGGTGATGCCGCCCGGACCCTTTCTCTCCCTCTAGATGTGACCGGACACCGCACCCGACCGCGCGAAATCCGGTCCATATATTTCAGGGCACGATGACGCCGCGGCCGGTGAACCGGCGGTTCTTGAAATCGTCGAGCGCAGTGTTGATGCTGGCAAGGTTGTATTCGGTGTAGTGCATCTTCACCTTGCCGTCGGCGTTGAGCTCCATCAGTTCGACAAGCTCGGTGAAATTGCCGACCAGGCTGCCGCCGATGTTGATCTCCTCGATGACGAGATGGGCGGTCGGCACATTGATATTGCCGCCATAGCCGACGACGAACAGTTGCCCGCCCTTGCGCACCATCTTCCAGCAGATGTTTTCGACGCCGAGCTCGCCGACGAAATCGATGACCACATGGGCGCCTCCGCCGGTGATCTGGCTGACCTCCTCGATGACGTTCGGTCCGCCATCGAGGACGAAGTCGGCGCCGAGATCCTTGGCCAGCACCTGTGCTGCCGGCTCGCGATCGACGGCGATGATGCGGCAGCCCGAGATCGCGTGCAGCGATTGCAGCGCGATGTGGCCGAGCCCGCCTATGCCGAGCAGCACACAATAGCTCCCTGGTCGCAGCAGTTTGGCGGCGCGCTTGGCGGCGCGATAAGCGGTGATGCCGGCGTCGGCAAGCGGCGCCACCTCGATCGGTGTGACGTTGGCGTTCAGTTTGATCAACGAACGCTCGCTGGTGATGAAATACTCCGCGAAACCGCCGTTCATGCCGAGGCCCGGAAATTGGCCGTTATCGCAGTACATATCCTCGCCGTGGCGGCAGTTGAGGCAGATGCCGCACAAGCGGAAGGGGTGGCAGATCACGGCGTCACCGCGCTTGACCGACCTGACGCCGCTGCCGACGTCCTCGACCCAGCCTGCATTTTCATGGCCCATGATGTAAGGCAGCAGCGTGCCCTCTGGATCCATGGTCGGCTTCCACACACCCTCGATGATGTGGAGGTCGGTGCGGCAGAGGCCGGCAGCACCTACCCGCACTATGACCTCGTCGGGAGCGGTAATGGTCGGCGCCTTGACCTCCTCGACCCTGAGCTGGACATTCATATGCGGGTCGTATTCGTAGAGTCTGGCAGCTTTCATCGTCGTATCCTTTCAACGTCGAGATTGTTCGGATTGCTTCAGGCGCGGCCGAGCTTTTCAGAGCCGCCGCCGCGAGCCGGTCCGGTCGTCGGGTCCTCGTCCTCGGCGAGATGGCCGATCAGCGTTTCGGTGGTCAGGATCAGCGTCGCCACCGAAGCTGCGTTGGCGAGTGCTGTGTAGGTGACGCGGACCGGATCGATGATCCCTGCCTCGAACATGTTCTGGTAGCTGCCGGCAGACGCGTTGTAGCCGTAGCCGCCGTTGATGCGCGTGACTTCCGCCACGACCGCTTCGGGATCGGCGCCGGCATTGACGGCTATGCGCCAGAGCGGCCGCGACAGCACCGATCGCACCAGGCGCACGCCTTCGGCGACATCGCCGTCGACGTTCGCCGCCACCTTGTCGAGCAGCGGCGCGATCTGGGCAAGCGCCGAGCCACCTCCGGCGACCACGCCCTCTTCGGATGCGGCGCGCACCGCATTCAGCGAATCCTCGATGAGCTGAATGGTTCGCTTTTGCTCGACCGGCGTGACACCGCCGGCATAGAGAATCGCGGTGCCGCCAGAAAGCTTGGCCAGGCGTTCGCGCAGCTTGTCCTGATCGATATTCGGCGGCGAAGCTTCATACTGCCGCTGCACCTGAGCGCGACGCGACGCGATTGCCGCGTGGTCGCCGCCGCCGCGGATGATCGAGGTGTAGGACGAACTGGTCTTCACCCGGTCAGCCGTTCCGAGATCGTCGGCGGTGATGTCCTCCAGCCGACCGCCGAGGTCGCGCGCGATCACCTTGCCGCCGGTGATGATCGCCAGATCCTCCATCATCGCCTTGCGCCAATGGCCATATTCCGGCGGATGGACAACGAGGTATTTTCCAGGTCCTTGCTTGCCGAGCAGCGTCACCACAACTTCCGGCGACATTTCCTCGGACACGATCAGCAGCGGCCGACCATCCTCGGCGGCAATGCGGCGAGCCGCATCCAGCGCCTCGGGCTCCTTGATCTTGAGATCGGTCATCAGGATGTACGGCCGTTCGAGAACAGCCTCCATCTTCTCCTGGTCAGTCACCATGTGATGAGAGAGATAGCCGCGGTCGAAGGACATGCCCTCGACCACATCGAGCGTGGTCTCGGTGGTGACGCTGAAGTCCGTGGTGATGACGCCTTCGGCCCCCACCCGCTGGTGGGCTTCCGCCACCAGTGCGCCAAGATTGGCATTGGTCGCCGCAATGTTGGCGACCGAGGCGAGAATGCCGTTGCCCTTAGCCGGTTTGGCCGAAGCCTTGAGCGCCGCCACCACCGCTGTCACGGCAAGGTCGATGCCCTTGCACAGATCGACGGATTTCACGCCGCGTTCATTCGCCTCCACACCGCCCTGGATGAGCGCGTTGGCGAGCACGATGGCAGTCGTGGTACCGTCGCCGGCGACCTCGTTGGTTTGCATCGACACTTCGCGAACGACCTGCGCGCCCATGTTTTCGAAACGGTCGTGCAATTCGATCTCGGAGGCGATGCTGACACCGTCACGGGTCACCATCGGCGTGCCGATCGGCCGGTCGATCATGGCGTTCATGCCTTTGGGGCCGAGCGTCGGCTCGACGGCAGCGGCCAGCCGAAAGACGCCACGGGCGAGAGCGCGGCGGGCGTCGGAGTTGTGAAGCATTATTTTGGGCATGATTCCTCCTTCCGCCTTACGGGCGGGTTGTTGGTTAGGGGCCTCGTGCGAGGGAGGCCGTTGTTTTCGGCTCTACTTCAGGCGGTCGGCGCGGCTCGTGCCGGCACGCGATCCATGATGAAATCGACCAGTGTCGGTTCGCCGTCGACCACATCCAGTTCCTTGTATCTGGTCTGCTTGAGCCCACGGCAAAGCGCGCCGTTGAACTCCATATTGACGCGCACACCGCGCAGTTCAGCGAGATGGGCGCCGAGTGCGGCAGTCGGTATGCGTTGCCCTTCCCAGGTCACGAAGACAGGATCATCCGCCCGGCGGCCGGGAAAACGCTCGATCAGAGCCGCCCGGTATCTC
Source organism: Mesorhizobium sp. WSM4817 (assembly GCF_055811135.1). Lineage (NCBI taxonomy): Bacteria > Pseudomonadati > Pseudomonadota > Alphaproteobacteria > Hyphomicrobiales > Phyllobacteriaceae > Mesorhizobium > Mesorhizobium sp. WSM4817. The sequence goes on along the minus strand of NZ_JBVVQQ010000002.1, from coordinate 118,433 downwards.
GGCTTCTGTTTGGCCGCTTCGCCCGCCTCGAGCCGCGCGACGTCGTATGCCGGCAGGTCCATGCCGAGGATTTCCCGATCCGTCAGACCATGCTGCCGAAAGCCCCGCAAAACCGCCTCCTGGCGCCGCTTGAATGCCTTCATCCTGAAGGTTTCACGCAAGGCGCCGAGATCCTGATCCTCGGCAAGTTCAGCGAAAATATCGCCGAATGTCTTGCCGGCTGCCATGCCGCGATTGACCTCTTCCGCGAACATGTGGTCGTGCAGCTTGACGCGATAGGCCGGCGACCATGAGAGTTGGTCGAGCGCCTTGCGGACGCCGTCCAGCATCAGGAACGCGAAGTTGGGCGAGCACCAGTAGGTCGGCAGGCGGAAATCTATCTCCACGCTGCCATCGCCCGTCATCACGGCTCGCTCGACGAAGCCCATCTCGGTAATCGGTTCGTCGAGTTCGGGGTCGTTGACCTCACCAAGGCACCGCCAGAGCTCCTTCTCGCGGTTGCCGGAAACGCTGGCGGCCGTTGCCATGGCCCCTACTCCGCCGCGATGCTGAAGGGCGAACTGGCGAGCGCCTTCTTCTTGGCTGCGATGTCGATGTTGTAGAGACGCGCGGCATTAAGACCGAGGATCTTCTCCTTGATCTCGTCGGTCAGTTGCACGCCGCGTTCTGCGGCGATGTCGTCGGGGATCTGGTAGGCCCAGAATTTCTCGACCAGCCAGCGTGGCGTCCAGATCGCGTAGTCGGAACCGAACAGGATTTTCTCCGGCCCGATCCAGAACAGCAGTTCGGCGATGACCTCGCCAAAATAGCGCGGGCGGGCATGGATGAAGGGCAGCGCCACCGCAAGCCCGCCATAGACGTTGGTTTCCTGCGTCGCGATCCAGCAGAAATCGTCGAGGCGCGGCAGGCCGCAATGCTCGATGATCCAGTTGAGGCCCTGGAAATCCGTCGCCGCGTGATCGACGTCATGCACGTCGAAGGCATCCTTGCTGAGCGGCAGGATCGTCGGGCCTTTGTGGACGTGGATGTTCCTGATGCCAAGCTTGTCGCAGAGTTCGAAGCATTTGTAGGCATCGGGATCGGTGAGCTTCCAGCCCTTGGAGGCGCCGTTCCATTCGGCCGTGTACATCTTCACGCCCTTGACGTCGTAGGTCTCCTTGAGGAAATGGATGTACTCAAGCGCCTTCTCACCGTCGCGCGGATCGAAGGCGCCGTTGACGATGAAACGCTCCGGATAACGCTTGGCCACCTCGGCGTTGCGTTCGATCGTGTTGAAGCCGTTCTTGTAGAAGTCCTTGAGATAGGTCGACTGGACGATCGCCATATCGTCTGGACCGTCGATGAACAGGTCGCGATAGAGATCGTCGGCACTGTATTTCTCGAACTTGCTCTTCTCCCACAGCTGGTCCTTGGGGCTCATCCCCGTGTGATAGGCGTAGAAGCAATCGATGAACTGCTTGCCGTGAATATTCTTCTGGTTCTCCGGGCTGCCGTCCCAGAAATGGGTGTGGCCGTCGACCACGAAAATGTCCTTGCCTTCCGGTGTCCTAAACATTCTTTCCTCCGCAAGATGCGTGTTGATCGGTTCGGCGTGCCGCAATCAGGCGGCACGCCTGATTTTTTGCCGGCTATTCGATGTATTCGAACATCTCGTCCATGTTGCCGAACAGGATCACGGTGTTGTCGTCGATGCGCACCATCCGCCCGTAGTGGGTGGAGCTGTTGACCTCGAAGGTTTCCGCCGTCATCTCGCGGCCGAGATATTCGCTGATTTCATCCATCTTGAAGATCAGCTTGCCGGTGCCATCGATCCGGATCATCGCCGGTTGATAGGTTACGATCACGTTCGGCTTCAGGCCCATGAATTCGGCGATGGCTCTGGCCTCGACCGAGTCGTTCATGGTGACGCCGCACTGATGCGAAATCGTCTGTTCGAAGGTGATGTCCTTCATCGCCCTGAAGATGTTGGATTGCGATGCGTCGCGTGCTGCAGTTGACATGACGGTTTCTCCCTGTGTCAGCGCTTGAGGCCAAGTTCGCGGAGTATCTGACCAATCCGTTCCTCGGATTTGGCACGGACATCCGCAAAGGCGACCGGCTTGGAATGCGGCATCGACCAGATCGGCTGCAGGCCGGTGGCTGCCTTGTCGGCGAGCGCGCCGTGTTTCTCGACCCAGCCCTGGAAGAGCTTCTTGTTCGCCGCGCCGTGCTTCTCGTCGTTGGCGAGCATGTGCATGAGGTCGATCGTGTTGGCGAGGTTGCGTTCGTAGTCGGCCTCGGCTGCCGAGATCACCGCAGGCGTTATGAAGTCGTGGTTGGCGGCAGCGATCTGCATCAGGAAGCCTGAGCGGAATGCCTCCCCGACCAGCGGCTCGAAGACGATGTTGATGGCGAAATACTGTTCGAGATAGTCGGTCGCGCCCATGATGGTTTCGACCGCCTCGCGGGTACCTTGCCAGTTGTTGTCCTTGAGCCAGGCCTTCTTGCCAAGTTCGTCGTCCCAGCCGGGAAGGTCCATGCCGATCTCGGCAAGGTAGAGCGTGATGTCCTGGGCAAGCCGCAGCTTGTAGGACGAGTTGGTCAGCGTCGCGTTGTTGATCATCTGGGTGTAGCCGTAACGCTGCGCCTGCATCAGCGAGGTGCCGAGCCCGAATTCGGAGTGCTTCCAGGCGCCGAGCTGCGTCTGCAGAATCTTGACCCAGGCCTTGTCGAAGGTCTTGGGCGCCCCCGACTTGCGGGCGTTGTTGATGACGCTCTGCACCATCGTCTCGATTTTCGACTGGCGCTGGTAGTGCGTGCGTTCCCATTCCTGATCGGGGGCGCGAAAGGCATGCCAGTTGGAGCTCTGCGCAGCAGTGTTCTGCTTGACATAAGCGCCCTTGCCGTCGGCAAAGGAGATGATCCAGTCCTGGATCAAGTAACGCTCCGGGTCAGGCTGCACGTCGACCGTCATGTCTTCGTAGTGCGTGGCGCGCTGGCCCTTCGGGTCGAAATACCGGTACTTCCGGCTGTCGGAATCGGCAAAGATCGCCGCGCCGGCGGCTCCGGATCCGACTGAACTCGAGATAGCTGGCATAGTCTTCACTCCCTTGTTGCAGTTGTGGTTGCAGTTGCGTGGCCGTCCCCTCAGTGGGTCGGCGTAGCACCTGTCGATGTGGTGAACTTGTCGAAGAATATCCGCTCGGTCTCGAACCCGTTCATGAATAGAACCGGCTGAAGCGCATCAATCATCGGTGGCGGGCCACAGGCATGGACATCGCCCTGCCCGTCGACCGCAAGTTGCTTGAGCTTGGCATCGACACTCTGGTGTACGAAACCGCGTTCGCCTTCCCATTCGGCGTCATCAGTCGCGTGCGACAGCACGGGAATGAAAGTGACATCCGAATGCTGGCCGACCAGCTCGGCGATCCTGTCGAGATAGAACAGGTCGTTGCGGGTCCTGGCACCGTAGAAGAAATAGACCGGACGTTTCTCGCCGCTCTTCAGATGGTCGTTGAGGATCGACCAGATCGGCGACATGCCCGAGCCGGCGCCGACCAGGACTAGTGGTCCTTGCCGTTCTTCCCGACGGAAACAGGTTCCGTAGGGTCCGACGACGGTGACTTCGGCTCCAACCTTGATTCCTCCGGAATCGAGTTCTCCAGAGAACTTTCCCTCAGGGTATTTTTTGATGATGAAGCAGAGTTTTTCGGTTTGGTCCGGCGTATTTGCCATGGAGAACGAGCGCGTAATCGTCTCCCCTTTTTCCGTGGTAACCGTGATGTCGACATATTGCCCCGCCCAGAACTTTATCGGCGAGCCGAGTTCGATCTCGATGCCGCGAATGTCGTGGGTCAGGTGCTCGATCAGAGCAATCCGGCCGTTGAACGTCTTCACGGCGATCGCTTTCGCCAAAATCTCCTCGTCGTAGTTGAGAAGCTCGACTTCCAGATCGGAGTAGGCGATGCAGCGGCACAAAAGGACGTGGCCGCTCTCCTTCTCCATGTCGTTCAGCGCGAAAGTCGAGTATTTCAGCATGTCGACTTCGCCTTCGAGTAACACGCTCTTGCAGGCCGAGCATTGCCCTTCCTTGCAGCCGTGCGGCAGGGCGATGCCCTGGCGGAAAGCGGCGTTGAGTACCGTTTCGCCATTTTCGACATCAAATTCGACGCCGACCGGGCTGAGCCTGACCGTGTGGGTTTCCGACATACGGACCTCCAGTGAAAGGAAGGGGCGGGACGAACCCGCCCCCCTTTGGCCTGATCAGTTGCAGGGGGTGATCGTGAAGCCGGCCCGGTATTCCGCCAGGTGCTTCTCACGGTCCGCGGGTGACATGGCACGCAGCGCGTTGAGCGGCGACCCGAGCTTGTTGCCTCGCACGTCGTCCAGCGTCCACATCTCCTTGTCGGCGAAACGCATATGCGGCTGCGGGACCAGCGTCTTGCCGTCGGAGCGGACGAAGTTCAGGTCCTTGATGGCATCGGCCAGATCCCAGCCGTCATAGAGCGTCTCCCATTCGCGCTTGCCGCTGAAGCGGCCCATCGCGGGTGTCGGACGGCCCTGATATTCGTCGGCGAACGCCACGGTGGCAGTCCACTTGTCGAGTTCGTGGGCGAAGGTGTGCAACTGGCCGTCGATCTCGCCGACCACCATATCCTCGCGGATCAGGCAGGGAACAAGGCAGGACCAACAGCGATGTGGATAGACGTAGCCGACGTCGCTGTTGAACAGCAGTACCTTCTCGCCCTTGTGGCTGAGCTTGGCGTACCATTTCCAGAAGTCGCCGAATTCGGCGTACCAGCCCGGATATTTGTGCTCGAACCACTCGAAGTCCTTGTCGGTCTGGGCTTCGATGCGCCAGAAGTTGACCGGCCAGCCGACCGCGAAGAACTGTCCGACCTTGTGGACATAGTTCTTCTTGGTGATGCGTTCCCAGGCCGCCTGGACGTCGTCGTGATGGACCTTGATGCCGTATTTCTCGAGCGGCAGCATGTAGGTGCGGTAGTAATCCTCATAGATCCAGCGGTGCCACATTTCCGCGTAAGACTCCTTGTTCTTGTCGCGGTTGGTGGTGCCGTATTCGATGAAGGTGCCGATGGCCGCATCGACGATCGCGTGGTTCTGCCAGAAGGCATAGCGCAGGTCGCGCTCGAGCAGCAGATGATTTTCCGGCTCCTTGAGAGCCGCCATCAGCAGTGAGTGGCCATTACCGATATGCCGGCTCTCGTCCGACTGCACCGACAGGAAGACGGTCGGCAGCGCATAGTCGCCGTTGCGGGCGGCTTCCGAAGGCATGGCGACAAAGAGCGTGTTGGTGAAGGCGGTTTCGGCCACCACGGTCAGGTACATGCAGGCGGCAGTCATGGTGTCGCCGGTGATGAAACCTTCCGCGAACTGCCGGCCGATAGTCGTGGCGTAGCATTTGCCGAAGGCTTCCTCGGTGATGTCGAAGCCAGCCGGATCGATGTAGTTTTCCATGTACCATTTCTTCAGGTTCATCTGGATCGTCGAGTGCCGGAACTCGTCGATCATCTGCATCGTGAAGCCGGTCCTGAGTTCCTCGCCAGGGGCGATACGGGCGACCATCGCCATCGAGCGGGCAGCCGAAATTTCCGGGAAGGGAATGATCGCCAGAAAGAGTTTCATCCACTCGACCCAGCGCGGTTCCACATTGCGGAACATGTCGCCGCGCAGCGCCGCATCCAGCGCGCCGTAGACCCGGTTGTCCTTCTCTTCCTGCATCGGGAAGTAGGACCGCAGGACCTGCTTCATCGGGTCGCGCGGCGTCTTGTTGATCTTGTAGTCCGTCGGAAACGTCATCGCTTCCTGGACGTAGGAAGGATTCCAGCCGAGATCGGCAATCTTCTTGGTTGCCTCGCCGACGGAGATTCCGCGTTGCGAGGTAATCTTGTTGAGCGTCAGAGACGTCATGGTCATAAGCCTCCACCAGGTTTGAGCCGCAGGTCCCTTGACCCCCGGCATGGAGCGGCGCACAGCACCGCTAGTGAGAGTGCGAACGGCACGACAAAGGTTGCGCAGTCAGGCGCGACTCATGGTCCGGCCATTCAAGTGGATCGTGGCAAAGGTTCTCGAGGCGTCTGGCAGGGACCGCGGAGCCAACCGCATATGCGATGGGCGTATCGAAGCGAGGTGACCTGCTTCCTCCGTTCCTTCGTTCTTTTGGCACCGCATCAAAAGCGCGATGGGCTTCTTGTGGAAATGTATAAAGCAAGCGCCGTGCCAACTTGAAAATGGCGCCCGTGCCTGACGCTAAAAACAAATCGCCGCCCTTTCGGCACATGAAGAGGACGGCAACTGTAACGTTCTTTTACAGTTGTAACGTACGCATGTAATATTTAATATCTATTCGCAATTGCGATATATCAAGTTAGCATTCGCAGCAAATTTGAAAAACACACATCATCTATTTTATTCTTCTCCTTTCTCTACTATTTGAGGGCGATGGCTCATGGACGGGCCTCGCACTGGAGAAAAACCGTGGCGAACGACAAAGACAGCCGGAGGCAGCCCGAGCCAATGTCCAGCCAGGCTGATGGCGTCACCGGCGATCTTGTCAGGCTGATGCCCAGTGACCTGGTCTTTGTCATGCGCTTTATGGGCGAGAGCCAACATCGCCTCCAGAGCCACTTCCAAGACCTCATCCGGGCCGAGCTTGCCGCCGGCGGCGTCACCACGGAAACGCATCCGATGATCCATCTGTTCATCGAGAACCATGCGATCCTGTTGCGCGACTTCGTGTTTTCCGGCGTTTCGCTGTCGCGGCAGTTCCGCGTCGAGGAGATCGAGCGCCTTACCGGCGATACGACATCGATGATCCGTGTCGACATCTGGGATCAGCTCAAGAGCCACATCGAAACGGCCGAAAAACAGTTCCAGTCGCAGGCCGGCACATTGCCCAAATTGCTATCGGCTTTCGAAAAACCACCGGACCGACGGCTGGGACCGAAAAATGATGGAGGATCCGATGGGGCAAACTACCAGGCGTGACATGTTGCTCGCCCGCCGGCTCGATCTTGTCGCCAACGTCTCCGCGCTGACTGCCGAGGCGCTGCGGCTCGATCAGAAACGCGCCGGTATCGAGATGGAGGTGCTGCGCCTGGAACTCGAAATCGGCAGGAGCGGCGCCAGCGCGCAACTGGTGCAGGATTTGCATGAGGCGGAGGAGAGAGCCGCGGCGGTCATGCAGGAAGGCGCGAGGTGCGAGCAACGCATCGCCGCCGCGGAAGCCGACGTCGAGGACGTCGACCGCAGCCTCGCGGCGACGGTGGGTAACTGACGAAGGGAATGGTCATGAACCAGCACGCGATACAGAACCTGACCTTGTTCGACCTGCTGGCGCGAAGCTGGCGTCGCCCGTCGGCGATCGCCAACCTGCGCTTCAGCGCCGATGGCTCGGCTGTCGCATGCACCAGCGTGGACGGAACGGTCGCCATAGCCGCGGTCGCGGACCAGGAGCCGCCGGAATCGCGGATCAGGGTGAGCGGCGATCTCGGCCAGACGACGATCCGCCCGCGGGAGAAGCCACCGGCACCATTGATCGCCACCGCTGCGTTGGGGGATGGAGACGTCCCGCTCGCCAGCTATTTTTCCTTCGGCTTCCTCGTTGGAACGGCGGCTGGCGAAGCGGTGCATCTGGCCGCGGACGGCAATGTGATGGAGACGCTGGTCAAGATCGACGGGCCGGTCGTCGCCGTCGACCACAACCCCCGGACGGCCATCACAGCCGCCAGCAACGGCCAGGATGTCTTCCTGGCACGCGGCCAAGGCGATGCAGTACGACTGCGACACGATGCGACACCGTCCACGGATGCGCTAGCCTTTTCGCCAGGCGGAAGGCGCCTAGCCTGCGGCCGGGATGATGGACTATCGATCTGGGCGGTCGACGGCGACGCTACCCCGATACGCGACGTTTCTTTTTCGGCGCGCCCGGTGTCGATCCGCTGGAGTGGCGATGACACATGGCTGGCCTGTGGGCTCGAAACAGGCGGCTTTGCCCTGGTCAGCATGACCGACGATCGCTACGGCATCGTCGCGGGATTTCCATCGCCGGTCAGGACACTGTGCTGGAGCCGGCCGGAGCATGCGCTGTTTGCGTCGGGCGCCTTCCGGATCGCCGGCTGGTCGATGACGGCTCCGCCACTTGACGGCGACACCTCGGGCGCGCTGGAGACCGGCCGAGCCGGGCTGGTTCCGGTCGAGACAGTGGCTGCGCACCCGGAGAAAAAACTGATTGCGGCCGGCTATGCCAACGGCCGGATCACCATCGCCCAGATCGGCGCGCGAGACGAACTCCTCGTCAGGCCGCTGGGCAGCGCGGTGACCGCGCTTGTCTGGTCCGGCGACGGACGCCATTTAGCAGTGGGCGCAGCCGACGGCACCGCCGCGATCGTCACCTTTCCCGCACAGATGTTCAAATAGCAAAGGCAGGCCGCATGCAAAAGGAGCACAAAATGCAAACCGAACCCACCCCCGAGGACGAGAGCAAGGACGAATTCTTCGAACGGCTCGCCAAGCTGTCGGAAGAAATGGTGGCCAAACACGGCAAGGATTTCAGTATGGGCGCATTGGTGCTTGCCGCCCGCTGGATTGCCGAAAACCGCGTCGGCCAGTTGAAGACCAACTAAACTCACGACCAATCAATGCGCTCGAAGCCAAAGCTCCGAAGGAGCTTCAGGCGGAGTCTCCGTACAGGTTTTGCGCTGGGCTGGCTGTGTATGCCATTCCTTCAGATTGCGACTTACCCTGGTCGAGGCTCACCCAGGCGCGACTCAATCCAGCGCTCGCAGATGCCGCAGGTATCACCCTACAGTCGGTGCGCTGGCGATCGGCGCAGGTACCAGTTGCGCCGTAGTCATTGATGGCCGTGTCCATCACGGAGCGCATGGGGAGCCTTAGTTATGAGCGCACCACCAGAGGCACCAGACCCTCATGGCGGTGGTCGAGATAACACACAACACGGTCGCCAATGCGCTCGAAGATGAGATCGACTTTCGCCTCGCCGATGGCCAGGTGGCGGATAACGATGTTGTCGATGCCGATCGGCAGCCGCGGGCGTTCGACGGTGATTTCGCGTTTCCAGCCGTCAACCCGAATGCCCAGGCAAGCCTGCAGCATCATGAAAGCGGCGCCAGCCGACCACGCCTGCGGCAGACAGGCGACCGGGTAGGCCACCGGTGAATCGCTGGCGGCACGCGTAAAGCCGCAGAACAGCTCTGGCAGCCGCATATTGAAACGGACCGCCGCCTCGAACATACCGCTCATCAGCTTCACGACGCTGTCGCGCTCGTGATAGCGGGCGAGACCGGAGGCGCAGAGCGCGGTGTCGTGCGGCCAGATCGAGCCATTATGATATGACATCGGGTTGAATGGGATCTCGTCGTCGGCCAGTGTGCGAACGCCCCAACCGCTATGGAGATGACCAGAGAGCAGCTGGGTGGCGACTGACTGAGCCCGTTCCGCCGACGGCAGCCCGACGTAAAGCAGGTGACCGGCATTGGACGTGCGAACCGCGCATTGCTTGCCTTCTCCGTCGATTGCCAAAGCATAGAAATCGCGGTCCGGCATCCAGAAATGCGTCTCCACCGCCTGACGGATCCTCTCTGCCAGGGCGCTCCAGTGCGCCGCCTTTGCGTCGTCGCCGCGCCTGGCGGCCAGCGCCGCCATTCCCTGATATGCGGCGAAGGCATAACCTTGCACCTCGACCAATGCGATCGGTCCTTTGGGGATCGTGCCGTCGGCATGGAAGATGGCATCGGAACTGTCCTTCCAGCCTTGGTTGAACAGACCCGTGTCGGCCGCCCTGTTGTAGGTTACAAAGCCTTCCCCGTTGCGGGCTCCGACCTCTTCCATCCACGCAGTGGCAGCGCCCAGGGAGTTCCACATGCGATCGACGAACGCCTCGTCTCCGGTGCGATCGGCGTAGGACGAAGCCAGATAGACATAGAGTGGCGTGGTGTCGACGCCGCCATAGTAGCGGCCGAACGGCAGCTCGCGCAGCACGGCCATTTCCCCCTTGCGGGTTTCATGCATGATTTTGCCAGGCTCCGCATCGTCGAATACAGAGGTCTCGGTCGATTGATAGTGGGCAAGGAAGGCCAGGACCCCACGAGCAAGGTCCGGATTGAGCCAAAGCATCTGCAAGGCGGAAATGACGCCGTCGCGGCCGAAAGCCGTCGAAAACCAAGGGATGCCGGCATACGGGTATGGCCCGGTCTCCAGATCGGTCGTCAGCAGCGCGATGTCGGCGCGTGTGCGTGTCAGCCAGTCATTGAACACGCGCCCGGAGCTGAAGACGGTGGCGCCCTGCCGGCGCTTTGAGCGCATGGCGAAGCGGGCTCGCGCAGCGGCCGCGCGAAAGCGGTCGCTGGAGGGGGTTTCTTCGCTGTGGCCGACCTCCAGGTACAATGCTCTGCTGTCACGCCTTGCCACGACAATGAGGAAATCGGCGTGATCGGGGTGCACCTGATCGGGCTTGATCGAGAATGCGATGACCGATTGACGAGCCACATTGTCGAGGCCTTCATATCGGAACGTTACGCTCGCCTCGCCGACCAGTGCGTCATGCGCGCGACCGCGGCGGCTACGCGTAGTGCCGCGCACCTCGAACATGTCACGGAAATCGGCGTCGAAGTCGAGCCGGACCGGCAGAACCACCTCGCGCGCGGAGTAGTTGGTGAACTTGATGCGTTCGAACATGCGGTTCTGCCAGATGAACCGCGTCCGATCGACGTGGACGACGCCCGGCAATGCTTCGCTGCCATTCGGCCCGATAGTGGCTAGATTGGTAAGATTGGCGGTGAATAGGATGTTGTCCTGCGACAGCGAGGCGCCGAGCAGCGACGGCATCCGGCCGCCAATGAACAGACGGAAGCGCGACAATACACGCGTGTCGTCGCGGAAAAGCCCGTCGCCGGTGCCGCGTATGTCACCGTAGCTGTCTGCGACGACGAAACAATCCTCGTGTTTCAGCGCAAATTGCCGATGCGGCTCGCGCGGTGCCGTTTCGTCGATTGCCGGCAGCGCCACGGCTGGATCAATCTTGCGGTCTTCGAGTTGAGTGGTCATGGTCAACCTCCCGTTCAGAAGCGACCAAGGCGGCTCAGGCGCTGATCCGAGCAGCCGAGCCGTCTCCTTGCTCGGTCAGGTAGACATAGTCATCATTGCGGCATTTTTAGCGCGCTTGTTTTGAGAACCAAGTGCGGTCGTTATGTCGTCCGAGAGCGAGCCATAGATCGCTGCATAGTCGCGGCACATGCGCTCGACCGTGAATCGCTCTTCAAAAGTCCGTCGCACCTGTGCACGATCGAGGCCGTTTATCCGCCGTACCGCGTCCACAGCTTCGTCGAGCGTGTCGACGATCAACCCGGACACGCCGTCGTCGACGACCTCCGGAACGGCGCCGCGCCTAAACGCTATCACAGGCGTGCCACAGGCCATCGCCTCGATGGTTACGAGTCCGAAGGGTTCCGGCCAGTCGATGGGGAATAAGAGCGCTGCCGCATTGCCCAAAAAGTCTGCTTTTCGCCGTTCGTCGATCTCGCCGATGAATTCCACGTTCGAATTTCGAAGCACCTGGGGTTCGACCGTCTCCTTCCAATAGGATTGGTCTACCTTGTCGATCTTGGCGGCGATCTTCAGCGGCATTCCGCTACGCGCAGCGATCTCAATGGCCGTTTCCGGCCCCTTTTCCGGAGAGATGCGGCCGAGGAATGCGAGATAGCCCGAGGCTTTCGGGCGAAACGGCAGAAGATCGCGAGGCAGACCGTGATACACCGTTCCGGCCCAACGGACAGGCGGCATGGGCCAGCGTTGATCGTAAGAAATCGAAACCAGCGGAATGTCATCAAACATCGAATAAAGCTGAGCCAGGTCGGGGAGGTCGAGCCGTCCATGGAGCGTCGTAACGGTTCGCTCGGCAAAGTCCCGGACTACCGGGAAGTGGAAAATATCGATGTGAAAATGCAGCACGTCGAATTCATCGGCCCGCCTGCGCACCTGTTCAAGCATCATCACGTGGTGGGGAATGTCGTGCCGAACCCTGGGATTCAGGCGCAATGCAATATCGCAACACGGGACCAATTCGGCGGAAGTGCGTGAATCACCGCTGGCGAACAAGGTCACGTCATGCCCCTGTCGAACAAGCTCCTCAGTCAGATATGAAACTATTCGCTCGGTCCCGCCATAGGTCCGCGGCGGCACGGCTTCGGTAAGGGGGGCGATCTGGGCAATCTTCATCTGCAACACTTCTCGAAAGCGAAGGTCATCCTTCAAAAAGCTCCGACGGCAATCCTCTTCCTCGCGTTCATTGCGGTGCGGTCCTCCTCCTGCGCCAACTCTCGAAGGGCCGATATGTTCCCGGCGGGAACAATCGCCGCGTCAGGCGAGTTCAGGTGGATGGACCAAAAGGAGAACCAGATGGCTACGAAGCTCCAGGACACAAAAGCCGTCAAGGGATCGAGCGGTGAGCACGGCGGCAACCGCGGTGGCAATCAGGACAAGAAGGACAAGCCGCAAAAGAGCAGCCAGGCTGCCGGCAAGGACCCAAAACGCGGCAAGGACTAGCCGGCGCCGGAGGCAGACAATAATGGTTGCGACCATCGAGAGGAGTGACACATGACAAAAACCAATTCGTCTGCGAAAGCCGACCAGCCTGTATCGGGAAAGAAGGCAAATGGCAGCGACAAGGCCAAGCAACCGGCCAAGGGCGGCGCGCAGGCCAGGAACGCCCAGGAATGGGGCGGCGGATCGAAAGCGTCGAAAGGCAAGACCACCCGGGCAGACCGGGAAAACCCCAACTCGAGCCAGCGCAGCTGAGCTTTTCGCATTCATCCAATCAGTCGGCCCAATCAGTCGGGCGGAATTTCGAACGGCTCGGCCGGATGGGTTCGGATTGGGATAGGTTCGGATTACGGCACGTCACGCCTGTCGTTTGCGCCGCTTCGACATTGCAATTCGAATGATCGAAGGCTGCGTGCCACAGCGCCGGCAATTGCGGCCTTGACGCGATGTGCATTAGGTCGTTTGTTGCGGGCGGAAGTGCCACGGGAGGAACCCATGGAAGTCACCCTGGGGGCGGATGGCCTCGCAGCGCGGTTCCACGTTTTCACGCCGATGACCGGCGAGGGCTGCCGCGCATGAATTCCGGGGCGATCCTCGAAGCGGCGGGATTGACTAAGGAATTTGGGGGCTTTGTCGCCGTCAACAATGTCGACCTGACGGTGGAGCGAGGATCGATCCACGCGCTGATCGGCCCCAACGGAGCAGGCAAGACGACCCTCTTCAACTTGCTGACCAAATTCCTCCAGCCAACGCGCGGCGCGATCCGCTACCAGGGCCGCGACATCACCAGGATGCAGCCGGCCGACATCGCGCGGCTGGGCCTTGTGCGCTCCTTTCAGATATCGGCGGTGTTTCCGCACATGACGGCTCTCGAGAATGTCCGCATCGCGCTGCAGCGCCGGCGCGGCGACAGTTTCGATTTCTGGCGCTCCGAAACAGTGCTCTCCAGGTTCAACAGCGAGGGTGCGGCGCTTCTCGCCGATGTCGGCCTGACCGCGTTTTCAGACATCCGCGCCAGCGATCTGTCCTACGGCCGCAAGCGCGCGCTTGAAATCGCGACGACGCTGGCGCTGAACCCTGAAATGCTGCTTCTCGATGAGCCCATGGCCGGCATGGCGCAGGAAGACATCGAGCGCATCTCGGCGCTGATCCGGCGCATCGCCAAGAACCGCACCATTTTGATGGTTGAGCACAATCTGTCGGTCGTCGCCTCGCTGTCGAACCGCATCACTGTGCTCGCTCGTGGCAAAGTCCTCGCCGAAGGCGACTATGCTGCCGTTTCCAAGGATCCGCGCGTTATCGAAGCCTATATCGGGGCCGGACATGCCTGAAGTTGAACTTGCAAGCAGGCCGGCTGCTGGCCCCTCGACGAGACCCCTGCTTCGCGTCGATGGCCTGCAGGGCTGGTACGGCGAGAGCCATGTGCTTCACGGCGTCAGTTTCGAGGTTGGCGAAGGTGAAGTGGTGACGCTGCTCGGCCGCAATGGCGCCGGCAAGACGACGACGCTGAAGGCGATCATGGGAATTCTATCCAGGCGCTCGGGCTCGGTCACCTATGAAGGTCGGGAAACGATCAAGCTGCCGTCGCGGTTGATCGCACAGATGGGCATCGCCTACTGCCCCGAGGAACGGGCGATCTTTTCCAGCCTCTCTGTCGAGGAGAATTTGATGCTGCCGCCGCAGGTGCGCCCCGGTGGGCTCACCGTCGAGCAGATTTTCGAGCTCTTCCCGAACCTGAAGGAACGGCTTTCGAGCCAAGGCACCAAGCTCTCGGGCGGCGAACAGCAGATGCTCGCCATCGGCCGGATCTTGCGGACGGGCGCCAAGCTCTTGCTGCTCGACGAGCCGACCGAAGGGCTTGCGCCGGTCATCGTGCAGCAGATCGGCCGCACCATTGCCCGGCTCAAGGACGAGGGATTCACGATCGTGCTCGTCGAACAGAATTTTCATTTCGCCGCGTTGGTCGCGGACCGTCACTATGTGGTGGAACAGGGGCGCGTGATCGACACCATCCCCAACCGCGAGCTCGACGCCAACATCGACAAGCTGCACGCATATCTCGGTGTCTAGACAATCATCAACGGCGCGTTGCGCCGCAATCGGAGGGAAGTAGCGATGAGAAAAATGGGATTTGTCCTGGCTTCGACGGCGAGCCTGCTGATGGCCGGCGCGGCCTACGCCACAGATGTCAAGATCGGCGTTCTGAATGACCGTTCCGGCATCTATGCAGACATCGCTGGCGAAGGCTCGGTCATCGCGGCCCAGATGGCGGTCGAAGACTTCAAGGCGACGGACAAGGGCATCAATGTGTCGATCGTCTCCGCCGACCACCAGAACAAGCCGGACGTCGGCTCGAACATCGCCCGCCAGTGGTACGACACCGAAAATGTCGATGTGATCGCCGATGTGCCAACCTCCTCGGTGGCGCTCGCCGTCAACGAGATCACCAAGGAGAAGAACAAGATCTTCCTCGCCTCGGGTCCGGCCTCGTCCGACCTCACCGGCAAAGCCTGTTCGCCCAACACCGTCCACTGGACCTACGACACCTGGGCGCTTGCCAACGGCACGGGCTCGGCCATGGTCGCACAGGGCGGCGATAGCTGGTTCTTCGTCACAGCCGACTACGCCTTCGGCCACGCGCTCGAGCGCGATACGACGGCGGTCGTCGAAGCATCGGGCGGCAAGGTTCTCGGCGCCGTCCGTCATCCTTTCCCCGGCCAGGATTTTTCGTCCTTCCTGCTGCAGGCGCAAGGGTCGGGCGCCAAGGTCGTCGGGCTCGCCAATGCCGGCGGCGACACGATCAACGCGGTCAAGCAGGCGTCGGAATTTGGCATCACCCAGGGAGGCCAGGCGCTCGCCGCCCTGCTGATGTTCATCAACGACGTGCATGCGCTTGGCCTCGAAGTGGCGCAAGGCCTCGTGCTCACCAGCGCGTTCTACTGGGACAAGAACGATCAAACGCGGGAGTTCTCTGCCCGTTTCCAGGAGCGGAATGCCGGACAAAAGCCTTCGATGATCGAGGCCGGAGTCTACGCTTCTGTCCTGCATTATCTTAAGGCCGTCGAGGCCGTCGGCGACAAGGATGCGGCCAAGGTGATGGCCAAAATGAAGGAAATGCCGACCGAGGATCCGCTGTTCGGCAAGGGCACCATCCGCGCCGACGGGCGCAAGCTGCACGACATGTATCTGTTCCGCGTCAAGAAGCCGGACCAATCGAAGGCTCCATGGGACTATTTCGAGACGGTAGCCACCATTCCGGCCGACAAGGCGTTCCGCCCGCTCGCCGAAGGCGGCTGTTCGCTCGTCAAGTAAGCGAGCCTCGCCAACGATGCGCCGAACAGCTCGGCGCGTCGTTTTGTCGATAAGTCAGCTGGAGCGACCATGTTCGAACTGCTTGGAATTCCGCCTCAGGTCCTGTTCGGGCAATTGCTGCTCGGGCTGATCAATGGCTCCTTCTATGCGGTTCTGAGCCTCGGGCTGGCGGTCATCTTCGGTCTCCTGAACATCATCAATTTCACGCATGGCGCCCAGTACATGCTGGGCGCCTTCGGCGCATGGATGCTGCTCAACTATCTTGGCGTCGGTTACTGGTGGGCTGTGTTCATCGTCCCGCCGATTGTCGGCGTCACCGGCATCGTGCTTGAGCGCGTCCTGATCCGACGGCTATATCACCTCGACCATCTCTACGGGCTGCTTCTCACATTCGGCCTGGCGCTGATCATCGTCGGCTTCTTCCGCCAGTTTTTCGGCGTATCCGGCCTGCCGTACCCGCCGCCGCCGCTTCTGAACGGCGGGTACAATCTTGGCTTCATGTACCTGCCCAATTCGCGCGCCTGGGTGATCGTGGCTTCCCTCATCGTGTGCCTCGCGACCTGGTTCATCATCGAAAAGACCCGGCTTGGCGCCTATCTCAGGGCTGCGACCGAGAACCCGACCATGGTCGGCGCGTTCGGCATCAACGTGCCGCTGCTGGTCACGCTCACCTATGGTTTCGGCGTCGCACTCGCGGGTTTCGCCGGCGTGCTCGCCGCGCCGATATACGCAGTCAATCCGAACATGGGGGCAGACCTGATCATTGTCGTCTTCGCCGTCGTCGTCATCGGCGGCATGGGCTCGATCCTCGGCTCGATCCTCACCGGCTTCGGGCTTGGGCTGATCGAGGGTTTGACCCGCGTGTTCTATCCGGAAGGCTCGGCCGTGGTAATCTTTGTCATCATGGCGCTCGTGCTGCTGGTCAAGCCCGCAGGTCTGTTTGGACGGAGTGTGTGATGACAACCGACACCAACCCGATCGCCATGGCGGCCATAACGTCGGTCGGCGCCGCGGGCATGCCCCGTCATCACCTTGCGATCTTCGCCGCGCTCTTCGTCTTCCTCATCGCCGCGCCATTTCTGCTCTATCCGATCTTTGTCATGAAGGTGCTGTGCTTCGCGCTGTTTGCCTGCGCCTTCAACCTGTTGCTCGGCTTCGGCGGTCTCCTGTCCTTCGGCCACGCGGCCTATTTCGGCATGGCGAGCTACGTCTCGGCCCATGCGGCAAAGGTGTGGGGCCTGACGCCTGAACTTGCCATTATCGCGGGCACGCTGGTGGCAGCCGTGCTCGGTCTCGCCATCGGCTCGCTCGCCATTCGCCGCCACGGCATCTATTTCGCCATGGTGACGCTGGCTTTTGCGCAGATGATCTATTTCTTCTCGCTGCAGGCGGCGTTTACCGGCGGCGAGGACGGCATCCAGGCCGTGCCGCGCGGCCATCTGTTCGGGCTGATCGACCTGCGTTCGAGCGAAGTTCTCTATTTCTTCGTGCTCGCCATCTTCTTCGCCGGCATATTGCTGATCTATCGGATCATCCATTCGCCGTTTGGCCAGGTGTTGAAGGCGATCCGCGAGAACGAGCCGCGCGCGATCTCGCTGGGCTATCGGGTCAACCGCTACAAGCTCGCCGTATTCGTGCTGTCGGCCACGCTCGCCGGCGTCGCCGGCGCAACCAAGGCCATCGTGTTCCAGTTGGCGTCGCTTACCGACGTCTACTGGACGATGTCCGGCGAAGTCGTGCTGATGACGCTGTTGGGCGGCATGGGCACGGTGTTCGGACCGATCGTCGGCGCGGCAGTCATCGTCACGATGCAAAACTACCTCGCCACATTCGGCGACTGGGTCACGATCGGCCAAGGCATCATCTTCGTTGTCGCGGTGCTGTCGTTCCGGGAAGGCATCGTTGGGGTCCTGGCAAAATGGATGCGAAAACCGCTCTGACCGGGTCGTGAAACCTAAATTTCGGATGATCCTGATCCACGGTCGACCAAGTGGGGCCGCAGCGACACGGCACACAGCGTGGTCAGCATCCTCAACTAGGCAGATTTCTCATCGGATGCGACAACCAGCAGTTCGAACGTCACGCAGACGGGGTTAGCGTCGCGGCGAAGGCGACCTGAGCTTATCACACCGTCCATGCCGACCAGCGCGATGTCGAGCGTGCAACGACCGGAGCGCACAGCGCCGTCCGTGACGAGAACTTCCGTCGCATAGGAGGAGACCGCCGAGCCGTCGTCGAAATCCGCGCCGACCAGGCTGCCGATGCCCTGGATCGAGGCGTGGTCAAAGCCGTGCCGTCGGCAAAGGGCTTCGATCGCCTGGCCGATATCCTCGTTGGGCCTTACCGTGCAGATGGCGGCGCGGCGGCCGCGGCGCTCACCCAGGAGCGGAGCCCTGATCGGCGCGAAAAGGCGAAAATTCGTCTCGGCGTCGTCGCGCACGTCGAACAGCGCGCCCTCGATACCCCAGGCGGTGACCTCAACCGGCTCCGCCAAGCGCGAGTCGAGCGGCAGGAGATGGCCCATGCGCCGCACGCCGTCGGGGGTGCGCCAGATGCCATGGCAATGAAAAAATGCCCGCTCGTCCCGCCGGCCGGCGACGAGGCCCGCATCCTCGATGACCGTTATGCCTTCCGGTGCGAATGTATCGCTGTACCACGCGGCGTGCGTGCCATCTGGAGAGGCGGCGGGGACGACGTAGCGCATTGGGTCAACCCGCGCGTTGCGCAGGCGGATGTATCCGCTGCTGAATCCGGCGACCGCGAGGGCCTGCGCCACGGCGTCATTGATCGAGCTGCCGGCTTCAAGCCGCAGCGTCAGCGGCTCTGCGGCGCAGGGCATCGCTGCGAAACGTTCCGACGCGATCGGACCGGGATGGCGGATGCTGCGCATCGGAGCCATCTCAGGCGACAAGGCCGGCATGGATGAAGCCGCCATCGACGGCGAGAATCTGGCCGTTGATGTAGCTGGCCTCGTCTGAAATCAGGAAAGCCACCGCTCCCGCGATCTCGCGCGGCGTGCCGTAGCGGCGCTGCGGCACGCGATCCAACCACTGCCGGCGGACGTCCTCGGTGTGGACGGCCTGCGTCAGCGGCGTTTCGATCGGCCCGGGTGCGACGGCGTTGACGCGGATGCCATCGACGCCGAGCTCATTGGCCATGACGAGCGTGAGCAGATTCTGGCCGCCTTTCGATGCGCCATAGGCGCTGCGGCCCTTGTTGCCGCAAAGTCCAGAAACAGAGGTGATATTGACAATCGCCCCCGGCAGCTCCCGTTCAAGCCAGTAGCGCGCCGCAGCCCGCGAGACAATGAACGTTCCGGTGAGGTTCACGTCGACAATCCGGCGGAAATCCTCGACGCTGGTCTCGACCGACGGCCGGTCCATCGCTATGCCGGCGCAGTTCACGACCGCGGCGAGGCTGTGCGCGGCGGTGATCCGGCCGATGGCCTCGTCGACAGCCGCTTCGTCGACGACGTTGCAGACGATGCCGCGTTCCTCGCTGAGGCCGAGATCCGTGCAGGCCGAACCCAGCGCTGGCCCGGCGAGGTCGAAGAGGAAGATTTCGAAGCCGCGCTCGGTCAGCAGGCGCGCCGTCTCAAGGCCGATGCCCGATGCGCCGCCGGTGATCGCCACGGCGCGGCTTTGGTGGCTGCTGTTCATCGCCTGCTCCTCATGCCGAGAGCTTCGGCTCGGACGGTCCCAACTCGCCTCGGCGCTCCAGCTCTTCGCGAATCAACTTCTTGGCGATCTTGCCATAGGCCGATTTGGGCATCGTCTCCCACCACACGAAGCGCTTGGGCATCTTGTAGCGGGCGAGCTTGCCTTCCAGCCAGCGCTCAATCGCGATCGTTTCGCGCACAACGCCGGCGCGGGCGACGCAAACCGCGACGCCGACCTCGCCCCAGACGGGATCGGGAATGCCGAGAACGGCGGCTTCGCTTATGTCGGGATGGAGCAGGATCTTCTCCTCGATCTCGCGCGGATAGATGTTGGAGCCGCCGGAGATATACATGTCGGACGAGCGGCCGGTGATGTAGACGAAGCCGTCCTCGGACATGTGGCCCAGATCGCCGGTGCGGAACCAGCCGTTGCGGAACGCTGCGGCGTTGGCTTGCGGGTTGTCGTAATAGCCGGCGAAGACTGCAGGCCCGATCACGCAGATTTCGCCGGTTTCGCCCGGCGAGACGGCATTGCCGGCGTCGTCCTGGATCTCGACCTGCATGGCTGTGCGCTCGAAACCGCAGGTTCCGATGCGCGCTTGCGGACCATCCTCGACGGAATGATAGGAAGGAGGCTGCACAGTGATATTGCCCGTGACTTCCCCCAGGCCAAAATACTGGACCAGAACCGGCCCGAGCTTCTCGAGCGCCCGCTTCTGGTCGGCGCGGTACATCGGCGCACCGGCATAGATGACATAGCGCAACGAGGAATGGTCGAACCGGTCGACGCTGTCGTCCTCGACCAGCATCTTGAGGATGGTCGGCACGGTGAAGGCGTTGGTCACCCGCCATTCTTCGACCAGCGCCCAGACCGTCGGCACGTCGAGCTTGTCGGTTGGCAGCAGGATAGACTTGGCGCCGTGCGCCACCTGCACGAGTTGATGAATGCCGGCCCCATGCGACAGCGGCGCCACCACGATCGAGGCGTCGTCGCGCGTCGTGGCGGGCACCAGGTCGCACAAATGATTGGTGATGACAAAGCCCATCTGGCCATGCGTGAGCACGGCGGCCTTTGGCCGGCCGGTCGTGCCGGAGGTGAAGAAGAACCAGCAGGGATCGTCGCGATCGACGGCGACGCTGGCAACGGTCCGGGCGGCAAAACGGGCGGCGACGGCGTCGTAGTCATCGCCGAATTCGGCCGCGCCGATCGACAGGACGAAGTCGATCCCGGGGGCTGTTTCCCGGCAGGCAGCAGCATGAGCCGGGAAGCCCGCGCCGCAGATCAGGCCACGCGCGCCGCTCGCCTTGGCGAGGTAGGCGACTTCGTCCGGCGACTGGCGGTAGTTCGCCGGCACCCAGACGGCCCCGAGCCGGAAGCAGGCGAACATAGATTCGAACATCTGATTGCAATTGGCCGACTGGACGAGGATTCGATCGCCCTTTGTCACGCCGAACGCGTCGCGGAGTGCAGCGGCCATCGCGTTGACGCGCACTTCCATCTCGCGCCATGTCCACTGCCGCTCGCGCCAGACGAAGCCAATATCGTGCGGATTGCGGCGTGCCGCCTGGGTCAAAAAATGCGAGAGGTTCATGACGCGCGTGGAGGAAGGCGTCACGCCGCCTGCAGCCATGGTCATGACTTCGCGCGCTCCAGCGACGACACGTAGACGAAGATGGCGGCGACGTCGCAGGGCTCGACACCGGCATGAGCAAGCGTGGACGCCGCTGCCGTCGCCATCAACTGCCCGGTGTTTTCCTTTCCTAACGCGGAATGCGCCCGTCCGTCGGTGTGAGCCTCCGTCATTGTGACAACCTCCTGGTGCGCGGCTTTAAAGTGGGGTGCTCGCGCATATGCGCGCGCGAGGCGAACATCTGGGCAAGCCGTTCCTCGACGCGCTTTGCCTCCAGCATGAGATATCCGACGAGTTCGATTTGCCTTGCCGGCTGCATCCGGCTGTCGATCGCCGCGATCGACAGCGCGCCGACTGGCCGTGCGTCGGCGCTGCGAAGCGCAACCCCGACGCCCCAGGAATTGGCGACGATGCGGCCGGGATTGAGCGAATAGCCGTTGGCGCGCGTCGTCTCTACATCGCGCCGGATCTGCTCGACCGGCAGCATTGGGTAGTCGGATTTGAGCACCGCGTCGTTGGCGGCAAGCACCGCTTCCACTTCCTCGTCGGGGAGTGCGGCGAGCATGGCGAGCGAGCCGGCGCCGACGCCCAGTGGGTGCTCGAAGCCGGCCTGCAGCGCGTGGGTCCTGACCGGATAGGTCCCCTCCTCGCGATAGAGGCAGACTGAGTATGTGTCGCGGCGGACCGAGAGGAAGCTGGCATCCTCAGTCTTCTTCGAAAGGCGCAGCAGACTTTCCATCGAGACCTGAAGCAGGCCGAAACGTCGCGAGGCGAGGCTGCCCAGCACGTAGGCCTCCTCGCCGAGATAATAGCGCCGCGTCGTCTCGTCCTGCTCGATCATTCCCGCGCGCATCAGCGCCAGCAGCAGGCGGCGCGTTGTCGGCTTGTTGAGCCCACTTTCCTCGACGATATCGGAGAGCGAAACACCGCGGTCGGCGTGCCGGCCGACCATCGAAAGAAGGCTGAGCGCCCGGTCGACGCTCTGCGAGCCGGTCTGATCGCGGTCTGGGGGCGGCGCCATGTCCATGGTCAGCGGAGCTCGCAGACGGCGCAGCTTTGGCCGCCATCGACAGGCAGGCAAACGCCGGTGACGAAGCGCGCCTCCTCGGAGGCAAGAAACACGGCCGCCGCAGCGACGTCCCACGCTGTTCCCATCCTGCCCATCGGCACCATGGCGTTGCGGGCGGCCACCATCTCGTCAGCCGAGCCGTATTGGCTGGAAATCTGCTGATAGATCATCGGCGTGTCGATCAGGCCCGGCATGATGCAGTTGGCGCGAATACCTTGCGGGGCATATTGCATGGCCAGCGCCACAGTGGCCTGGTTCACCGCGGCCTTGGCCGCATAATAGGCGAAATAGGGATAACCGACGTAGCGTATCGCGGCGAGTGACGAGATATTGACGATCGCACCGCCGCCGCCCTTGAGCATATGCGGCAACACCGCCTTGGCGGTGCGGTAGACCGATCCGATATTGAGATCGAGGGCGGCCTGGAACGCGTCCTCATCGAGTTCAATGGGACCGCCCATATGGGTCACGCCCACGTTGTTGTGCAGGATGTCGATGGCGCCGAACGCCTCCATTGCCGCCGCTGCTGCCAGTTCGACTGAGGCCAGATTGGTCGCGTCGGCCGACAACGCGATCGCCTGGTTGCCTTCGTCGCGGATGATTTCAGCGGTTTCAGCGGCGGCCGCCGCAGCGAGATCGACGCAGGCGACGCGCGCGCCTTCGCGCGCGAAGGCGACCGCGGCTGCCTTGCCGTTGCCCCAGCCGGGTCCGGACGACCCGGCGCCAAAGACGATTGCGGATTTTCCCCTGAGCCGGTCGACCACCATGGAATTCCTTACAAAAATCGCGGCAGTTATCGGGCGGTTGAGCCACATGCCCTGCCCGCCCGGGAACTGCCCTGCGCTCAGGTCAGGCTGGCGCCAACAGCCTTTTCCAGGATGGCCCAGGCTTCGTCGCCGTACTTGCCCTTCCACTCGGAGTAGAAGCCGGCGTCCTTCAGCGTCTGCCGGAACGGGGCCGCATCCGGATGGTTGATCTTCATGCCCTTGGCGGCGAGCTCCTGCTCAAGCGTGGCATTGAGCTTGGCGACGTCCTCGCGCTCCTTCACGCCGGCCTCGTTGAGGTTCCTGGCGACGATCTCGCGCATGTCCTGCGGCATCGCCTCCCAGGCCCGCTTGTTGGCGAGGAACCAGAAGCCGTCCCACATGTGGTTGGTGACCGAGCAGAACTGCTGCACCTCGTAGAGCTTGGCCGTGGAGATGATGGCGAACGGGTTTTCCTGCCCGTCGACGATCTTCGTCTGCAGAGCCGAATACACTTCGGCGAAGTTGATGCTGGCCGGCGCCGACTTGAAGGCGGTGAACATCGAGGTCCAGAGCGGGCTGACCGGGACGCGAATCTTGAAGCCTTCGAGGTTCGCGGGCGTCTCGATCGGGCCGACGGAACTGGTGATCTGGCGAAAGCCGTTGTCCCAGATCTTTTCCATGACGACCAGGTTCGATTTCTCGATCTCGCCGCGCACATATTTGCCGAGGTCGCCATCCATCGCCGCCCACACGGCGTCGTAGTCCGAGAAGGCAAAGCCGATGCCGCTGATCGAGGCATTGGCGACGAGCGTGGAAAGGATCAGCGGCGACAGCGTGAAGAATTCGACGCCGCCCGAGCGAACCTGGCTCAGCATGTCGGTGTCGGCGCCGAGCTGGTTGCTGGGGAATATCTGGATGGCGACGCGGCCGCCGGTCTCCTCGCGGATCTTCTCGACGGCATCCTGCGCGCGCAGGTTCATCGGGTGGGTGAGCGGCAGGTTATTGGCGTATTTATAGTTGAACTCCGCCGCCTGCGCCCCGGCGTAGCGGATGGTGCTCACGAGCGGGATGGATGCGGCTGCGCCAATCATCAAGCTGCGGCGGGTGATGGTCATCGTGTTTCCTCCTGGTTGAATCCGAGTGGCTAGAGATAGGCTACCGACAGCGCCGGGACGGCGGCGATCAGCAACAGGCCGGCAAGCAACGCACCGAGGTAGGGCCAGATGGCGCTCATAGCCTCGTCGGGCGAGACGTCGCCGATCTTGCAGGCGATGTAGAAGCCGATGCCGATAGGCGGCGCCATGAGTCCAATGTTCATCGCCGTCACGACGACCATCGAATAGTGCACGTCGTTGATACCCAGCCGAGCGGCGATCGGAAACATGATCGGCGCCATCAGAACGATCGCTGGCAGACCTTCAAGGACGCAGCCGAGAACCATGAAGACGGCGATGGTGACGAGCATGAAGGAGAACCAGCCTCCCGGCAGGTCGGTCATGTAGATGGCCAGTTGGTTGGCGAAGCCGGTTTGCGTCAGCGCCCAGGCCATTGCCGAGGCGGTGCCGAGAATGAGCAGGAT
Organism: Mesorhizobium sp. WSM4817; assembly: GCF_055811135.1. Classification (NCBI taxonomy): domain Bacteria; kingdom Pseudomonadati; phylum Pseudomonadota; class Alphaproteobacteria; order Hyphomicrobiales; family Phyllobacteriaceae; genus Mesorhizobium; species Mesorhizobium sp. WSM4817. The sequence continues at coordinate 93,880 of NZ_JBVVQQ010000002.1, read as the reverse complement.
GGCGCCGGACAGCGCCGCCGTCTCGACCAGCATGGCGTAGAATTTCTTGGCGCCGATGCCGCCATAAAACAAGGCGCCGATGACCAGCGCATAGAGCACGGCGATTGTGGAAACCTCGGTGGCGGTGGCGACGCCGCCGCCGACGGCGCCGCGGATCAGGAAGGGAAGCACCAGTGCGGGGCCGGAGACGAGCAGCGTCTTCCAGACGAGCGAGAACGGAGCGCGATGTACGCCTTCCATGCTTTCGCCCGAAGCCTTCCAGCGCGCGAGCACCGCAAGGACGAGCAACAGAACCACGGCGATGACGAAGCCGCTGGTGAAAAGCGCGGCGATCGAAACGCCTGCGACCGAGCCGAGCACAATCAGCACGATCGATGGCGGCACCGTATCGGCCATCGCAGCGCCGGTTGCGAGCAACGCGATCATCTCCTTGGGCTTGTGGCCGCGCCGCTTCATTTCGGGGAAAAGTGCCGGAGCGACAGTCGCCATGTCGGAAACCTTCGAACCGGAAATGCCCGAGACGAGGAACATCGAGCCCAGCAGCACGTAAGACATGCCGGCCTTCACATGGCCGAGCAGCGACGCCATGAATTCGACGATCGCCTTGCCCATGCCTGTCGCGTCGAGCACACAGCCGAGCAGGACGAAGATCGGCACCGACAGCAGGATGAGGCTCGACATCCCCTCATCGATGCGGCCGACAAGCACGATCATCGGCACGTGCGTGCTGAAGGCGATGAAGGCGATCGTGCCGACGCCGAAACAGAAAGCGATCGGCACACCGAGCAGAAGGCAGACCGCCACCACGCCGACGAGAAAGATGACGATGTTGGCGTAGCCGAGCGTGAGGAACAATGGCGAAAGCAGCCAGCCGACCACGGCCAGTGCGGCAATGACTGCGACAGCGGCGGCCAGGTTGGCGAGCGTCGCTGCGCGGATCGCGTGGCCCACGGCGATAACCGACATCAATGCCAGCCCGGCGACAATTGCCGAGGCGCGGAAGCTCATCGGAATGTTGAGCGCTGCCGAGGTGACGTACCACTCTTCCTGTACATACTGGCTTGCCGGCACGATCAGCGCGAGCAGCACCGTCGCCACGACGAGCAAAGCGAGGGCGTCCACGAAGTGGCGGCCGCGCTCGGGGATCAGGTTGAGGAAGATGGTAAGACGCAGATGCTCGTTGCGGTCGATGGCGATGGCCGAGCCGAGCATGGCGAGCCAGAGAAAGGAGATGGAGGCGGCCTCATCGATCCAGACGATCGGCAGCGATAGCACGTAGCGCGAGATGACGCCGGCGAGCAGCAGACCGATGACGAAGACGAGCAGGATCGAGGCCACCGCCTCGACCGGCCACATCAGCCGTGACCCTGGCCGCGCATCCAGCACCTCGGCCGGCGTATCGATGATCATCGTGTTGTTGCTGGCGGCTGCCATGCCTCAAGCTCCTCCGCTCGGACCAGGCAATAACGCCTGCTCACGCCGAAATCGGGAACGAAGCGATCTCCTCCCGCTCATTCCAGATTTTCGCATACAGGTCTATATCATGGACCGATTATTTCGCATAACCGATTTTTGCCATGCAATCGGCTGTATATCAGCGACTTGCGGCGAAAATGCGATCCATATTGTGGATCGATGTCGCTAGTCGCGACTATTTATGGTTGCAACAAGACATGTGGCAGCGCCGAGGCGATCTCCCGATCACTCGCAATCGAGAAGGCAGGTATCATCGAATTCCATGCCCGCAGTGGCTGCTTCGCACGAGACGATCACTGTCGTTTGCGCGGCACGCGCGTGTGCAAGAACGGCCGCAAGCAAGTCCCGGTCCTTGCAGACATCGATGTCGTCGATAAGGAGCACGGCCGCTGATCGAACCAGCGCTCGTGCGGCACGGATCCGGGCGGCCTGCATGGCACTGATTTGAGGGGGCTCCAGTCTCTGGCCGCTGTCTGGCGGTCCATCGACTGCCAGGCCGCACAGCGAGGCCGTGGCGATTATCTCTTCCTGCGGGGTCGCTGAGGGCGCTCCCAGGGCTATATTGTCGACCATTGTAGCCCGCACCAACGGGATCGCCGGCGACAAAAGGGTGATTGCCCGGCGCCGGTCGCGCCGCGAAATCTTGTCGACAGGAATGTCATCGAGGAAAATCGCCAGGCCGCTGTTTTCCTCAAAACCTGCGATGCTGGAAAAAAGCGCGCTGCGTGCTTCAGGCGTATCACCGCCAAGCAGGATCGAGGCGCCGGGCGCGGCATCCAGCACTTTTGACGGCGTGCCGTTTCGGCAATGAAATTCGATGCGCAGCCGCCGGCCTGACGTCGAGCGCGGCAGGGGAACTGGATTCACAGGATCCGCAAGCACCGGCCTTGCCAGGATGGAGGCAATCCGGCGGCGGGACTCGACATAGGCAAGCCGATAATCGGCGGCGCGAGCGAGGTCGGAAAGCTGGCCAACCGTCAGTCCGGCGAGGAGCAATAGCGTGCTGAGATCGCCAACCAGCATCGCCGGGCGGCCCGAAAACGCATAGGCCACGAGAATGACGACGATCACGGGCATGACGAAGTCACTGGACGCGCGCGCAGCCCCCGACCACCCTGCCCGGCGAACGAGCCACATGTTGAGCGCTTCCGACATCCGGTCGATCTTGCGTGTGGACGTTCCGCTTTTGCCGAAATGGGCAAACGCCGCCCGGGCGGCAACGATGTCGCCGAGACGACCGGCAAGCCGTCCCCGCCTCCGCCGGCTTTCGCGGATGGCCCGGTGAAGAAACGGCAGGGCAACAAGACAGACGATCGACCAGGCAAGAACGCCGCAAAGCAGGAACGGCGCAACCCCTGGGACAAGCCAGAAGGCGCCAACCACGATGAGAACGACGGAAGGACCCGCAACAAAGAGGGAAGCCACGCCGTCGGCCAGCCAGGATCTGATGGCGGAGAGGTCGGTGAGGAGGCGGGTCATTACCAGGCCGAGACCGGTCCGGCCGGCGCCAGGCGGCAATGCGAAGAGTTGCTCGACCAGCAGTCTGCGGACCTCGCGCACATAGTCCAGTGCAAAAGCTGCCCCCTGTCGGCGCTGCATCACCCCGAGTGCGAAGAGCGCGATGCCAAGCGAAAGGCTGGCCACGATCAGCCTGCCCTGCCCGAGCGGCTGCGGTTCCCCGGAAACCGCCGCACCGACGATGGCGACAAGAGCGAGCGACGTGGCGGCCTTGGCAAAGCCGATGGCGACAAGAACCGCAAGGGCGACCAGTCGCGTGCCGATCAGGATTCCTGGTAGACGCATTGTGCACCTCCAGCGATCACCATCAGGCGCGGGTTCAATATCCCTGAGACTATGCTTGCCGCGGTCGCCGGATCGGTGAGTTCCTTGACGCCATAGACAGGGACGTTGGCAGCGCCTGCTTCCCGGCGCGCCAGCGGCGAGCAGGTCAAGAGCCCGCTGAGCCCGAGCACGTCGTATCCAAGCTCGCGCAGCCTTTCGCAGCCCGCCACCGCCCCCATCGCATCGCCTGCGGCAAACAGCACGCCGCCGGTCAGCTCGCGGAATTTCGGGGACTTTGCCAGCGCCGCCGTCTCGGACTGGAATAGCCCATCCGCGACCTCCAGAACCGCGATGTCCGCCCCGGTGGCGGCAAGAGAATGCAGCAAATGCTGCGCGCCCTCGACGATGGCATCGATTGGGGCGAGATAGGTCGTGGCAAAGCCGGCAACAGTAAAATCAAGAGCGGCGCATGCTCCGGCATCCATCATCGACCAGAGATCATTGCCGGCTCCGGTTCCGGTCACCTTTGCCGCACCAACTGCGAAACCTGCCCTGGTCAAACCACGCACGAGGCTTGCAGCTGTTGTCGTCTTGCCCGAATTCATCGACGTTCCGAAGACAACGATTGTCGGCGGGGTGAGCCGCGCCGGCTGCGGCGCGACCGCAAAGTCTGCAACGTTCAGAACGCGGCCGCATGAGTTGGTGACGAGGCCGAGCGGCACGATCGCAGTCGGAGACATGGTCTTGTCGTGCCATGCCAACGCCCGCGAAGCCACTCCGCCTGCCGCCACCATATGGCACGGTCCGAGATCTGCCGGAACGATCGCCTCGAACTGATCAGGGGCGTAGCGGTTGCCGTAGGCCAGGACGACTTCGTCCGTCGCGGCAAGTGCCGCCTTGCGTCCCGAGGGCAGCTCGACCGACTTGTGGTGACCGAGCGCCTCGATCCGCGCGAGCACCAGGTCGCCTGCCTTCGGTTCGGCGGGAGGCGAAAGCAACATCCGCATGCGCTCAGTGGGAATTCGGCGGGTCGTGAAAGCCCGCTTGGCCTTCGCGATGCGTTCGCAGTCAATAATTTCCATTGTGGTCTCTCCGGTCACCAAGGGGGCGCTGTTACCTGGGGGAGAACGCGGTCGATCCAGGATTATTCTCGGTGGAGTTGCAATTCTTTTCGCCACGATGGCGTAGACCCAAGCCGCGGGGCCTACGCACACATGTTCTCGGGCAGGCGGGCTGTTCAGGCGCCCGGTGCGATCAGTTTCAGCGATGGAAAATAGGTGCGATAGCGGCCAACGTCGCGGGTGAGCAGCGGCAGTCCATTGACGGCCGCATGGGCGCCAATGAAGAAGTCAGGCAGCACGCCAGTGCGCGATCCGCCCGATTTGCGATACTGCGTAAAGACCTTTCCGGCGAGGAACAGTGCTGCCCGGGGCATCGGAGCCATTTGGAGACCGGCTTCGTCAAGAAACGCGTCGATACTCTCGATGCGGTCATAGCGGACGGCAAGTTCGGCATAGACCGCATCGTTGATCAACAACGGCCCATCGAGGCTTGCCGCCTCAAGCCGGGCGATCGACCAATCCGCCCAGTTCGCATCGTCCGTGACAAGATCGAGCAAAACGTTGGTGTCGACCAGCGTCACGCGTCGCCACGCGTCAGTGCCATGATCGCGTCGGTGTCGAGCCCCTTGCCGGCATGGCCGCGCAATTTCGCGAAGCGGCTCACGGGCTGCTTCTTGTCACTACGCACAATCACCACATTGCCGTCATCGGTGCGGCGGAAATCAACCTTGCTGCCCGGAACGATTCCGAGCAGGTCCCGGACCGGCTTCGGGATGGTCACCTGTCCTTTGGCTGTGACTGTGTTGGTCATCTCATCTTGCACCTTGGTAATACCCATTTTCCACAAGGTATTACCATGTCAGCCGAATTTCAACCTCCGCAAGCGGCTGCCAAAGCCATGATTTTGTGACTTGTTTTCCCAGGCGCCCTGTCGACGTCGTAATCCGCAGGCACGCACCCTATCTACGCCGCATGAATGACATGACGAACAGACGCGCGCTTCTACTCATCAATCCAAAGGCACGACGCGGGCAGGAATCTCTCGCACCGGTCGTCGAGCGGCTGGAAGCCGGAGGGCTCCGCGTCAGCGTCGAGACATTTGAGGCACTGCCCGAGATAGCACGCGACATCGTGCGCCTTCGCCGTGGGGCCGATCTTGTGATCGTGTGCGGCGGCGATGGCTCGGTGTCCTCGGCGGCGGTCGCGGTCATGGAAAGCGGGCTGCCGATGGGCATCATTCCGATGGGGACGGCGAACGATCTGGCGCGTACCCTCGAAATACCGTTGGATCTTGGGAAGGCGGCTGACGTGATAGTAGAGGGCGGACGACGTCTGATCGATATCGGGACCGTCAATGGCCACGCTTTCTTCAACGTCGCGAGCATCGGCCTCAGCACCGATCTTGCCCAGGGGCTGGATCCGGCGCTGAAGAAGCGTTTCGGCAGGTTTGGCTATGCCTTGGCGGCCATGAAAGTGTTGACCAAGGCCCGCCACTTTGAAGCAAGGATTACCGAAAAGGGCGCAACGACCGAAGTCGAGACCTACCAGATAGCGGTCGGCAACGGCCGCCACTATGGCGGCGGCAACGTCGTCGAGGAGACGGCGGAGATCGATGACGGCCATCTCGACCTGTACAGCCTGGAAATGACGAATCTCTGGAAGATGGCGCTCTTGTTGCGCTCGTTCCGCTCGGGCACGCACGGCGCCTGGAGCGAGGTTCGCACAGCCAGATGCGTCGAGTTCGACATCGAGACGAAAAGGCCGATGCCGGTGAATACTGACGGTGAGATCGTCACCTCAACCCCGGCGCATTTCAAGGTCCACCCGAAGGCGATTTCGGTGTTCGCGCCTGCCGCCGCGCGCATACAGCCCCGCACAAAGGTGCCTGGTGACGCGGTCAGCGCAAACAGCGGCTAGACTGGCGACCAAGCGCGCGTCGAACAAACCCAACTGCCTGCGGCCATCTCTCGATCAGGAGTGATCTGGCAACAGCAACATAGCCTTCCGGGCATGTCTTCGATCATTGCTTGAGGAACGCGCCCGTGTAGGTCTGGCCGGCAAGCCTGACGGTTCCGGCCAGGGTTCTGTCGGGCCGCATGACAAAACTGACGTCTGCGCCACTCGGCAGGCGCTCAAGCTTCAACGTAGTCCCCACAATTCTTCCAACGCCGGCGGCCTCTCCCGGATGGTTGTCGCCCAGAGTTCCCCACGCATAGGTGACCGTCACCTTGCCATTGGAAGAAATCGTCTGAACAGCAAGTTTGGCGTCATACATCCCCTCCAATCGTCCGGCCCATAAACCCGAAAAAGCAGCATATTTTGCCGGGACGGTCTTGGCAGGCGGAGTGACCGCCACGGATTGATCAATAATTGCCGAGCCGGAAGGAACAGCGGCAGGATCCGAGGCGGTTTGGGCAGGAATGGGTCCAGGTCCTAACGCAGGTTCGACAGTGGGTCGCGGCGTTTCAGGCGCCGATTGGCACGCGGTTATGGCAAGCGCCGCGAAGCCAAGCATTGCGTTGCACATTCGGCGTGCCATCATCTGGTGCCCCGGCCATCTCTGAATCTAGCGCAGCCTAACCTTATCGCGCGTTTTCATGACCTCTGTCTACCCAAGGTATCTCGTACGACAGTGGCTCGTCGAAGGACGTGCAGTGGTCGTGAGTGAATGCCTCCATTCGTCGCCAAAGCAGCCGCCATGGTGATATAAAACGTATTTGATTCAAAGATTTATGCCATAATTTCGATCTATTTTCTACGCGTTTGGCTTTCGACCACAGATGCCTTAGGCTGCTATCGATGCAGTCGCTGCCGTTTCGGCGGCAACGCCGTCCACCATGACATGACTAATACCCCGCGAGCAGCGCTCGATTCTGGCCTCGACGCGGTACACACCACGCAAAAGCGCCGGCGTAACGACATCTTCCGGCGTGCCGCAGGCGACCATCCGCCCCTCGGCGATGACGATGCATTTGTCGGCGAAGCGCAGGGCCTGATTGAGGTCGTGAATTGCGATCAGCACTGCAATTCCGTGCTTGCGCGCAAGCCCGCGCATGAAGGTCAGCACCTCGACCTGCCGGTGCAGGTCAAGCGCGGACGTCGGCTCGTCCATCAGCAGGATTTCAGGTTCGCGAGCCAGGGTCTGGGCGATGCTTACCACCTGCCTTTGCCCGCCGCTCAATTCTCCGACGTTGCGAAAGGCAAGATCCGAGATGCTGAGCGCGGCCAGGATGCCGTCTATGAGTGCGAGGTCGCCGTCGCTGACCGACCATGCCGAGCCCTGCTTGCGGGCGAGCAGAATCGATTCATAGACGGTCAGCACCGCGTTGGCTGCCGTATCCTGCGGCATATAGCAGATGCCGTCCGGCCCCTTCACCGCTCCCTCGAGGCAGACGCGTCCCGGGCCCTTCAGAAGTCCTGCGATGCGCTTGAACAGCGTCGACTTGCCCGCTGCGTTGGGTCCGATCACGGCGACAACCTCGCCACCCCGGAACATGGGAGTTGAAACATCCGAAAGGACGAGCCGCGCCCCGTGGAAGGCTCCGAGACCATCGAGCCTGATCGTTACCATGAGCGCCTCACATTCGAGAGGATCAGCGAGATGAAGAAGGGAATGCCGATAAGCGAGGTGACGATGCCGATCGGGAAGATCGTGCCTGGAACGAGCGACTTGCTGGCAACCGAACTCGCCGAAAGGATGAGCGCCCCCGAAAGCGCCGAGGCGGGCAGGAAGAAGCGCTGATCTTCTCCGATCAGCATGCGGGCGATGTGCGGACCGACAAGCCCGATGAAGCCGATCGTGCCGACGAAGGCGACGGGAATGGCAGCAAGGAGGCTCACCATCATCATGGTTTCGAGCCTGAGGCGTGCGACCTTGACGCCAAAGCTCGCGGCCTTGTCTTCGCCTAGCCGCAGCGCCGTCAGCGCCCAGGCGCGGTGCACGAATATCGGAAGTGTTGCAAGAAGGATGAGGCTGGTAATGATGAGCTTGGGCCAGGTGGCTTTGGTGAGGCTTCCCATCGTCCAGAACACGACCGCGGCGAGCGCCTGCTCGGAGGAAAGATACTGTACGAGCGACAGCAGCGCATTGAAGGTGAATACGAGCGCGATGCCGAGAAGCACGATGGTTTCGACCGTCACGCCGCGCTTGAGGCTCAGAAGGTGGATGACGAGCGCGGTCAGCATCGCCACCACGAAGGCGTTGAGCGGCACGATATATTCGATCGCGGCCGGGATCAGCGCGACGCCGAAGGCGAGCGCGAGGGCTGCGCCAAAGCTGGCCGCCGCCGAAATGCCGAGCGTGAACGGGCTGGCGAGCGGATTGTTGAGGATGGTCTGCATCTGCGCACCGGCGACCGACAGTGCTGCGCCGACGACTACTGCCATGAGCGCGATGGGAAGCCGGATGTCCCACAACACGACGCGCACCTGAAGCGGCACACTGCCGGGAGAAACCAGGGCGAGCACCACCTGGTCGAGGCTATAGCTTGCGGGCCCGAGCGCGAGGTCGATGCAGAGGCTCAGCAACAGCGCCAGGGCGAGCCCCGCCAGGATCAGTTGCTTGCGCAGGACAAGGGCGCGGTAGAGCCCGCGCCCTTGTTTGGCTGGCAGTGCGGCCGGTTCACTGCTCATCGGAGAGCGAGACCCAATGGCCAGGCCTGTACCCGACCGGCAGGAACTTCTCGTGCAACTCCTTGAAGGTGGCCTCGGCGTCGAGATCGGCGAACAGGTCGGGATGCAGCCATTTGGCCATCTGCTGTATGGCGACGAACTGATAGGGGCTGTTGTAGAACTGGTGCCAGATGGCGTGGACCTGCCCGTTCTCCACCGCCTTGATGCCGGTCAGCGCGGGCCGCTCGGTCAGGCCCCTGAGTTTCTTCAGTGCCGCGGCTTCGTCGGCGCCGGGACCGACGTCGACCCATTTGCCGCCCGGCACATAGGCCTCCCAATTGCCGCCCGTCACAATCACCTGGTCGGGATCGCTGGCGATGATCTGTTCGGGATTGAGCGCGCCAAACGTGCCCGGGATCAGGTCGGCCGCGATATTGGCCCCGCCCGCCATGTCGACGAACTTGCCAAAATTGTCGTTGCCGAAGCTCATGCAGCAATCATCGGAATAGCCCCCGGCGCGATCGATGAACACGGTCGGGCGCTTGGGGTTCTTCTCTGCGATCACATCGGTGACGCGCGCGATCTGGGCCGCGCGGTAGGCGATGAACGCCTCGGCCCGCTGTTCCTGGCCAAGCAGCTTGCCGATCAGGCGCATGCTCGGCTCGGTGTTGGTGAAGGGTTGCTCGCGGAAATCGACATAGACCACCGGAATGCCGACGGCGGCGAGCTTCTCGATGTATTGCGCGTCCTCGGTTGCCTGCTTGGACTCGATGTTCATGATCATCACGTCCGGGTCAAGTGCGATGGCCTGCTCGATGTCGAAGGTGCCGTCCTTGAAACCGCCGAAGGTCGGTATCGCCGCCATCGACGGGAATTTTTCCAGATAGACGGCGTAATTGTCCGGATCGGCCTGGGAGAAATCCTCGCGCCAGCCAACGATGCGCTTGAAAGGGTTGTCGGTATCGAGCGCGGCGATCAGGTAGATCTGCCGGCCTTCGCCGAGGATGACCTTCTCGACCGGCGTCTTCACCTCGACCTTGCGGCCGGCAATGTCGGTGACGGTCTCGGCGCGCGCGCCTGGGATAAGCGGCATCAAGGCCGCGAGCGCGACCGCGGCCGCAAATATCGATTTCAAAATCATTGGGCTCTCGCAATTCAGTTGCCGGCCCCGCTTATGAAACATGAATTGCATAATCAAGATTTTTCTTTTAGAGCAATTCCAATGTAGCCGCTTTGGGGAGTGCGTTTCGGGCAATGACGGCTCACGCAAACTATTCGCTGCGCGACGAGATTCGGGACTATTGGTCCGACCGCGCCGAGACATTCGACCTGCAGGTCGGCCACGAGATTTTTTCCGAGCAGGAGCGTGCCGCCTGGCACGCGCTCATAACCAGGCACATTGGGCCAGGCGCCGGGCGGGCGTCTCTGGATCTCGCCTGCGGGACTGGCGTCATTTCGCATCTGATGCACGATCTGGGCTTTGTGGTGACAGGCCTCGACTGGTCGGAAGCCATGCTTGCCAAGGCGCGCGCCAAGGCACAAAAACGCGGCGCCGATATCCGCTTCATCATGAGGGATGCAGAACGGACGCTCGAGGACAAAGCGAGCTACGATGTCATCGTCACCCGTCACCTGGTCTGGACGCTGCTCGATCCGAAGGCGGCCTTTGCCGAATGGTTCTCGCTGCTGAAGCCCGCCGGCAGGCTGCTGGTCATCGACGGCGATTTTGTCAGCCGCAACTGGGCGACGCGTATGCGGGAACTTTGGGAGAAGCTCACGGCCGGCAAGTCCCAGGTCTCGGACGATGACGGCGCCGCCATGGCCAGACGCCACCAGAATATTCTTGCTCGTGTCTATTTCTCAGGCGGCGCACGGGCGGAAGAGATTGTTCGCTTGCTGGCCGAAGCCGGGTTCGATCAACCTGTCGTCGACTGGAAACTGGGCGCGATCCATCGTGCCCAGGCTCGACGGATGAGTTGGCCCAAGGCGCTCGAACGCGCCACTCAGCATCGCTTCGCGATCTGCGCGACAAAGCCGCAGTAAAGCTCCTCGGCGCTGCCGGCGTCGGTCGCTCCATGCGCCGAGGATTATTTCTCCTGGTTGGCGTCCTGCAAGATCATTTCCGATGCCTTCTCCGCGATCATGACCACTGGAGAGTTGGTGTTGCCGGAAACGATCGCCGGCATGATCGAAGCATCGACGACGCGCAGGCCAGAAATGCCGTGCACCCGCAGCCGGCCGTCGACCACTGCCGTCGAGCCTGCGCCCATCTTGCAGGTGCCGACCGGGTGGAAAATCGTCGTGCCGATATCGCCGGCCTTGCGGACGAGATCTTCGTCGCTTTCATAATGTGCGCCGGGCAGCATTTCCTCAGGCGCGTAACGGGCAATGGCGCGCGCCTTCATCAAGCGGCGGACGTGGCGGAGCGATGCCACAGCCGCAGTCCTGTCTCCCTCGGTAGACAAATAGTTCGGCCGGATCTTCGGAGCCGCCTGCGGATCGGACGCCTCCATGTGGACGGTGCCGCGGCTTTCCGGTCTGAGATTGCAGACCGAAACCGTGACCGCGGGGAAGCGATGCAGCGGCTCGCCCAGCCGGTCAGTGCTCAACGGCTGGACATGGTATTCGAGATCGGGCGTCTCCAGGCGTGGGTCGCTCCTGGCGAAGATACCAAGCTGGCTCGGCGCCATCGACAGCGGTCCGCTGCGACGGATAGCGTATTCGACGCCCATAGCCGCACGGCTGAACAGATTGTGGTAGCGCTGGTTTAGCGTCGAGGCGTTGGCGACCTTGAAGACTGTGCGGATCTGCAGATGATCCTGCAAATTCTCGCCGACGCCTTCCAGCGCGTGGCGAACCGGGATTCCTGCTGCGCCAAGCACGGCAGGTCGGCCGACGCCGGAAAGCTCGAGCAGCTTCGGCGAATTGATCGCGCCGGCGGCAAGGATCGTCTCCCCTGCCCGCGCACGATGCAGTTGGCCGCCCATGCGAAAGACAACGCCGGTGACGCAAGCTCCGTCGAAATCCAGCATCTCGGTCTCGGCGCCGGTGACGACGCGCAAATTCGGCCGTCGCAGCGCGCTGCGCAGGAACGCCTTAGAGGTATTCCAGCGCACGCCTTTCCTCTGGTTGACCTCGAAATAGCCCGACCCTTCGTTGGTCCCGCCGTTGAAATCCTCGGTCCGGGGGATGCCGAGTTCCTCGGCAGCATCGCGGAAGGCATCCAGGATTGGCCACGACAGGCGCTGGCGCTCGACGCGCCATTCGCCACCGGCGCCGTGAAGGTCGTTGGCGCCACCAAAATGGTCCTCGGACTTGCGGAAATACGGAAGCACGTCATCCCAACCCCAACCGAGATTTCCGGCTTGCCGCCAGCCATCATAGTCGGCCGCCTGGCCGCGCATGTAGATCATGCCGTTGATCGACGAGCAGCCGCCCAGAAGCTTGCCGCGCGGATAGTTGAGCGCACGACCGTTCAGCCCGGGCTCCGGCTCGGTCTTCATCAGCCAATCGGTGCGCGGGTTGCCCATGCAGTAGAGATAGCCGATGGGAATGTTGACCCAGTGGTAGCGGTCGCTGCCGCCGGCTTCCAGAAGTAGCACGCGCATGCCTGGATTGGCCGACAGTCTGTTGGCCAGCACGCAGCCGGCTGAACCCGCGCCGACGATGATGAAGTCGTACTGTCCAAAATCGGCAGCGGTCTGTGTCAATTGGACGTCCGTTCGCTTGCCATCCTGTCCCATAGCGGACCCATGGCCTTGTTGATCTCACCATAGAGACGATAGCGCCGCTCATAGACCGGTGCGATCGCGCAATTGGGCTGGTAGCATCGGTCGGGCGCGGTCATCGCGGCGGCGCCCGCAGAGAAGTCGGCAAATAAGCCGACGCCTGTCCCGGCTGCAATCGCAGCTCCCAGCGCACCTGTCTCACGGCTGCGCGCCACGGTCACCGGCACGTCCAGCACATCTGCGAATATCTGCGGCCAAACGGCGCTGCGCGAGCCGCCGCCCGAAAGAACCGCCTGGCTGACAATGGCTCCCGCTCGACGCAACGTCTCGACATGGCGCCGGTGCTCGAAGACGACGCCCTCGAACAGTGCGCGCAGCATATGAGCCCGCGTGTGCCAGCCGGCGATGCCGTAGAAACCGGCACGCGCCTTGCCATTCTGCTGCGAGCCGTAAAGGAATGGGTGGTAGATCGGCATGTCTCCCGCGGGATCGACGGAAGCAACAAGCTCGCTGCAGATCTCGAATGGCGATGCGCCTGCCGGGGGCGCATGCTCGAAGAACTCACGCACGATCCACTCGAGATTTGCGGCCGAAGTGGCGCTCGATTCGATGGCGAGGTAGCGCACCGGATCGAACGTCGACAGCATGAAGATCGACGGATCGCGGATCGGCTCCTGGGTGATAACCTGGTTGACGCTCCAGGTGCCGGCAATGATCGAGGCTGCGCCGGTGCTGGTGACGCCCGAACCGATGGCGCTGGCGACGACGTCGAACAGGCCGGCCACCACAGGCGTGCCCGCAAGAAGGCCGGTGGCAGCGGCGACATCGCGCGTGACATGGCCGGCGATGTCGGAGGCTTCCAGCACATCCGGCAGCAGTTCCATGCAATCGTCGAGACCGTAGGCGGCCAGCAACTCAGGCTCGTAGCGCCGGCCGGGCATGTGCAATAGCCCGCAGCCCGACATATCCGAGGTCTCGGTCGAGCGCGCGCCGGTGAGGCGGTTGACGATAAAATCCTTGCACAGGAAGACGGTACCTATTTTGGCAAAAAGTGCCGGATCATGGCGCTTGAGCCACGCCAGCAGAGTCGGCGACTGCGCCGCCCAGGGCCGTTGCAGGCAGTGGATATAGGTCCGGTCGCCAACGCCTGCGGCCGCCCATTCGCTGACGATGCCGACGCCGCGCGTGTCGAGCGACTGGATGCCGAGCAGCGGGTCGCCGCCGCGGTCCAGCGCATAGAGCCCGTTGCCGTGGCCGGCGCAGCCGATCACCGCGATCGCGCGGGGGTCGATGCCCGACTGGTCGAGGCACTGGCGGATGACCTCGACGGCGTTGCGCCACAATTCGCCGAGGTCCCGCTCGACATGGCCGGGCTCTGGCATGCACGAACGGCCGTCGCGAGCGGCAAGTGCGAGTTCGCGACCGGCGGTGTCGAAGATGATGGCCTTGATGACGGTATTGCCCGCATCAAGGCCAAGAATGTATCGCTGCATTGAAGCTCCTCCCAAGCTGCAAAGATTATTCTTGCTGGTAGAGCTCCCAGGCCGCCGCGCCGTCCGCATTCTCATGGATGATCGCCATCAATCCTCTCACGACGGCACGAGGGTTGGAATGCTGGTATATGTTGCGGCCATAGACCATGCCTGCCGCGCCTTGTGCCATCAGCGCCGCCGACTTGTCGAAGACGGCGCGCAAATCCTCCCTGCCCCCACCGCGCACAAGGACAGGACAGCGTGCCGCAGCCACCACCCGGTGGAAGTCGTTCGGATCGGTCGTCGGATCCGCCTTGATGATGTCGGCGCCCATCTCGCTGGCGAGCCGGGTCAGGGTGACGATCTTTTCGGGGTCGCCGTCGACCATGTATCCTCCGCGCTCCGAATTGGGCAGCATTGCCAGAGGCTCGATCATCAGCGGCAAGCCATACCTTTCACAGTCGGCGCGAACCCTGGCAATGTTGTGGACGCATTGCCGAAACAGGTCCGGCTCGTCGGGCAGCATGAACAGATTGACGACCACGCAGGCCGCGTCCATCTCCAGCGCGCCGATCAGCGGCTCGGCTTCGTTCTGCAGGACGGCCCACATCGAACGATGGCGGGTTTTGTTGTATGGATTGCCCATGTCTACGCGCATGACCAATGCCGGCTTGTCCTTGCCGGGCAGGGTCTGCAGCAAATCGGCCTGGCCATAATTCATCTGAATGGCGTCCGGCCCCGCGGCGACCAGCTGGGCGACGACGCCAGCCATATCCTCCAGCCCTTCCAGGAACGACGGCTCGTTGCATACGCCATGGTCGATTGCGACGTCGAGACAGCGCGCCCTGCCGAACAGCCGGTTCATGCGGACTTTCTTGTTGATGCGCATTCGGCGCTCCTTCCTTGGTCTTTTTGCGATAGCTGGTCGAGATCGACGCCGTGCTGGCGCTGCAGCAGGGCGAGGAAATCGGTGCGCTCGAATGCCTTGCGCGCAGCGTCCCAGCTCCTTTCGACTGCGAGAATATCGAGAACCGCGTCGAGAAGGTCGCAAGAGAGTGCACCGGTGATGGCAATTGTCGTGCGGCGGAGCAGCAGGTCCTCCAACTGCTCGACATATTCATTGGCGATGAGATACTGAATCTCCCGGACCGAGTAGTCGCTGCCAGGCAAGAGCTCGTCCTGTCCCGCTGCCAAAAAAGCGGCGACGGCATCCGCCACGGTGCCGTAGCGCTCGAACAGGCTGCGCATGCGGTCAAGCGACAGGCCATGCGCCGCCGCGCGTTCTGCGCACCATTTTTCGGGGGCCATGGGAAAATGCCGGCCGCCGCCGATCGGCATGTTTTCGGTGCCGACGATGCGCTGTCGGCACAATCGCTCGAGCACGATATCCGCTGCCAGTTCGCCGAACGACCGGAAGGTTGTCCATTTCCCGCCGATCATGCACAGCGTCGGCGGCACTATACCGGCACCCTCGATGAGCTCGCAGAAATGATCGCGGGGAATGCGCCCGGTAAAACTGTCCCGGCTTATCGGTAGCGGCCTCACCCCGGTGAACTGAAAGACGATGTCGGTATCAGCAATCTCGATATCGGGAAACACAAAGGACAGGGACTGCCGGATGTATTGCCGCTCGTCGTCCTCGCAGCGCGCCTGGTCGGGATCGTCGACACGGATATCCGTCGAGCCGACCAGCACATTGCCGAGATAGGGGAACAGAATGCAGATCCGGCCGTCCTCGTTCTCGTAATAGATCATGTGGCCGTCGAGGGCGTCGTGAAGCTCGCGATTATCGACGATCAGATGCGATCCTTTGGTGCCGCCCATAAACTTGGGCGCAACGGCTCCGATAGCCGAATTGGTCAGGTCGATCCAGCCGCCTGTGGCGTTGACGACGAGCCGCGGCTTCACGGCAACTGTTTCGCCAGACAGTCCGTCGTTAAGCGCAAGGCCCGCGTCACCGAACGATATGCGTGCATAGTTTAGCGCTCGAGCCGATGGCCTTTCGTTCATGGTGTCGCGCAGCATCTCGGTACCCAGCCGCTCGGGGTGGCTGACCCAGGCGTCATAGTATGTCGCCGAATTGCGGATAGCAGGATTGATTGCAGGCCAGACCTTGAGTGTTTCAGCACGGCTCCTGAACTTGTGCGTCGGGACGATACGCCGTGCGGCGGTGAAGAAGTCATACATCGCCAGGCCGGTCTTGATGACCAATGCGCCGCGCCGACCCGGACGACGGCTTAGCCCAAGGAAGCGGAATGCACCATTTGCGATGCCTGAGAACAGGTCGAAGATTGGCACTGTGGTTGGCAGTGGCGCAACGTAATGCGGCGCGTTCTTCAATAGCCGATCGCGTTCGAGCAGGGATTCGCGGACCAGCTTGAACTCGCCGTTTTCAAGGTAGCGCAAGCCGCCATGAACCATGCGCGAGAGGGCTGCGCTGGCGCCGGAGCAATAATCGCCCTTTTCGGCGAGCAGGACATCGACGCCCTGCAAAGCGAGTTCGCGAAACACGCTGATGCCGTTGATGCCGCCGCCTATGACGAGGACGTCAACATCGGGGTTCCCGCGCAAGCCGGCGATCGTCTGGATGCGATTCATCTCAGGACGCGCTTTCGATCACGCGTCTATCGCTACGAGGTGCCCGGCCACCGCCGCATCGATGGCCCCCAGTTCCGCCGCGCTCAGTAAAATCTCCCCTGCCCTGGCGTTGTCGAGCGCCTGCGTCGCGTTTCGCGCTCCACACAACGCGAAGGTTATGCCGGGTTGCGCCAGCGTCCAGGCGATGACGATCTGCGCCATGCTTGCCTGGTGGATCTCAGCGACCGGGGTCAGGGCATGTTTCAACGCGGCTACCTTGCGCCGGTTAGCCTGAGAGAAGCGCGGATTGTCTTTGCGCTGGTCGTCGCCGCTGAACTCGCGCGCCGGATCGATGGCGCCTGAGAGCAGGCCGAGTGCAAGCGACGAGTAACTGAGTGCTGCAACTTGATGCTGGCGCGCGATCGGCAGCAATGTCTGCTCGATGTCGCGATCCAGCATCGAATATCTTTCCTGGATCGCGTCGAGCTGGCCAGCGGCGACATACTGCTGCAGCTCGGCAGCATTGAGATTGCTGGCGCCGATGGCGCGGATCTTGCCAGCGGATTTGAGGCGTTCGAGCGCTTCCATTGTTTCGGCAATGGGTGTCGTCGGGTCCTGCCAGTGGGTGATGTAGAGATCGATATAGTCGGTGCCGAGCCGCCGCAGGCTCTGTTCCACTTCATAAGCGATGCCGTCGGCGCCCAGATATCGGTTCACCGGCGTTCCATCCTGATCGAAGAAGTGGTTGCCCTTTTTCGAATGCCAGTTGAGGCCGCATTTGCTGGCGATGACCGCGCGGTCGCGCCGGCCCTTGATGGCCTTGCCGACGATCTCTTCGCTGCGGCCAAGACCGTAAGCCGGCGCGGTGTCGATCAGCGAAACGCCGGCATCGAAGGACGCCTGGATGGCGGCGATCGATTCTGCTTCATCCGTGCCACCCCACATCCAGCCGCCGATGGCCCAGGTGCCGAGTCCCACCGCCGAAGCGACAACGCCGGACTTGCCGATTGAGCGGGTGATTTGTCGAGTATTCATGCTGCATTTCCTTCGGCGAGCTCGAGGATCTTCAAGCCGGTGGTTTCGTCGGTGACGAGAGTGTCTAGGTGAGAGCCGCGCATGGCACTGAGGATCGGGACCACCTTGCTGGCGCCGCTTGCGACCCCGATCGACTGCGGAATGGTCGCGAATTCCTCGAGCGTCAGCGAGACCAGTGAGCGATTGAGGCTGTAGTCCGCGAGCTTGCCGTCGCCGTCTATGAGATGGGCGAGCAGCTCGCCCGCCGCCCCCGAGCGCTCGATGGCCAGCCGGTCGGCGCTCGAGGACGGGTGCAGATCGTAGTAGCTCGAATCGTCAGCCAGGATGGAGCCGATGCCGACGACCGCAAGCGTTGCTTCGCGCGCCTTGTTGAAGACGTCCGAAACGGCCCGGACGCCCATCAGCATGTCACGTTGGGCCGGGCTGTCGGCAAACAGCGGCGCGTGAATCTGATAGGCGCGCCCGCCGAGCTTGTCGGCCATCAGAGACGCGACATGATTGACGTCGGTGTAATGCTTGCCCTGGACCAGGCCGGTCGCGGGAACAACCTCGACGTCGTAGCTGCGGCTCGGCTTGAGGCCGGCGACGACGGCACTCACCCCCTTGCCCCCGGTGATGGAAATCGTGTCGCCGTCCTTGATCGTCTCGAGCACCAGCCTGGCTGCGGCCTCACCGACACGCTGAAGCGCAGTCTGCGGATTGTCCGAAACGGAGGGGACGACGACGGCCCTTTGGAGTCCGCCGATCGCGACAAGTCGCGCCTCGATGTCGATCAGTTGCTCGACCGGCGACTTGATCTTGATCTCGACAAGCCCGAGTTGATGACCGCGTTTGATGAGGCGGTTGACGGTCGCATGCGAGATGCCGAGCTCCTTGGCGATTTCCGCCTGCGTCTTGGCTTCCATGTAATGAAGCACAAGCGCCTGATACATCTGGCGGACGATCGTGACGTCGTCCCGCGAATTGGGTGGTGACATGATGGATGCTCAACTCTCGCGCTGCTGCTCAGGACTTCCTGCGGTGCAGGAAGTGGTCGATCGATACCGCCGCGAGCAGGATGCATCCCTTGATCATGTCCTGCCAATAGACGGAAACGTCGAGCAGGATCAGCGAGCTTGTGACGACCGAGAGCAGCGCCATGCCCAGTATGGCGCCGAAGATGGTGCCCGAGCCGCCATTGAGCGATGCTCCGCCAATCACCGCCGCGGCGATGATGTTGAGCTCCATGCCAGCGCCGAAGGTCGGGGTCGCAGCGCCAAAGCGTGACATATAGATGACGCCGGCAAAGCCCGCGAGGGTGGAGCAGAGAACCGTGACCCAGAATTTGACCTGCTTGGTCTTGATGCCCGAAAATTGGGCCGCCTTCTCGTTGCTGCCGGTATAAAAGACCTTGCGGAAGGCCGTGGCACGCCGAAGCAGAAAATCGAAGATGGCCACGACCACGACAAAAATGACGATGACATAAGGCACATTGCCGAAGCTGCCCTGGCCGATCGCCTTGAACCCAGGCGGCAGGGTGAACAGCGACAGCGGGGTTCCCTTGGTGATGACAAGACAGAGACCGCGCACGATCACCATCGCCGCCAGCGATGTGATGAAGTGATTGAGCCCGATAACGGTCACGAAGAAGCCCATCACCGCGCCGATCAGCGCGCTGGCGCCTATGCCGATGAGGCTCGCGGTCCACGGGTCCAGACCCATCAGGAACAGAGCGCCTGACACGACCATGGAGAAGCAGACCACCGACCCGACGGAAAGGTCGATGCCGCCGACGATGAGGAGTATCGTCATGCCGACCACGACGATGCCTTCAATGGAGAAGCTCATCAGCATGGCGCGGAAATTTCCCCAAGTCAGGAAATGCGGCGAAGCGAATGTCATGGCGATGCACAGCGCCAGCATGATTGCGATCAGCCCCGCCTCGCGCATTGACCCAAGACGCAGCCAATTGCGCCCGCCAAGCCCGGGGGCGCTCGCCTTGATTTCAGCGTCCATGAGGGTTCCTCCGGTCTGTCTAAGCGACATTCTGAACCTGCCTTGCGTTTGATCGTTGCTGCCGGAGACCCGAAGCCAGCAGCATGATTGCCTCTTCGGTCAATTCGTCAGCCCCCAGTTCGCCGACGATGGCACCTTGGTGTATGACAAGCACCCGGTCGCTCAGTCCGATCAATTCCGGAAGCTCGGATGAAATCACGATGACGCCGACGCCCCGCTCGGCGAGATCGCGAAGCAGGCGATGAATTTCCACTTTGGCGCCGACATCGACCCCGCGTGTGGGCTCGTCCAGAATGACCACCTTGGGGCCGACCGAAAGAAGCCTGGCGATGGCGACTTTCTGCTGGTTGCCACCGCTGAGCGTCGACACCTGTGTCTCTATGCCGCCCATGCGCACATTGTGGCGCACGACCAGGTCGGTGGCTTGCTTTGCCTCGGCGCGGCGATCGAGCAGCCCAAGCGGCGTGGTCAGCTTCCGAAGGTCGAGCGCGGAGATATTGGATGCAACCGACAGGTCGAGGAACAGGCCGGACGCCTTGCGGTCCTCCGAGAGGTAGACCAGGCCTGCGCGCACCGCATCGCTGTAGGTCCTGATGCTGATCGGCTCGCCGTTGAGTTCGACCGATCCCGACACTTTCGGGCGCAAGCCGCAAACGGTCTGGACCATCTCGCTGCGACCGGCGCCAATCAACCCGCCGATCCCAAGAATTTCGCCTGCTCGAAGCGTGAACCCAACGCCAGCGGAATCCTGTCGATAGGAGAGATTTTCGACCGACAGCACAGGGCGGTCGGTACGCCGTTCAGGCGAAAGCTTTTCGGGATAAAGCTGCGTGATTTCGCGCCCGACCATCTTGCGCACGACATCATTGGGAGTGACCGAAGCGATAGAATCGGTCGCTACGTATCTGCCGTCACGAAACACCGTGACGCGGTCGCACAGGCTGAAGATCTCCGCCATGCGATGGCTGATGTAGATGATTGAAATTCCGCGCGCCTTGAGATCGCGGACGATTGCGAAAAGGCGCTGCGCCTCGGTCTCGGTCAGCGCGGCCGTCGGCTCGTCGAGCATCAGCACCCGGCATTCGAGCGTCAGCGCCTTGGCGATTTCCACAAGTTGCTGGTTGGAAATAGAAAGATCGGCGACTGGCGTCTCGACCGGGATCGGTGCCAGCAGGTCCATTATCTTCTGCGCATCGGCGTAGAGCCGGCGAAAATTCATCAGCGGCGCGCGCCGATTGTTGACGGCCGCCATGAGGATATTCTCGGCCACCGTGGCATCCTGGCAGAGCGCGATTTCCTGATGGACGAGGCCTATGCCAAGCCGCTGCGCGGCGGATGGCGATGTGATGGTGACGTTCTTGCCTTCGAGACGAATGGCGCCTTCGTCGGGTTGCACAATGCCGGCGATGATATTCATCAGCGTGGACTTGCCCGCACCGTTCTCGCCGCACAGGGCATGAATTTCGCCGCGCTGCAGCGTGAAATCGACCCCGGTCAGCGCTTTGATGGCGCCGAACGATTTCGAGATGTCGCGGATTTCAAGAATGGCGGCGGCAGTCACTCCGTCCCCCTTCAGCGTTGAAATTGATGATATGGCTCGGGTCGAGGGGGGGGGGGCCCCCCCCCCCCCCGCCCCCCCCGAAAAAAAACACCAAAAAACGCCGGGCGGTTTAATCAAATCCCAAGGTGGCGCGCCCCGGGGGGGTGGCGGGGCA
>NZ_JBVVQQ010000002.1:0-72418 GCF_055811135.1 Mesorhizobium sp. WSM4817 | reverse complement strand
TGTTTGCGCCCCCCACTCCTTTCGCTCGCGCCCGTCTATCGCCCCGGGGGGGGCCCCCCCCCCCCCCCCCCCCCCTTTTTTTTTTTTTTTTTTTGGGGGGGGGGGGGGGGGCCCCCCCCCCCCCCCCGTCCGGTCGAGCATTCCGAAGGAGCTCCGAGAGCGGCGGGCCTTATTCCTCGATGCCCTTGGTGCCGCGCCGCTTGAGGTAGGCGTCCCAATAGAAATCGTCGGCATTTTCCGCGGTGACGATGGAAAAGCCGTTGTCGACGAAGGGCACGCTCATGCCGTTGAAGCCCGACCGCCGGGCGTCGTTCATCGGATCGATCAGTTCAGGATGCTTGGCCAGCCACAGCAGCATGAACCCCATATAGCCCTGCATGCCCTGGTTCGGGTTGACTGAGCCAAAGATTTCGCCGGCCTTGATCATGTCGAGGATCTTGGCGTTGACGTCGGCCAGCATGACCCGGATCTTGCCGCCGCCTTCCTTGGCGGCCTGAGCTGCGCCGATTGCCGAGTTGGCTTCCGGCATGAACACCGCGCCCAGATCGGGATGCGCCTGAGCAAGGCTGAGCACGGCCTGATAGGCCTTCGTCGCATCCTGGTTCGACGCAGCGCGGCCGACGAGCTTCATATCCGGCCATTTGGCTTCCATGCGGGCGATGAAGGCGGCAATGCGCTTGTCGTGATTGTCCTGTCCGGGGTTTTCGAGCACCGCGTATTCGCCCTTGCCGTCCATCGCCTTGGCGACTGCATCGGCAGCATAGGTGCCTTCGGCGACGTTGTCGGAGGTGATGTAGGATACTCGTTTGGAGTTGGGCGAGTCTGCGGCGAATGTGACTACTGCCGTTCCCTGCTCAATGGCCCGATTGATTGGCTCGATGAAGGGATCGGAGTTCATCGGATGGACCAGGATGCCAGCCGGCTTCTGAGCCAGCGCCTGGTCGAACGTCGCTATTTGCTTGTTCACGTCGTATTCGGGGGTCCCGGTATATTCGGTCTCGCAGCCGAACTGTTTTCCAGCCTGCTTGAACATCTCGTAGACCGGGAACCAATATTCGACGCCGGAAACCATGACGTTCATGACGTATTTTTCACCCGGCTCGCACTTGAACGGGTTAGCGGCCTGGGCAGCGGCGTGGCTTGCCCCCAACACTGTGGTGGCGGCTGCCGAAATGGCGAGCATGCTCAAAAACTTGCGCAAGAGTCCTCCCTCGGCCGAAGCCTGGTCAATTGGGCGGTCGGACACTTGCGTGCCGCCGCTTGTGGTTGATGAGGCCGAACCTCCTCCCGAGGCCCAGCGGTTGATCATTCGCAGCAGTTGGCTCGAGTGTCAATAAAATTCACATACAGAAATATATTTCACAACTGCTCGTGCACCCGCCCGGCCGAGACGACAAGCGCCGGCATCGCAGCGGCTGTCCTCGTTCACGAGGACCGGCGCCGAAGCCGTTAGGGTCGCCAGTGTTGGTGAATGAACCGCCAGGCAAGCTCAGGTCAGCGGTTTCAACTGACCTGGCGATGCTTTCCTGAATGACCTACGACCGTTGTAGGTCAAGGCAGGCAGGGATTGAATGTCAGGGACGGGCCTTCTTCCCCTCTCAGGGGACTTCAGATCGTCCAGCCTTAGACATGCACGGCAATCGAATTGCGCTCCACCAAGCGGGCCGCCAGGACACGGTGCTCGAAAGGTAAGGTGGCCTCCGCCAGCCTCTTCAAGAGAAGCTCCGCCGCCGCCGCTCCGATCAAATGGGCGGGTTGCGCGATGGCTGTGATACCTTGTGCCACGAACTGCATCCAGTCGAGATCGTCGAAGCAAAGCAGCGAAACGTCTCCTGGAATCGCAAGCTTCAGTGCGGAAGTCGCCTCCAGAACGCCTGTCGACATCACACCGTCGGCAGTGAATAGGGCGGACGGCGCATTGCGCATCGTCAGCAGATCGAGCGCCTCTTTGCGGGCCGCCTCGCTGGAATAGACCGTCACGCGGCGGATCAACGGCAGATCCGGCTCGATTCCTGCGGCACGATGGGCTTCCAGATAACCCAACAGCCGTTGCCAGCTTGGATGGTGGTAGCGAACCTCGGCGCTGGAGAGGTCAGCGTTCGCGACAAACGAGCCGACATCATCGCGCTGGCCCGGACCTAGTTCGGCCAGTATGCCGATGCGGCTGTGTCCGGCCTCAATCATTGCAGCGATGCTGCTGCGCGTTGCAGACACGTTGTCGACCACCACGGTATCGGTTTCCAGGCCCGCCACGATGCGGTCGAACTGCACCACGGGACAGCGGGCCGCGACTGCCTCACGAAGATGATCCGGCTGATCCGCGAAGGTCGACGAGACGATCAAACCGTCGACCTGTTTTTCCAGCAGCAGTTGC
The DNA here is from genome assembly GCF_055811135.1 of Mesorhizobium sp. WSM4817. Taxonomy (NCBI): domain Bacteria; kingdom Pseudomonadati; phylum Pseudomonadota; class Alphaproteobacteria; order Hyphomicrobiales; family Phyllobacteriaceae; genus Mesorhizobium; species Mesorhizobium sp. WSM4817. Next base: position 70,044 of record NZ_JBVVQQ010000002.1, on the reverse strand, counting down.
ACTGCCTCTCGCTCGAGTTCGGCATTTTCGTCACTATTCGTAACGATAACCCCGAAGCCGCCACGGCGCGCGACATCCCCTATTCCACGCAAGACGCTCGCGTAGAATGGGCTTTCGATGTCGCCGACCACAACTCCGATAGTCTGCGTCTTACCGGTGATCAGACCTTTTGCCAGGCGATTGGGGCGATAGCCCAGCGCTGTTGCGGCGGCGCGCACCTTCTCCTGAACCTCGGGGCTGCTGTAGCCATAGTCGCCAAGCACACGCCCCGCCGTGGCGGAACTGACCCCGGCCCGGCGAGCAACCTCTATGATGGTTGCGTTTTTCGACGATCTTTGAACCACTCAGCAAGCCCCGCCGCCCATTCGTGCGTCGTAACGACGAGCTAGTGGCAGTTAGGCCCGCCCCGCAAGCCCGAAAACAGCAGCACTCGCCGTTGCACACACTATTGCAATCAGAGCACCTCAGACAGAAAGCGCCGAAGACGTGGGCCCTGCGGATTGTCGAAAAGGTCCGCTGGTCGCCCTGCCTCGACAATCCGTCCCTCGTCCATGAATACGAGCTGGTTTGCAACCTTGCGAGCGAAGTTCATCTCGTGCGTAACGACGACCATCGTCATCCCGCCCCGTCCGAGGTCGGCCATCAAATTCAGGACACCCTTCACCAATTCCGGATCGAGGGCGCTGGTGACTTCGTCGAACAGCATAATTTCGGGTTCGAGGGCCAGGGCTCGCGCGATGGCCACCCGCTGCTGCTGTCCGCCCGAAAGATTTGCCGGCCGATGGTCTTTTCGCTCCAAAAGTCCGACTTCATGCAGCCTCGCCAAGGCCGCGCGCTCAGCCTCCTCGCGTGACATGCCTTTTACCTTGCGCAGCGCCAGGGTGATGTTGGCGAGCGCACTGCGGTCGGGGAACAAGTTGAATTGCTGGAAAACCATGCCGACACGCCGCCGAAGCTGGTCAGGGGTCTGGCTGTAGATGCTTTCGCCATCGAGCAGGATGTCCCCGGCTCGACACTCGACGAGGCGGTTGAGGCAACGCAGCAAGGTCGACTTGCCTGAGCCGGATGGGCCGATCAGGCAGGTGACCGTCCCGGGCTCCACTTTCAGACTGACGTCATGGAGCACCTGGACGGCGCCGTAGGCCATGTCGATATTCTTGACCTCGATGCTGCCACCCTTGAAGCGTGCGGGCGACTTCGCTGCGCCCGGCAAACCTGCGTCAGCCAGCTCGGCGACTTCCTTGAGGCCGCTCTGCACGCCGCTGATACGCTTGCCGACGCGCATGCGCGCGTCGATGTAGTTGACGAGGTGGGTTAGCGGCACCGTGATCACGAGATAGAACACGCCGGCCAGCAAGAGTGGTGACAAATTGCCGGTCAGCACGGCCTGGTCTTGGCCGACACGGAACAGTTCGCGTTCGGAGGCGAGCAGGCCAAGGAAATAGACCAGGCTGGAGTCTTTGACGTTGCCGATGAACTGGTTGACCAGTGCCGGCAGGACGCGGCGGATGCCTTGCGGGATCACCACCAGGCGCATGCCTTGGCCATACGTCATTCCGAGAGTGCGGGTGGCGTCGATCTGACCACGCTCGACGCTCTGAATGCCGGCCCGGAAAATTTCTCCGATGTAGGCGCCGGCAATGAGGCTGAGTGCCAGAATGCCCAGCGGATAAGGCGATGGACCGAACAGATCGCGGCCCAACCGCGCGAAGCCCTGGCCAATGATTAGAATAGTCACAATGGCGGGAAGCCCACGAAAGATATCGGTGTAGATCCGTGCGAGGAGTTTCAGCGGCCGGTTTTCCGAAATCCCCATCACGGCGAGGACGATACCGATCAGCGTCCCGAAAAACGTCGAGGCGACGGCAAGGATCAGGGTGTTCTTGAGGCCGACCATCACCATGTTTGGCAGAACGTCTGCCATCGCCTGGAAATCAAGGAAGCTGCGGGAGAAGGTATCGAACCAGCTCATATCAGGTCCATCTATAACTCGGCCGGGCACCGTTGCTCACGGGCCCGGCCGGAAACACAGCAAAGTCGCTCGAACTCACTTCTTGGGCAGATATTGATCCGGCATCGGGGTGCCCGCGAACCATTTTTCGTGCAGCCGCTTCCAGGTGCCATCATCCATGGCCTCGCGCAGCGCCTTGTTCAGTGCCTCGCGGAAGTTATCGTTGCCTTTCTTGACGACGAACCCGGCTGGCGCATCGAAGGACGGTACGTTCATTGTTATCTTCAGGTTCTTGTAGCGTTCTACATACTGCTTGGCCGACTCATAGTCGGTGAAATGGCCATCGATCGTCCCGTTGTTCAGCGCCGCCACTGCGGTGTTGTTATCGGGGAACTTGACGATGTCGCCCTTCAGATTCTTCTCGGCATAGATTTCCTGCAGCGTCCCCTGGATGACGCCGATGCGCTTTCCGGCGGTGCTCTCATTGCTCGTCAGAGCCGGATCGGCCGAAATGATCGACAGATAGCCGGCGATATATCCGTCGCTAAAATCCACGGTCTTCTTGCGCTCCGCAGTCGTGCCAATCGCGGCGACAGCGACGTCGAAGCGGCCGTTGGCGACGGATGGCAGCAGCGCCGAGAATTCCTGGCCGGTGAAAACAATCTGCTCCTCCTTGAACCCGAGCCGGCGCGCCACGTCGCGGAAGAGTTCAGCATCGAAGCCGGTGAAGTTTCCATTGGCGTCGGTGAAGACGTAGGGCTTCGCATCGCCCATCGTTCCGACGCTGATCGCCATCGGGTCGATTAGATTGTAGGGGTTGTCGCTCGCCTTTGCCTGCGTGGACCAGGCCAATGTGCCAAATCCTGTCACCAACGCGACGGTCAGCGCCAGACCGCATTTCACCAGGTGGCGCCTGCTCGAATTTGTTTGCATGTCTTCTCCTCTTAATCGGCCGAACCCGGCCTTGCGGTTCCACTCGACGTCTGATCCATCAAAAATGCTCTTAGGCGGCGTTTCGTTGAGCGGATGAGAACGTTATCACTTCCCCTAGCATTATCCGTTCCTTGCGTCAATTGTTTCGGAGAATTTCGCAGCTAGACAGCTTTCCCGGGTGGAGCGTGCCGAGCCCCGCTAAGGATCTCGGGCGTCATGTTCCCGATATCTATTGCTGACGCATGGCCGATCGCGCCGTAGTACTGGCAGGTTGCAGCCGCCGCCTCTGCGGCATGGCGGAGAATGTCCTGAGGCGCCTCTTCGTTAAGCAGGCCGAGTAGCGTTCGGGCGATGAAGGTGTCGCCCGCGCCCAAGGTGTCGACGGGTTCGACCAGCCGCGCCGGAGTGTGGTAGGAGACAGAGTCTCTGTGAAGCACCGCGCCGGCTCGACCGCGAGTCACCAAAACCCACTTTGAACCACATGCAAGCAGCTCGGATACGACTGCGGCCAATTCCTTGTCGTCGAGACCATCCCCTGAGACGGAAGCCAGATAGCAAAAAGGTCCAATCTTGCGCCGGTGCTCCGGTTCCCGTCGCGTAGAAAAATCATAAGATAATAGAGAGTTACCTGACACTGAGGCAATCCAAGGGTCTAATCCGCTGGACTGGCCGATATGCACGGCCTGAAAGCCTGAGAGAAAATCCAGATCTTCATGCGTCGGCGTGAACATCGAAACACCGAGGTCGAAATCCAGGAAAATCCGATCGGCGTTGTGGTGACCTATGAGGCAGTAAGCGGTCGGCCCTTCGAGGCGCCGCAATCGGGTGATGTCAACGCGCTCCGACGCCAGTGCGGTGCAGATCAGGTCCCCGGCCCGGTCTTTTCCGATCGCTCCAACATAGGCCGACTGCCCGCCGAAGCGGCTCAGGTGGACTGCAACATTGAGGCAGTTTCCGCCAGGATACATCTCGCCGCGATCAAGGTAGCAATCGACCACGTTATCGCCCATCGCGGCAATCTTGACCATTGCAGGACTTTCAGCTTATAGGATGTGATAACGTTCGCACAATGACTGCTACCTGTCAATTGCGCGCCGACCCCAACTCTGTCAGCGAGACGAGGATGCTCATGATTTCCGCCCTGCCTGCCGACGTAGAACGCGCTCTGAACGCCACCGCGGGCAGGCAGTTTTCGCACCTCTTTCTCGTGGCGTGCGGCGGCTCGCTCTCGATCATGATGGCAGGCAAATACTTCCTCGACCGCCACAATGGGACATTCGCCTGTGACAGCTACAACGCGGATGAATTCGTCTGCCGAGATCCGCGGCGGTTGGGACCTGACACGCTCGTTGTCCTTTGCTCGCAGACAGGAACCACCAAGGAGACAGTGCGGGCGGCCAATCATGCCAGGACGCGAGGCGCAACGACAATCGGCATGACGCTCGACCAGACATCGCCCCTCGCGCGGGCGGTCGACCACCCGATTGCCTACCAGGCTTCGTACACGACGGGCAAAGCAATCGATGCAGCCTACAGCAATTACGGCGTGCTCTACATGCTGCTCGCCGGTTTGATCGATGCTCGGGAGGATGGCGGGCTAACCGGTGACCTGCTGATCTCCCTGGGCCATCTTCAACCGGCCATCGAGCGCGCGCACTGGGCCTACGCAGACCGGTTCGAGGCGTTTGCCCCTCGCTTCGCACCTCGAGAGGCAATCTACACACTAGCCAGCGGTGCCAGCTACGGTGCGGCCTATTCCTACGCCATCTGCGTGCTCATGGAAATGCAGTGGTACGACTCGCAGGCAATACACGCGAACGAGTTCTTTCATGGCCCATTCGAAGTCGTGGATAAGGATGCTTGCTTCATTGTCTTGCTGGGTTTGGATGAGACGCGGAGCCTTTCCGAACGCGCCCGCGATTTCCTTATCGAGTACGGCAGCCGGGAAAACATCCTGGTGCTCGATGGAGCCGAACTCGACCTCAGCGGTATGTCCGAACACATCAAACCCTATCTCGTGCCTTTGGTCTTCTTCGACACTCTATGGCGTTTTGCCTACAAGCTGGCCGGTTTGCGCGATCGGCCAATGCTCGAGGGCCGGCGCTACATGAAGAAGCTGTCGGACTACTAGTCCCGCGGCGCGTGTGGCGATCTCACACTCAGCCCATCTTCCGCGTAGAAGGATTTCTCTATGACTGCATCCCCTAAGCCGCGTCATGTCGTCGTTGTCGGCGCAGGCATCTTTGGCACATCGACCGCGCTGCACCTCGCCCGCCTTGGCCTTGATGTGACCATTGTCAACGACGGCGCGCCGTCCAATGGTGCATCCGGCCGTTCACTTTCCTGGCTGAACTCAGCGCGACGCGCGGACACTGCCTATCACCGCTTGAGGCTTGCAGGCATCGATCGTTATCGGACCCTGGCCGCTACAAGGCCGGAAGCCGCATCGTGGCTTCGCTTTGACGGCGGCCTCACCTGGGATGCAGATGACGAGGCGAACCAGATCGCGTCGATGTGGCAGTTGGAGCAGGATATTGGTTATGACTCGCTTCTGCTCGACCCTGCCGAAGTTGGCGCAGTGACGCCCGGCATCGATGCCAACGCGATCGCCCCGCAGGGCGCCATCTTCAATCCTGGCGAAGGTTGGGTCGACCTGCCGTCTTTGATCGATCGGCTGCTCAATGAATTCCGCTCCCGCGGCGGCAAGCTTGTTCAGGACGCTGGACGCGTGCGGATAGTTGCCACAGGCGGTCGCGCACGTGGCGTCATCACTGCTGGCGGTACGCCGGTCGAGGCGGATGCAGTCGTCCTTGCCGTAGGGCCAGCGACGCCTTGCATGCTTGCGGAGATCGGAGTCCATGTCCCCGACGCCACCCCGATTTCACTTCTCTTGAAGACCAAACCGATCAAGACCGACCTCCGTGCCGTGCTGAATACGCCGCGTGTTGCGGTGCGCCCGACGCCGGATGGCGCACTTGTTTTGGATTCGGCATGGTCGGAGGAAGAAGTCATGGTCAACTCAGACGGCACTTACACCGTGCACGACAAAACCGTAAAGGGACTGCTCGACGAAGCTACCGCGGTGCTCGACGGCAATCCGCGGCTCCAACTCGCAACCTACGCCGTTGGCCCGAAGCCTATCCCCGGCGATGGCGAGCCGGTGCTTGGCTCCGTCGAGACCGTCGCCGACCTTCACGTCGCTTTTAGCCACAGCGGCGCCACGCTTGGACTGATCGTCGGCGAATTGCTGGCCAAAGAAATCGCCTCCGGCAATCCGCATCCCATGCTTGCAACCTTCCGCGCCAACCGTTTCGGCTAAAAGGGCAATCGCGGCCGAGATCGAACTGTCCAGATGAGCCGCGGTGGCATTGCCCAGATGACCGCCTTCGGAGGTTGATCCGCGAAGCTGACTAGGATAACATGACAATCGTAGTTTAGTTTTAGCCGCGGCCGCAGCAAGGCTGGCCCTTCACGCGCGGCGCCATCAAAACCTTTGAAACTCAGCACAGAGCGCCTGCCCGGCGTCTGTGCGACATGGCGTCCGCAACGAATGATCGACAATCAGATTGCAGCAGAACAGGCAACGTTTCGAGCCTTCGCAAACAGCTATTTGCGTGAGCTGAATTCCGGGATTCCGGTGTTCCACCGCATCGGAGAACGGAACTTCGATTGCGTGGAGATTTCCCTGCCGTCGCGGCATGCCGTGCTGCGCATCGAAATGAAATCCCGATCGCTTTGCGGAATGCACCTGTTTGGACAGATCTGGATTCGTCAGGATGCAGGTCCGAACTGGCACGAGATAGAACCGATCCTGGCCGTGCATCTACTTGTGTTGGGAGCCAGAGAAGCCGGATCGGCCACGCACCGACAAGCCGATCTGGAGCTCCTCGAACGGATTCTTCAGAGCTGTCAGGCGACGAAGCGTTACCTCGATGCCGCCGATCGGGCGCCGCCACCGATCGGCTTTATAGCCGCGGAACAATCCCTGTATTTTGGACATCCGCTGCATCCGACGCCCAAGAGCCTGCAGGGCATGTCGAACTGGCAGCAGGATGTCTATGCCCCCGAATTGCGCGGCGGTTTCCAGCTGGCCTATTTCGCCGCCGCTGCCGACCTCGCCCGCGAGGATTCCGCCGGCATCGCGGTGACCGCGATCGTCAGCTCACTGCTGGGGAATGACGCCGGCAAGGTCGCCGCAGGTAACGGCGAGATGCTCCTGCCCATGCATCCGCTTCAGGCGCAAGCGTTGATGCTCGACCCGGCGGTGCGCGCGCTCATGGATTCAGGGCAGATCCGGTATCTCGGCCCGGCAGGGCCGGTGTTCACGGCGACTTCTTCGGTGCGCACGGTTTACAGCGATGATGCCGCCTGGATGCCGAAATTCTCGCTGCCCGTCCGCATCACCAACTCGAAGCGCGTCAACAGGCGGCACGAGCTGGAGGCGGGCGTTGCGGTGGCGCGCCTGTTCGAGCGCGCCGGGATCGACATGTTCGAGCCGCGCCTCGGCTTTCTCCACGACAGCGCATACGTGACGCTGGATTTTTCCGGGCAGGCCGAGAGCGGTTTCGAAGTCATCTTCCGCGAAAACCCGTTCCGGGGCCGCGCCGACCACCCGGTGATCACCGTTTCGGCACTGACGGCCGAACCACGTCTCGGGCACAGCTCATTGTTCGAAACCGTCGTCCGGCGCGTCGCGCAGGATCATGATATCTCGGTGCGGCAGGCGTGCCGTCGCTGGTTCGAATGCTATCTCGACTGTGCGCTCGATCCGCTGGTCAAACTCTACGATCGGTTCGGCGTCGCGCTGGAAGCGCATCAGCAAAACAGCTTGCTTGACCTGTCGCAGCAGGGGCTGCCCAGCCGATACCTCTATCGCGACAGCCAGGGGTTCTACCTCTCGAACAGCTTCAGGGCCCGGTGGTATGGCCTGATGCCCGACATTGTCCAGATCCGCAGTCTTTTCTTCGACGACCGTGAGATTCGCGAGCGGCTCTCCTACTACCTCATCGTCAATCAGATCTTCTCGGTCGTCGCTCGCGCCGGGCATGACGGCCTGGCAAGCGAGGCCGAACTGCTCGCCATGCTGCGTGCGCGGCTCAAGAAGCTGGCGCAAGAGTTCACTGGCGCGGGCGGGGAATTCGCGACCAGCCTGCTGGACAAGCCGCACATCACCGCGAAGGCCAACCTGGCAATCCGACTGCAGGATGTCGATGAGCTGGCCGAGGGCGGCAGCGCCGTCTACACGCATTTTCCCAATCCACTCAGCCGTGTCGGGCTATTTGTCGCCGCGGAGCAGGCACATGCCATTGCCTCTTGATCTCCACGGCATCCCCGAGCTGCGTGTGATGCGCCAGCTCGCGGAAGCCCTGGTCTATGAGGGCCTGGTCGATTGCGCGGTGTCGCGAGACGGCGGGAAAGCCCGCTTCGAATGGCGCTGCGGCGGCGCCTCGATACGCTGCGAGGGATCGATCGGCGCCTTCGGCCGGGTCAGGGTTGTCGCCGAAACGATCGAGCGGGGCTGCGCCGGCCAATGGCGCCCGGCGACGCTCGGCGATCTCCTTGCGAGCATAGACACCTGCCCCGAACGGCGCGCGCAACTCACGTCCGAACTGGATCGGACGCTCGATTTCAGCGCCTGGAACCAGCTCAATCTCCGGCCCAGACCGCGCCGCGATCTGCCATTTGCGCAACTCGACAGCGCGATCGATGAGGGTCATCCCTATCATCCGTGTTTCAAGGCGCGCACCGGCTTCGACTACGCCGACCACGCGGCGTACGGCCCGGAAGCAGGCAACGCCTTCCAACTGGCCTGGCTGGCGGTCGCGCCCGAACGTCTGCACTCGGCGTTTCCCACGGACGAGCAGGCTTTCTGGATGCACGAACTCGGCACCGAAACCTACGCGCTGCTGGACGAGCGCCGTGCCCGGCTCGGCGACAATGCAAGGCGGTTTGGCCTGATGCCGCTGCATCCCTGGCAATGGAAAGCGTTACAGGGCTCGGAGCTGTCGCGCTGGCTGGCGGAGGGCTCCGCCGGTTTCCTCGGCCATGCCGGCGATCGCTATAGCGCCAGCCAATCCGTGCGGACGCTGTTCAATCGCGATCACCCGCGACGCGCCAATCTCAAACTGCCGATGAATCTCGTCAACTCGTCGGCCAGGCGCATCATCGAGCCGCATTCGGTGTGCAGCGCGCCGTCGATCAGCCGCTGGCTCAAGGACATTGTCGCCAGCGATACGCTGTTCGAGGCGCGCTATCCGCTCACGATCCTGGCCGAATATGCCGGCACGATCGCAGATCGGGAAGGACCGCTGGCAGGACAGATCGCCGCGATCTGGCGGGAGGACGTTACGAGCAGCCTCCAGCCCGGCGAAACCGCGGTGCCGCTCAACGCGCTGATGGCCTTGGAGAGTGACGGCCAGCCGTTCGTCGCGGACTGGGTCGAGCAGTACGGGCTGGACGCCTGGCTCGACAGGCTTGTGGCTACGGTGGTGATGCCGGTGTTTCACCTGCTCGTCGGCCATGGCATCGCGACGGAAGCGCATGGCCAGAACTTGATCCTGATCCATCGCGATGGCTTGCCCGTGAGGCTGGCGATGCGCGACTTCCACGACAGCGTCGAATATGCGCCGGGCTTCCTGCGCGATCCCTCCATTGTTCCCGACTTCCTCGCCTTGAACCCCGCCTATCGTGACGCCGCGCCCAACCAGTACTACTGGATGGAGAGCGCCGATTTGCTCGGCGAGCTCTGCCTGGACGCGCTGTTCGTTTACAACCTCGCCGAGATCTCGCATCTGCTGCGGCATTGTTACGGCCTCGACGAAGACAGCTTCTGGTCAGGCGTCGGCAGGCAGTTGCAGGACCATTGCCGGCAGTTCGGACTGACACACCGGCAGGCCGCGCTTGGCCTTTTCCAGCCACGCATCCGCACGGAATCGCTGCTGCGACGCAAGCTCGCGCCACCGGGCACCGAATGCGCTCACGAAATCCCAAACAGCCTTGCAGTCGCGTAAGGAGACAGAAAAATGATCACCATCAACGACACGGTCTTTGATCGAACCTATTTCCGCGACGCGGCGGATCGCATTGCGGCCGCGGTGCAACTCGACAAGCGCGCAGGCGACCGTTTTGCGGTCTGTTTCTCCGAGGCGCAGGATTGGCTGGCGTTCTTCTTTGCCGCGCGCGCGGCCGGCGCCAGCGTGCTGCCGCTGCATCCCTCGACGCCATATGCCGCCGCGCGCCGGCAGGCGGAGACGGCGAAGTGCAACTGGCTTTTCTACAACCGGCTGGATGGCGAGCCGATCTGCGAGGAGCGCGCCAGCGAAGCTGGACAGCTGCTGCAGATGAGTTCTGGCACGACCGGCGAGCCGAAATGCATCGCGCGCGCCTGGAGCGACATAGACGACGAGATCGACAGCTACACCTCGGCGTTTGTCGAGCCACAGGACATGACCCCGTTGATCGCCGGCCCAACCACCCATTCATATGGCTTGATCTGCGGCGTAATGGTGGCGCTGAAGCGCGGCCAGTCGCCCGCCATACTGGACACCGGGAACCCAAAATTCCTGCTGCGCAAGCTGCGCGAAACGGAGCGCCCCTATCTGATCTCGTCGCCAGCCATCCTTCACACGCTTGCCAGGCTTTTGCCGGCCGGCGAGCAGATCCACGCAACGATGACATCCGGCACCCTCTTGCCCGACCCCTGGTTCGGGCAGATCAGGGCCAAGTCCAGGCACATGTTCCAGCAGTACGGGTGCTCGGAAGCCGGCTGCATCGCGATCAACCCTGATGTGCAGTCGGCTAATGAAATCGGCTCTGTGCTGCCGCGCTTCGCGTTGCGCGACGCCGGCACGGCCATTGAGCCGAAGGAAATTGCCGTCGAGCGCAAAGGCGTGGTCGTCGAGACCCGCGACCTGGGCTACCGCCGCGACGACGGCATGCTGGTCTTCCTGTCGCGTCTCGACGACCTGATCAACGTCTCGGGCCTCAACGTCTATCCGAAGGAAGTCGAGGACGTGGTCATGACGTTCGCCGGCATTGGCGACGCGGTCGTGTTCCGCAAGCAGGATGCGTTCGCGGGCGAGCGCGTCGCGCTTCTGTTCAGCGCCGAACATGCGGTCGACCGGTCGCAGCTTCGGCAATGGTGCGCCGAGCGGCTTGCAGCACACCAGATGCCAACCGAGATCGTCCAGGTGGAGCGGATCCCGCGCCAAGCGAACGGCAAGATCAGCCGGCGCGACGTGGCTGTGCGCTACGGCACGGGCGAATTCGCGCCGGTACGGACGGAGGCAGCCTGATGACCTACGATCAAATACTCGACGCGATCGGAACGATCCTGCGCGACAAGCTCGACAACCAGCACATGGATAGCTTCGCGCCGCAAGCCAGGCTGAACGAGGATCTGTATCTCGATTCCGTGCTCATTCTCGAGATCATGCTGGCGCTTGAACTCGACCACGGTGTCGCGCTTCCCGAGGAGGTGATCAGCCGTCAGGATATGGACACGGTGGACGATCTGGCGCGGCTGTTCGTCAACGTCTCGGAACCGAATGGAACACTTGTTAAGCCGGCGAAGGAACTTGTTCTCGCTCGCGCCGAAAGAGAGGCGGTTGAGCGGATCGGCGTGCATGGCGAGGACTTCGTCGACATCAAGGTCCATTGCTTCGTCAGCAATGTCTGCCACGCGGTGAAGCAAAGGCAGCTTGATCATCGACCTTTCTTCTTCGGCGTCTGGGATGCGGGTTTCGCCGTCGATAAAAGCTGGCGGCTGGCGTATCACGCGCCTGAAATCAACCACGACTTCTTCCGCGATTGGTTCGAGCGCCTGTACGGCGCCAAGGTCCGCCAATGGTATCGGCCGGACGCAGCCAAGGTAGAGAACCTGGCGACGATGCTGGAGCTTCTGGATCGCAAGAAGCAGAGCGAGTACCTGATGGTCATGCTCGATCTCTTCCACCTGCCGGAGCGCGAGAACAAGTTCAACCAGAACCCGTTCCCGCACTATCTGATGTTGGAACACACCGAGGATCCGGCGGTGTGGATGGTCCTCGATCCGGATTTCCGCTGGGAAGGCAGGATCGAGAAGCAGAAAGTCATCAATGCGATCATGCAGCCGACGGTTGCCGGCGGCTTCATCTTCGACGCTGCCCACATCAGGAAACCGTCCGCCGTCGATCTGCGCGACTATTTCCTTGCCTGTTTCCATGAAGACGACAATCTGCTGACGCGCGCAACGCGCGAACTCGTTCGGGCGCACTTGGAAGGCCGCGACGGCCTGAAACTGGCCGAGTTGTCGATGGCGCTGCGCGAGCTGCCGGTCATATCGATCCGCAAATACGCGCTGGAGCATGGCTTCGCCTTTTTCTGGCGATCGCTGCAGCTTTCCAACGCCGGATTCGACACGATCTGCGACGACATCGAATCTCTGATCCAGGAATTCAAGGCGCTTCACTACGCCATCATGAAAATCAGCCAGACAGGCGACGAAGCCCTGGCGTCGCGGGTGTTCGAAAAACTCGACATGCTCGACGCGATGGAGCGCTCGCTGAAGCGCCGCCTTGCCCAAATCTATCGGGCGTGGTGCGACACGCGCGGCCTCCTGCACGCGCCGCGCCACGATGTCGAAGACGCCGTCGCATGAGGCTGTCGCTCTGCACGATCACCTTCCGCCATCACCTGCTGTCGCTGGAGGACATCGCGCGATGGGCGGCGGCGAACGATTTCCAGGGTATCGAGCTCTGGGGCGCACACGCGCGCAACATGCAGCATATAACCGAGCGCAACGCCGACTGGATGGCGGCGTTCGGCCTTTCGGTGCCGATGCTCAGCGACTATCTGCCTCTCGATGAGGATCTGGCGTCGCTGCGTCACGCCACGTCGAACCTCTGCCGCCTGGCCGGCCGCTGGGGCGCCCGCAAGGTGCGCACGTTCGCCGGCAAGTCGGCAAGCCGGGACACCTCGCCCGAAGCGCGCTGGCGACTGTCGGCGCGGCTCAAGGACGCCTGCATGATGGCGCAGGACCAGGGCTGCCAGCTACTGGTGGAGACACATCCGGGAACGCTTGCCGATACGCTGTCGTCGACGCAGCGCCTGCTCGAGGAGGTCGACCATCCGGCGCTGGGCATCAATTTCGACACCTTGCACGTCTGGGAAGGCGGCGCCGATCCGGTCGCCGCGCATCGCGCCCTGTTGCCGCATATCCGGCACTATCATCTGAAAAATGTCCGCTCGCGTGCCGACCTCGCCGTCTTCGAGCCGGCAAACGTCTATGCCGCGGCCGGAAAGCGGACGGGCATGACCGCGCTTTTCGACGGCGCGGTGGACTATCTGCAATTCCTCGACGAATTGTTCGAGCGCGAGGAGGTGGACGCCTCACTGGAATGGTTCGGCGGCGACTGCTTCAACATACTCGCCAACGACGCCCGCAACATGCGCCTGCTACGGGCGGACCGCGAAGCACCGGTTCGCGCCGGCGTCGCTTGAGCATCGACAGCGCCGCGCGTCCTTATGGATGCCGAAAGGGCGCTGTAGCACTTTGGCGCACAATCCGTTCCGAAGGCGCCAACGCAGACATCGTTTTTGCAGCCGGCTGGGCGATTGCCGAGGCCGGCGTTTTGCCAGGGATCAGAAGCGCGCGGTGGCGCTCAGCCGGAACGAGCGGCCGGGATCAAAGTGCGGCGCCACCCCGTCGAAATCCTGCCCGTAGGCCGCGCGGTCGGTATAGGCCTCGTCAAAAATGTTGAGCGCGTCGGCGCGCAGCGTGAAGTTCGGCTTCGAAGGCGGCGTCCACTCGACATAGGCATTCACCACCTCATAGCCCGGCAGTTCCTTCTTCTCGCTTGCCGGGTCGGTTGGATGCCGCACCAGGGTCCTGTCGGTCTTCAAGGCGATTTCGATGTCGCCACCGACTTTGACGCCCCAATCGTCGAATGTGTAGCCGGCGCCGATCATCACGATCTGGCCGAGAGGCGTCGTCAAATAGCGGCCGATCTCGGTATCGGCCGGCTTGCCGTCGACGTCGGCATTGATGTCGGCATATTTCACACTGACAAAGCTGGCCTCCCAATCATAGCGGCCGCCGATTTCCCAGCCCTTGGAAACGAGATCGAGCGTTCGAATCGATGTCACCTCCGGGACCGGCGCGCCACGTCCGAACACCGGCAGGCGCGCGTCGTTGATGTCGGTGCGAAACACGTTCGCTTCGAAGGTGAAGCCGTTGTAGCGCGCCTCCAGGCCGGCCGTATAGTTGTTTGACGTCACCGGTTCCGGGCCGTCGCCATAGGTCCACAGCGGGTTCTGCAGATAGTTTTCCGCCAACGGAACGCCGCCCCAAACATGCGAGGTCCCAGCCTTTACCGTCAGGAACTCTGGCATAAGGTCATACTCACCCGAAATGTTGCCGCTGATGCCGGCGTTGTTCCAGTCCGAGTCGTCGACGCCGGTGAACCATTGGTGATCGGCGCGCCCGCCGAACGAAATCCTGGTGCGGTCGAAGGGCTCCAGGCGCGCCTGGGCATAGGCGCCGATATTGGTGGCGCGCTCGTCCGTGAAGAACGGCTCGATCGGGTTGAGATAGTCCAGGTCGGCCCTGTCGTTGTAGAAATCGAAGCCGGCAGTGACGCTGCCGATGTCGAGCGCGAAACGGTTCTCCACTTTGCCGTTGAAGCTGCTGGTCGCGCCTTCCGTCGGCGAAACAACGTCGACGAAATATTCAGGTGCCGCGATCTGCGTTTTGCTATAGGCGAGCACGATCTTGGGGTCCCACCAGCCTTCCGGCGATGTATCCGTATAGGTAAAGACCGTGTTCTGGCGGCGCAGATCGTAGTTCCGCAATTCGGGTTCCCGGCCCGGCCGATTGATATAGACATTGGCGCGATAGGGGCGCAGCGCGTCGTCGCGGACCTGCTCGTGGCTGAGCTCGAAGCGATGGCCATCGACGCTCTCGTAGGCGATCTTGGCCAACCCGCTGATCAGATCGGTGCCAGTCCCCGGCATCTCCTGGCCGTTGCCGGCGGTGAAGTTGCCGCCACGGCCGTAGTTGATGTAGCCGAGATACTCGAACCCGTCCTGCCGGCCGAAGCCGCTCACGCCGGTGGTGAACGTCTCGCTGTTGGTGTCCCATATGCCGGTGACGAAACCGCCAAAATTGCGGCCGGGTTCGAGCAGGTCGACCGCATCCTTGGTCTCGAAACCAAGCGAGCCCGCGAGTGCGCCCGGACCGGCGTCGGCCGGCGCGACGCCAGCCTGTACCGACGCTGCCTTTAGAAGTGCCGGGTCGAGCAGATAGGTGCCGTTGTGGTGGAACACCTTGTTGTTCTGTCGCGACCCGTCGACGGTCACCGCCAGATTGTTCTCATCGACGCCGTTGACGTAGATCTTCTGCGTGCTGGGGATCGCGCCGCCGACGGCGATCTGCGGCTCACCGGAGAACACCTCCCTCAAATCCTGCGGTTTCTTGCGGTCGATCTCCTGCTGGTCGATGGTGATCAGGTTGGCGCCGGCCGTCGCGTTGGCGCCCGCCCCCACGTCGACGACGAGAATGGTGTCGAGCTGCGTGCCCCCGGCGGGAGCCTGGGCTTCTTCATTTTCTTCGGTCGTGCTCGCCCCGGCTTCCGCTTCCGGGGCGGGGGCAGACTGCGCCAGCGCTTCGGGACACAAGAAAATGGACATCGCGGTGCTGACGGACAGCGCTCGCAACAGATCTGATGACATCGGCTAAATCCCCTCGAATACGGTAGCCCCGGCTGGCGCGAACCGCGCCTGTTGGGACTGCCTTAACCCATCGGTTGCGCTGCGGCAATAAACTTGATAGTAAAAATCCAGTTATGCAAGCCATTGTATCTGCTGCGCTCTTCGAGCGGTGCAGCCGCGGAGCTTACTCAAGCGTGGTGCAGGACGGTCAGCCGACCGCCGATGTTTTCGACCTGCATCGAGAAGCCAAAAATGCTCTCCAGTATATCGGGCCGGATGATGTCGCCGGTTTCGCCCGATGCGATAACGGCGCCGTCCTTCATCGCGACGATACGGTCGGCGTACGAGGCTGCATGATTGATGTCGTGGAGCACGATGAGCACCGTCTTGCCGTGCTCGTCGGCGATGCGTCTCAGAGTCCGCATGAGGTTTCTTGCATGAAACATGTCGAGGTTATTCAGCGGCTCGTCGAGAAGGATGTAATCCGTCCCCTGGCAGAAGGTCATGGCGACGAGGGCGCGCTGCCGTTGCCCGCCTGACAAGGTGTCGATAAAGCGCAGCGCCAGGTCGCTGAGATCGAACTGTTCGAGCGACGCCGCGATGATTTCGCGGTCTTTCGCGGTCAGCCGCCCGCGGTTGTGCGGGAAACGACCGAACCCCACCAGTTCGGCGACACGCAGGCGGCTTGCGACGCCGGGATCCTGTCGCAGGATGGCCATGATCCTGGCCAACTGCCGGCTCGGCGTCGTATCGACCGGCAGCCCGTCGACGGTGATGCGGCCGCTTTGCAGGGGCCGCAGGCGGGCGATCAACGACAACAGGCTGGACTTGCCGGCGCCATTCGGTCCGACAAGCGCCGTGACGCCGCCCTTCGGCACGGTCAGGCTGACATTATCGAGAATCCGGCTGCCGCCAAGAGCCAGGGAGACGCCTGCAATCTCGATCATCGCCGCCCCCCGGCAAACAGAATGGCGAGGAACACGATGCCGCCGACAAACTCCACGACGATGCCGAGGCTGCCTTCCCCGCCCAGAGCATGCTGGAGGACCGTCTGGCCGCCGACGAGCACGATTGTCGCCGTGAGCGCGGCTGCCGGCAGAAGGATGGCGTGCCGGTTGGTGCCGACGATGCGCTCAGCGAGCGAAACCACCAGCAGCCCCAGAAACGCCATCGGTCCAACCAGCGCCGTCGACGCCGACACGAGCGCGGCGACAACAACCAGCAGCCCGGCAGCCGTGCCGCGCCACGCCAAGCCGAGCCCAATGGCTGTGTCGGTGCCCAGCGCGAGCACATCGAGAACATGTCGCGCCCGCCAGGCGATGGCGACACCCGCCACGGTGATCACGCCGGCCAACAGCAGCAGATCGGGTTCCACCGCATTGAAGCTGGCGAAGACCGTACCCTGCAGTACGGCGAAATCGTTCGGATCCAGCAGCCGCGCCAGCAACGTCGTCAGCGATCGGAACAGCACGCCCAGCACAACCCCGGTCAGCAGCATCAGCGTCAGGTCGAAACGCCGGCGAAGCATCGGCAGGAACAGCGCCAGCGCGAGGCTGGTCATCGCCGTGAAATTGCCGAAGAAGTGCAGGCGGGGATCGATGCCGGCAAAGCCGAAACCGCTCAGCGCAAAAACCAGCGCGGTCTGGCAAAAGACGTATAGCGCATCCAGGCCCATGATCGATGGCGTGATGATGCGGTTGGCGCAAACGGTCTGAAACACGACCGTCGAAACCGCCACCGCCACGCCGACCAGAACCATCGCCGCCAGCCGCACGGCACGCAGTTCGACCACGAAGGCGAGATTGCCACGCAGGCCGATCGTCATGAAGGCTACGCCGACCAGCACTGCGACCGCCGCCATCATCGCGAGGCGGCCCTCGTGCCGCAGCAGGGCGCGTTGCATCACGACTTCAGTCATTGCTGCTTCGGCCAAGCAGCAGGACTAGGAACAGTACCGCCCCGACGACGCCGAGGATCGTGCCGACCGGAACCTCGTAAGGGAAACGGATGAGCCTGCCCATGATATCGCAGGCAAGCACCAGCGCCGCGCCACCGCCGGCGACCCATGGCAAGGTGTGGCGCAGGTTTTCGCCGGCGAAGCGCGATACGATGTTGGGCGCGACAAGGCCGACGAACGGGATCGTACCGACGACGACCACGGTCAGCGCGGTGATGGCCGAGACGATGACCAGGCCGAGCCGAAGCATAGCGGCATAATTCAGGCCGAGCCCTATGCTGACGTCCCTGCCCAGCGAAAGCATCGTCAGGCGGTCGGCCGTCCACCAGGCCAATACGACCAGTGCGCCCGCAACCCACAACAGTTCATAGCGCCCGCGCAGGATGCCGGAAAACTCCCCCGTCATCCACACTTCGAGATACTGCAGAAGGTCCAGGTGCCAAGCGGCAAAGATCGCGGCGGCGCCAATGACGCCGCCATAGACCAATCCGAACAGCGGAACGAGAAAAGGTTGTGTCGGCGGCAACCTATGCGCGAGCATGAGGAAAACGGATGTCCCGGCGAGAGCGGTCACCGCCGCGCCGGCTGCCTTCCATCCAAGCGATGCATCGGGCCAAACCAGCGTCACCACCAGTATGCCGAGTGCCGCGGATTGCGCGGTTCCAGCCGTCGAAGGCTCGACGAAACGGTTGCGGGCAAGCGTCTGCATCACAAGCCCTGCGATGGCCAGGGCGCTGCCGGCCAGAAGTGCCGCCAACGTCCTCGGCAAGCGGCTGATCATGATCAGCCGCAAGGCTTCCGGATCGGAGGCCAGACTGCCTATGGCAAGCTCTCCGACCCCGACGAACAGACTGGCCACAAACAGCGCCAGCAGGGTTGCGGCGCCGATTGCCTGATAGGCGAAGCCTTGAGAGCCAAGCGATCCGGCGGTCATTGGGTCCGCGAGAAAGCGTCTCGAATGGTCTCAAGCACGCGCTTCGTCGACTGGACGCCGCCTGCAGCGATGTAGAAATCGGCAGCCGGCATGTAGACCACCTGCCCTTTCTTCCAGGCCGTGGTTTCGGCCACCAGTTCGTTGTCGAGCGTCGCTTTGGCGTTCTGCTCCCCCGAGCCGATCGCCGCGGCGCGATCGAGCACGATAAGCCAGTCCGGATTGGCGTCGCGGAGGAACTCGAAGGAGATCGCTTCGCCGTGGGTCGCGGCCTCGACATCCTCGACCGCCGGCGTGAGCTCGAGCGCCGAATGCAGCCAACCGAAGCGGGACTCCTTGCCGTAGGCGGCCACCTTCGGGCCGCTGGTCATCAGGATCAGTGCCGTGCCCTTGCCCTTGACGGCGGCACGTGTGGACGAAAGCGCCTCATCGAGTTCCGAAGCAAGCGCCGCCGCCTCGGCCGGCTTGCCGACGAGAGCGCCGTAGGCCGTCAGGCGCTGCTTCGCCTGCGCGAACAGATCATCGCCATTCATCGTCATATCGATGCTCTGCGCAATCTGGCTGGTCGCCGCCAGTTGCGGCGAGGAGCGCCCGCCGACAATGATCAGGTCCGGCGCCAGCGCGCTCAGCGCCTCCAGATCGGGCTCGAAGATGGTGCCGACGATTTCCGCGCCGTCCTTCAACCCGGCGAGTTCGGGCACATAGAGCTTATCGGGCAAGCCGGCGATCTTCACGCCCAGGCTGTTCAACGTATCGACCGCCGCAATGTCGAACACCGCGAGCGTTTGCGGCGTCTTGCCGACCGTTACCGGGCCGTTCGCGGTCTCGATCTCGGTTGCGAACGCCTGAACGAGGAAAAGCGCCAATGCCGGCAAGGCCAGGACCGACTTGAGCCATCTCATGAGCATGCTCCGTAGCGAAGACGACGCTTCAATCGCGCCAGGCCAGCGGCTGGAGATTTTCGCGGAAGGCGAACCGGACGAGATGCGATTCTATGACCTGCTTGGTCTCGGTCAATGCGGTGGTGTCGGCCGCTTCCACCACTATGTCCAGCCGTTCGAGACCGGCATTCATGGTAGCCGTGCCGCAGGAGAACCGGCACTGCCCATGCCCATCGCCATAGGCGACCTCGACCTTGTGCGCGAAATGCTTGCAAAGCTGCTGGAGATATTTGCCCGCATTCGGCGTTTCGCAGCGCGTGATCGCAGTCAGCATGGAGACCTCATAATATGATGTTTACACTCCACTTATCGTAAGCTATCCGTTCGGACAAGTCGGCGCCGCTGAGCAGTCGCCGCAAGAAATGCCTTTAACGACAGCCCTCGCATAGCCATGCTTCCTGGCAGGCCAGACCTTCGAACAGAAAAAGCGTCCCCATGCTGCGCAGATTTTTCGCCTACTACCGCCCCTGGAGAGGTCTGTTCATCCTGGATTTCTGCTGCGCGGTTCTGTCTGGCCTGCTGGAACTCGGGTTTCCGATGGCCGTCAAGCTGTTTGTCGACGAGCTATTGCCGACTCAGCAGTGGCTGCTGATCCTTGCTGCGTCGGCCGGCCTGCTTGCCATCTACGTCGTGAACACCGGACTGATGGCGGTCGTGGTCTATTGGGGCCATATGCTCGGTATCAACATCGAGACCGAGATGCGCCGGAAGAGCTTCGATCACCTGCAGAAGCTCTCGTTCCGCTTCTATGACAATCACAAGACCGGTCACCTCATCGCCCGGGTCACCAAGGACCTGGAGGAAATCGGCGAGGTTGCCCATCATGGCCCGGAAGACCTGTTCATCGCGATCATGACGTTCATCGGCGCCTTCGCGCTGATGTTCCTGGTCAATCCGCAGCTTGCGCTGATTACGGCGGCAATTGTGCCGCTGGTCGCCTGGGTGACAAGCCGCTATGGCGCGCGCATGACGCGCAACTGGCAGGCGCTTTACGGGCGGGTCGGCGATTTCAACGTTCGCATCGAGGAGAATGTCGGCGGCATGCGGGTGGTGCAGGCTTTCGCCAACGAAGACCACGAGCGCAACCTGTTCGCGCGCGACAACGCCAGCTACCGCAAAACCAAGCTCGATGCCTATCGCATCATGGCCGCAAGCACGTCGCTGAGCTACATGAGCATGCGGTTGATCCAACTGGTGGTGATGATCGCCGGAAGCTACCTCGTGCTGCGTGGCGAACTTTCCAGTGGCGGCTTCGTTGGCTTCCTGCTCCTGGTCAATGTGTTCTTCCGGCCGATCGACAAGATCAATTCGGTGATTGAAACCTATCCGAAAGGCATCGCCGGATTTCGCCGCTATGCAGCCCTCCTCGACACTGAACCGGACATCGCGGATCGGCCGGGCGCAATTGACGCACCGACGCTCCGGGGTGACATCAGCTACCGGGACGTCAGCTTCGGCTATAGCGGCGAACGGCCGGTTTTGAAGAACATCAATCTCGACATCGCAGCAGGACAGACCATCGCCTTCGTCGGGCCATCCGGCGCCGGCAAGACGACCCTGTGCTCGCTGCTGCCGCGTTTTTACGAGGTCGACAGCGGGTCCATCACCATCGACGGTCTGGATATTCGCGATATGACGCTGGCTTCGTTGCGCGGCCAGATCGGTATCGTCCAGCAGGACGTGTTCCTGTTCGGCGGCACGATCCGCGAGAACATCGCCTATGGCCGGCTGGACGCGGTCGAGAGCGAGATCGTCGAGGCAGCGCGCCGCGCGCGCCTCGACGAACTCATCGCCTCGCTGCCGGAAGGCCTCGATACGATCATCGGCGAGCGCGGCGTAAAACTTTCGGGCGGTCAGAAGCAGCGCCTGGCAATCGCGCGCATGTTCCTGAAGAACCCGACCATCCTCATCCTGGACGAGGCGACGTCGGCACTCGACACGCAGACCGAGCGGGAGATCCAGCAGTCGCTGGCAGAGCTTGCGCAGGGCCGAACGACGCTGGTGATCGCGCACCGGCTGGCGACGATCCGCAATGCCGATCGCATCGTGGTGGTCGCCGATACAGGCATCGTCGAACAAGGTCCGCATGATGAACTGGTGGCGCGTGGCGGTGCTTACTCACGACTGGGCGCGGCTTCAGATTAAATGAGATGCCGCTCGCAAAGCTCGGGCCGAGGAGAGTTCTCCTGAAACGCACCCGATCGGGCTGCGCAACCAAGGCCGCTCCAGCCTACGCTACGAGATCGAAAAGGATCTTCCCTCCGCTGGGCGTGAGGTGATTCCAAGCGGCGGGCGAGCCCGCCGCATGGAACTCGAATCCCGACCGTGTGGCCGAACGCTGTTATCGGCTCCCCCACATCCCCTGTCCGTAACCCGGTGCGGGCTTATCGAAGATCGATTTTCCTGCCGAGGTCGGTGCGCTGTCGGTCGTGTCGACACTCGCTGTGCCGCTCGGGTCGAGCGCGTAGCCGTTGTCGGACACCATCGAATGGTCACCGGTCTTCGGATAGAAGGAGCCATGGCTGTAGTCGGAGCCATAGTGGTCGCTGCCGGCAAAAGCCATGCCGGAGGCAAACAGCAAGGTGGCAGTGGCAAGAACGATCTTGAGCATTTCAATTCTCCATTTTTGAGGGTTAGCGTTTGGCCTCAACGCGCCGTGCCCCGCACCGCATCGATGAGGCCGTCTTTTCATGCCCTTTGGGCAAACCGACCAACCACTATCCTCCTGGATGTGCGGCGGCAGGTTGTTCAGCGCACGGTCTCTTGTTGCGTTCGTGCGCTGTTCGGTGGGCTGCTCAATGGCAGCCGAGATCATCACCAATCGGCAGTGTCAGCGCGGCCGTACGAATGGCGGCTGTTGCCGATCAGCCGTCGCGTAGCGGGGTTGACGTCTGCCCCTTGTCGATCATGGCGTTGCAAGAGCCGGCGAGCCGCTTCATGGCCCGGGTGGTTTTTGCCAACAAGGCTCGCGCGGAGCCGGTCGGGGAAATCGTATGAAGCAACTGGCCTATGCATTTTGAACCTCAGGTTTCGGAGCAAAAAACGTCGACCCTCGCCAAGACTAGATGTTCTGTCTTAGGCTCTGGATATTTTCGTTTCATCCATTTATTCTTCCGCGTCTTCGGATCTTATTGTCATACACCGCTTTCGTTTCAGGCGTTTTTCTGCAGCGCGGTGGGAGTGTTTCGTTTGTTTCAGAGGCACGCGCGACGGGGCGGGACGCATTGTGTGGATGGTCGTCCTCGATGGCGCACACCGGCTTGCGCATGCCACAGGCCTGTCCGCCTCGGCGCGACCCAAGGACGGACAGGCTCAGCCTCGGCTTACCGCCGGATGTTGTGGTTGACGCGGAAGAGGTTTGCCGGATCGTATTGGCGCTTGACCGTGACGAGCCGCTCATAGTTGGCGCCGTAGGCGGCGCGTACACGCGCCTCGCCTTCATCATCCATCATGAAGTTGATATAGGCGCCACCGTGCGGGTTGTGCTTGTGCACCGCGGCCCAATACTCGCTTGCCCAGCGCCTCAGTTCCGGCGCCTTCGTCGGGTCGGGGTCGATGCCGGCGATAACCATGGACCAACGCGCTCGCCGCGCTCCCCAGGCGGTAGCGCCCGGAGCCACTTCCTGGGCCGCTCCGTCGATGGGGTAGAGATGCATCAGCGACAGTTCGCTCGGGGTCTTCGAGCCGTGCTCGGCATGGGCTGCGATGGCCGCATCGGACAGCTCGTCGACATAATCGCCCTTCCAGTACCACTGCAAGCCCTTCGGCAGCAGCGGATCAAACAGCGCCTGCAGATCGACGAAGGGCATCTGCATCATACCGTCCATCAGTGGCCCGGGAAGCGCGTCGCGCACGGGCTGCATCGCCCGGATGCCGTCCTCCTCCGCGCCGTTGTAGCAGCTGATCAGCGCGCAGACGCGCCTTCCCCAGATCTCGCGCGGGAAAGGGTCGCAGGCGGGCACCGTCTTGATGCCGAAGAACATCCCGAGCTCTCGCTGCGCTCCGGGCAGGAAGCCGCGGTACCAGCGCATGATCTCTGCGGCATGTGCGATGTCGAAGAAGATCGGCCCGGCATAGACATCCTTCGCCGGATGCGCCTGAAATGTGAAGCGCGTCACGACGCCGAAGTTGCCGCCGCCGCCGCGCAGCGCCCAGAACAGCTCCGGGTGTTCGTTCTCACTTGCCGTCACGACGCTGCCGTCGGCCAGCACGACCTCGGCCGCAAGCAGATTGTCGATGGTGAGGCCGTGTTTGCGCGTTAGATGGCCAGTGCCGCCGCCCAGCGTCAGTCCGGCGATGCCTGTGGACGAGACGAGGCCAGCTGGCACCGCCAGCCCATGAGCGCTGGTGGCGCGGTCGACATCGCCTTGGGTGCAGCCGGCCTCGACGCGGACCGTGCTGGTCCCGAGATCAATATCGACCCGATTCATCGGCGACATGTCGATGACCATTCCGCCGTCGCAACTGCCGAAGCCCGGACCGCTGTGGCCGCCGCCGCGAATGGCAAGAAGCAACTGCTTCTCTCGGGCATGATTGACTGCCGCGACGACATCGGCGACCTCGGCGCAGGGCATGATCCAGCGCGGCCGCTTGTCGATCATGGCGTTGTAGAGCCCGCGAGCCTCTTCATAGGCCGGATGGTTTTGGTCAATAAGGCTCGCGAGGAGCCGGCCGGGGAAATCGTGCGAAGAAACTGGCTTATCCATATTGAACCCTCAGGTTTCAGAGCAAGACGCGTCGACACTCGCCAAGACTAGATTGTTCATCCTGGGCGCTGGACATTTGCGCTTCGCCGGTTGAATCTGCCGCATCTGCGGCTCTTCTTGTCCTACACCGCCTTCGTTTCAGGCGTTTTTCTGTGGTGTCGTGGGAGTGTTTCGTTTGTTTCAGCGCGCGCCCCACGGGGATGACAGGCGACACGTCAGCGCCGGCGATGTCTCCCACGCGCCGAAACAGTTGAAACAAATCACGCGTCGCCCGAACGCGTGCTGAAACAAAAAGGGGCTATTATCCACCCTCGCGGGATCACGCGAACAAAGGGAACGACCATGCGGCCTGATAATCCGGTGCCATCCACACACACAGGCTATGCCCTTTTTGACGCCAACCATGTTCTCGTCGACAGCAATCCGCAGATATTTGGAAGCCGGCGGCTCGACCGCGGCGAGATGCAGCCGACGGACGCCATTGCCGCAGTCGCCGAAGCCCTCTCACGTCTAAAGAGTTTCGACGGCCGCCCTATCGAGCCGGGCAACTCATTTGTTGAAAGCGCCGCGGCGCGATGGACACAAATCGACGACGCTCCAGTTGAAGCCGAGACATTGGATGGCCGGTGGAAGTTGCTCACCGCACATCCTCGGCCGGATGGCGGCATGGCCCTGGTAAGCGTCGACATTACCGAGATGAAGCGAGCGCAGATCGCGCACCAGGAGAACGCCGAGATATTCCGCTGCATCACGGACAGTCACCCGCTGCCGGTTTGGGTGGTGGACGCGGGAAGCGGGCAGATCCTCTACGAAAGCCTCGATGCGTCGAACCTGCTTGGCCGAAAATGGACGCCGAACGAGCCGCAATTCCTGACGGATCATTTCGTGAATTCTGGCGAATTCGATGAAATCAGTTCTCTCGCCAGCAACAGCGAGATCGTCCGGGATCACGAAATCCAGCTCAGAAACACAAGCGGATCGGCCGTCTGGTGTTCGACCAACTGCCGTCGCGGCGTCTATGGCGGGCGCCCCTCGCTCATCATCGGCGTATTGGACATCACGGAACGCAAGCAGCGCGAGGATCTGTTCGGTTTCCTAATCAAGCATCACCCGTTGCCGGTATGGATGAACGATGCAAGTTCGGGGGAACTCATCTACCAGAGCAATGCTGCCGAACGGCTGCTTGGATGGAGCAAAAAGGCGCAACGCGAGACGGTGCGGCTCGGCGACTACTTTGTCGACCCCGAGAAACACCGGGAAATCAATCGCGAGCTCATGCAAAAAGGCGTCGTCGAAAATTGCGAAGTGCTTCTTAAAAGACCCGACGGCCAGGAGTTCTGGGCCACGGGCAATCTCAGGATCGTCGAATTCCAGGGCCGGCGAGTGGTTCTCGCCGGCATCGCCGATGTGACCAAGCAGAAGAAGCGTGATGGCGAAGTCGCCGCGGCGCGGGAGATGCTCGCGGACGCCGTTGAATCACTCTCCGAAGGATTCGCACTGTACGACGAAGACCACCGCCTGGTCATGTGCAACAGCCTTTACCGCGAGCTGAACCACCCGGTGCGGGATCTCGTCGAACCGGGTGTGGAATGGGACGAACTCCTTCGCGAATCCGCCAAGCGCGGCGTGTTCCGCAATGCGGTTGGGCGCGAGGATGAGTGGCTCGACGAGCGGATCCAAAGCCGGATCGAGTTCCATTCCCATTTCGAGGTGCCCCTCTCCGACGGCAGATGGCACTCGGTATCGATACATCCCACCGATCTTGGCGGCTTCGTCGTAACGCGCGCCGACATCAGCGAGCGCAAGAAGGCCGAGGCATTCGAGCGCGACGCCACGACACTGCTGCAAAAGGTGCTCGATGCCTGCCCTTCGCCGATACGCATGACCACGTTCGAGGGAGAAACGCTCTACCGCAATCCTGCCACCAGAGATCTCTACGCCGACCGTCCTCGGATAACCGACCATTATGTCGATCCAGACTATAGCGCAATGTTGGAGCGCACCCTGGTCGAAAAGGGCAGGATCGATGATTTTCGGGTCCAGCAGTACGACACCGAGGACAAGGCCTTCTGGGCTTCGATTTCCGCTCGCCTGATCGATTTCCAGGGAAGGCAGGTGATAGTGTCGAACACGACTGATATCACCGACATGATCACCGCCCAGCAAGAAACGCGCAAGGCCAACGAGCGGCTGATCGACGCGATCGAATCTCTGGCCGAAGGGTTTGCCCTCTACGACAGGAACGATTGCCTGGTGCTGGCCAATAGCAGGTACCGCCAGATGCACGCGATAAGCGCGGATGTGCTCGTTCCCGGGGTGAACTGGTTCGATTTCCTCCGCGTGACGGCAGAGCGCAACCAGTTTCCGGTTCCACGCGACAAGATCGACGACTGGCTTGCCGAGAGGGCAAGGGACCGCCGCGAATTCCGGCAACAGGAATTCCGTCATACGGACGGGCGTTGGTTTTTCGTCTCGAACTGTCCGACCCGCGAAGGCGGGTTCGTGGTCACCCGTGTCGACATTACAGAGCGCAAGCGGGCCGAGGAGGCCGCCAAGGAAGCGGACGAACTGGTCCGTAAAGTCCTCGAAGCCTGCCCCGTCAACATCCAGATGACCCGCGCGCATGACGGGAAGCTGCTTTACCGCAGCCCCGCCACCGTTGAGCTGCTCGGCGACGTCACCAGCGCCGTCGACTATTATGTCGATCCTTCAGAGCGGAGGCGATACGTCGAGCGGCTGCTCGCGACGGGATTGGTCGACGATTTCGAAACCCAGCTCAAGCGCAAGGACGGTGGAACCTGCTGGTGCTCGATTTCGTCTCGACTGATCGATTACCACGGTGAGAAGGTGATCGTTTCCCACGCCTACGATCTCACCGACCGTATCGACATGCAGCAGGAATTGGAGCGGCAGCGCGAGACGCTGCACCAGAACGAAAAAATGTCGGCGCTCGGTGGATTGCTGGCCGGGGTGGCGCATGAGCTCAACAATCCGCTCTCGGTGGTGCTTGGCCTGTCATCGCTGTTGAAGGAGACCGCTGCCGACGCCAAGGTCGTGGAACGTGCTGACAAGATAAGCAAGGCAGCCGAACGCTGCGCCAGGATCGTCAAGACTTTCCTGGCTATGGCCAGACAGCAGCCGACGCGAACCTCAAACGTTGCGATCGATGACATCATTTCCGAAGCGGTCGAAGTGGCGAGCTATTCGATTCGATCGTCGGACATCGGGCTTTCAGTTCATCTTGAACCTGGTCTTCCCCCGATCTGGGCGGATCCCGATCAGCTTGGCCAGGTGCTGATCAACTTGCTTGTCAATGCAGAACAGGCGTTGCACGGCTGGGAAGCACGACGGACAATCACGGTTTCAACGCGGCTTCATCCCACAACCGGCAACATAGTCGTCAGCGTTGCCGACACGGGTCCGGGAATTCCCAAAGAGATACGCCCCCGCATTTTCGAGCCGTTCTTCACGACCAAGGAGATTGGAGCAGGGACTGGGATCGGGCTATCCTTCTGTCATCGGATCGTTCATTCCCATGGCGGAACCATCGAGGTCGAATCCCCCGAGGGGGGTGGCTCGACCTTCATACTTTCGCTGCCTGCTTCGGACCATCTCGACGAAGGAACGGAAACGGCCGAAGACGAGCTCCCGAATTCAACCGGCATTGCCTGCCTAGTGGTGGACGACGAAGAGGAAGTGGGTGAACTGGTTGCTGAGGTGCTCAGGCGAGATGGTTTCAACGTCACCATTGCCAGATCCGGCGAAGAAGCGCTGCTGCACCTCAAGAACCGCAGTTTCGCGGTGATCCTGAGCGATCTGAAAATGCCTGATATGGACGGACGGGGATTGTTCAACCAGATTGCCAAGCTCCATCCGGCTGAACTCGACAGGTTAGCCTTCCTGACGGGGGACACGATCAGTCCGGACGCGCAGATGTTCCTGCGCGCCGCGAAACGGCCCTATCTTGAGAAACCGATCAAACCGAACGAGCTCCGTTCGTTTGTCTCTAATCTGGTCAACAACAATGCTTGACAGACCCGTTGATTTGCACGTCACTTTAGAGGCAACTTATCCATCAGGCTGGTTGCTCGGTGGTCGATCTTGACGACGCACGCACATGTAGTGGTCTGCGATGACGAACCGGATATCCGCTACACGGTAGCGGAATATCTGGAGCACCATGGCTATGCCGTGACGCCGGTCAATGCGGGGCCTGCCCTGCGTGAACTTATTGATAGCCAGCACGTCGACGTGGTCATATTGGATATCCGAATGCCAGGTGAGGATGGCCTCTCCCTAGCGCGATATCTACGAGAGCACTCAGACGTTGCCATTATCATGCTGACCGGATCGGCGGAAATCGTCGACCGCGTTGTCGGATTGGAGATTGGCGCCGACGACTATGTCGCGAAGCCCGTCGACCTGCGGGAGCTGCTGGCGCGGGTCAAGGCGGTGCTGCGCAGGACATCGGCGACCGAACGCGCTGCGGGGAAAGCGAGTACTCCGGGCCCTCACCAGCTCCAGTTCGGCAAGTGCCGCTTCGACCCGGACGCACACAAATTATACAACGCCGAGGGAATCGAAATAGCGATCACCCCGATGGAGTTCCGGCTTCTGAAAGTATTCAGCGAACATCGCGGACGCGTACTCAACCGCGATCAACTGCTCGAACTCGCCCATGACCGCGGGTGGGATCCCTTCGATCGCAGCATCGACATTCGCGTTTCGCGCCTGCGGAAGAAAATCGAGGTCGATCCCTCCAAGCCCGAGGTGATCAGGACGATCCGCGGCATGGGTTACCTCTACTCCTGAGCGCGCTGCCGCCTTGGCCTGACAATGCGGATCGCCCGTCTCATGGGCATTTGCGGCGGAGGCCGCCAGATGGGGCATTGGCGGCGGACGCCGCCAGAAGGCGGCCATGGTTTTAGCCCGCCTTGTCTTCTTGCCCGCGCTGCAAGCCACGGACCACCAAGCCAATCTCGGACCGGCTGATCCCGATGTCCTTCAGGAGGGCATCGTCCATTGCCGCAAGGGTCCGTTCCGCCATGCGGTGAATCCGGTAATTCCGAAATGAGCGGTAAGCTGCTCGCATTCTCGACATCGCAATACTCCAATGATTGGCGCCGCGGGATGCAGCGGTGCCATTGGATTTAGACCATCGCTGTTTCAGGCGTTTTTCCGCGCCGAACTCAAAGTGTTTCGTTTGTTTCAGTGCCGGGATGGACTTGTGAGAAGGAGTTCCATAGTCCGGCCGACGACATTTAAAACCACCTCCTCAATGAGGCGGTGGACCAGCCAGCCGCAGCGGAGTAAGTCAGCGAGTTGGGTCATCTTGCCAAAGCGCGGTGGCGCAGCATGACGTGCAAGCGTTGCGAATGCGATCAGACCGGCTATCGGTGGAGTACGCATGAAGAAGTCTGTCGTTAGAGTAGTCTGTGCCATCGGCCAAGCGGGGCAGCTCGGCCTTAAAGGGGGCCTTCCCTGGGAAGGCAACCGGTTGCCGGAGTTCGTCGCCGACGTTGCACGATTTTTCGACCTGACCAGAGGACATGTCTTGCTCGCCGGTCCCAAGACGATCGCGAGCATTCCGGATTTTGCGCGCGCGGATCGGGACCTTGTCGTCGTTCGCTCCAGCATGGATCCCGAGGACACACTCCAGCGCTTCGTCGGCCGCGTCGTCTTCATCGGCGGGGGTCCACCAGTATGGGACGCCTACGCGCGCTTCGTCAGCCATTGGGATATCACGCGGCTGCCCTATGACGGACCGGCGGACCGCTGGTTCGATGCAAGATGGCTTACGGCGGGTGGCGGGGCTGCCAAAAATCACCGCGACCCCAGCAATCACCGCGACCAATGAAGCTCACGGCGGGCACCGCGGTGGAACGATCGCGGTGCCCGTAGTCTGTCGCCGCACACCTAGCAGTTCGCCCCAGTCTGCGGATCGCACGCCTTGTTTTCTTGCTGCTGTGGTTTGGGCTCGGCCTGTTCCGGCTCGGTCTGCTGTCGCTCGGCGGCGGGCTGCTCCTCGGCCTTCGGCTTCTCAGGCTTGGCCGCCTGTTCGGGCTCGGCCTGCTGCTGCTCGGCGGCGGGCTGCTCCTCGGCCTTCTGCTTCTCAGGCTTGGCCGCCTGTTCGGGCTCCGCCTGCTGCTGCTCGGCGGCGGGCTGGTCCTCGGCCTTTTGCTTCCCAGGCTTGGCCGCCTTTTCCGGCTCCGCCTGCTGCTGCTCGGCGGCGGGCTGCTCCTCGGCCTTTTGCTTCTCAGGCTTGGCCGCCTTTTCCGGCTCCGCCTGCTGCTGCTGCTCGGCGGCGGGCTGCTCCTCGGCCTTTTGCTTCTCAGGCTTGGCTGCCTTTTCCGGCTCGGCCTGCTGCTGCTCGGCGGCCGGTTGCTCCTCGGCCTTCTGCTTATCAGGCTTGCCCGTCTCTTCCGGCTCGGCCTGCTCCTGCTCGGCGGCCGGTTGTTCCTCGGTCGTCGGCTTCTCAGGCTTGGCGGTCTCTTCCGGCTTGACCTCTTCATCCGGCGCCTGTTCGGTCGTTGCTGCGTCTTCCGTCGGCTTCGATTTCCGGCCTGCCTGAACCTGCTTCACCTCCTCGATGTCTTTGAGCTCAGCTGGTTTGGCCTCGGGATCGGCTTTCACTTCACCCTCAAAGACCGTGACGGTATTGTTTTCCACTTTGCCGGCCTGCTCGGGCGTCTCGGTCTCGCTGACCTCGACGACAGTCACCTGCTGGTTTGTCTCCTTCTCGATCACATCAACATCAACGACTTTGTTGATCACCACGTTGTTCTGGATGGTCACGTCGCCGGCCGGCTCGGCCGCCTCGACAATGCGCACAAACTCCGGCTCATCACGGATAACGACGACAGAAATGTCGTCAGCAAGGAATTCGCGGGTGGGGACCACGACCCAGTAAAAATCCGGCGTGGTGTCGATGGTCACCTCGATCGAAATCAAATCGGGATCGCGGCGCGGCGGCAGCGGAGCCCAGATGACGTGCTCCCTTTCGCGCCGCCAACTCACCCATGCTGGCGCCCAACGAGTGCCGGGAACCCAGTACCAGCCGATGTCGTCGGCATAGCCCCAGCGGCCATAATGGTAGGTCGCCCACCCGAACGGCTCGTCGGACACCCAGAGCCAGCCATACTGCTCGGTATAGACCCAATGTCCAATGGTATACGGACGCCAATCGTCAGGTACATCAACCGGGACGAAAACGGTCGCTCCCCGGTACGAAACCCAATCACCATGGGAAGACAGTTCATCGTAAAATGTGCTGATCGAAACGGAAACGTCGGTGGCAGCCCTCGCCTCGGACACAAGCGACAATGGCGCCACCGGGCTGGGAATCTCGACGACCGTGAGCAAGCCGGCGGTTACGCCGCCCAGCATCAGCCGTACAACTTTTTGGGCAAGGACGCGTTTCATCGCAGTTTCCTCCGAAACAGATCGCCCTTCATCGTGGAAACTCACCGGCTGTCGAATTGTTCCGGCTTGGCACCACCGCGCCTTGCTACAGGGTCGTCTTGACTTCCCCGATCTCGGCACCAACTACGGTTATATGAACGCCACAAAAAAGATCCGTCGCGATTTTCTTTTCCGGGTTTGCCCCATCGCGGGATCGTAACCCCCGGCTCGGCTGCCATGTGCCCCGGGCCGCGGGGCAAGCACATAAAATCGACATCGAACGTACGCAGGCCAGCACCGGCTCTGGGGCATCGGTTTTGGGCAAGATCTGCCTCGAATTGGCCAGTTAAACCATGCTTGAGGCAGCCCGCTCAACTGAGAATACGAGTATTCGAAAATGCAAAATAACATCAAGGCGCGGCGCAAGCCGACCATCCGCATCTCGAAATCGGACCATGCGCGTTTATCGGCGCTTGCGAGCACCGTGGCCGCACGAAATCCGCAGGCTTCCGATGACCTGCTCGCCGAACTCGAGCGAGCGCGCATCGTTTCCGATGGTTTGATCTCCGCGGGCGCCGTCCAGATGGGTTCGACGGTGACGTTCAAGCCCGATACCGGTGATGCGAAAACGGTGACGCTGGTTTTTCCTGGCGATGCGGACATCTCCGAAGGCAAGGTTTCAATCCTTACGCCGATCGGCACGGCCCTGATCGGCCTCTCGGCCGGACAGTCGATCATGTGGACCGCGCGAGATGGACGCCGGCATGAATTGTCGGTGCTTGCCGTGAACCGGCCTGCTCGGGAAGGCGATGCAGCCGATCAGCGTGCACCAGCACCTTCGACGACGGCGGGCGACTAAAGCGCGTCGCGTTTGACCGGCCTCATGCGGCGCGCTTTAGGTTGTTGTTTGTTTCCGCGAAAACTGCGGCATCAACCAGGACCTCAAGCGCCTTCTCCATGAACGCCTCGTGATGTGGACAACCGGTGCTGAAGCAAACGGCCCGGCCCTACGCCGACCCGCTCTTACCAGCCGGCGGTTGGATGGATCGACTCGGGTTACGTGGGCCTTGCCGCGTGGCAAAAAAATAACAGGTTGGCTGTCGGGAGGCGCACCACTTGTTCGTCCTGTGGACACGAAGCAACGAAACCAGGTGAAAGACCCGTGAGCGAGTTTAGATCATCGAACACATATGCGGTCGATGTAATCCAGGCCGACCTTATGATTGCGTTCATCGGTCCCGTTCAGGCCGGCGAGCCGCCCAAGGGCTGGTTCGACTGAGGTCTGACAGTCGCGGCACGAACAAATACCACCCAAGAACCGAGGAGATTAAATGACGAAACTCGTGACCTGCCTGTGGTTCGACCACGGCGAAGCGCGCAAGGCGGCAGAGTTCTATGCCGCCACCTTTCCCGACAGCCATGTGGATCGGCTGAATGCGGCCGCGTCGGACTATCCCGGCGGCAAGGAAGGCAATGAACTGACGGTCGAGTTCACAGTGCTCGGCCAGTCTTTTCTAGGCCTGAACGGCGGCCCGAATTTCAAGGCGAACGAATCCGTCAGCCTGATGGTGCTGACCGAAGATCAGGAAGAGACCGACCGCTACTGGAAGGCGATCACAGGAAACGGCGGCAGCGAGAGCGCCTGCGGATGGTGCAAGGACCGGTGGGGCTTCTCCTGGCAGATCACGCCGAAGCGGCTGATGGAACTGACGACCAGTCCCGACCGCGCCAAGGCCAAGCGCGCGATGGAGGCGATGATGACGATGAAGAAAATCGATATCGCGGCGCTGGAAGCCGCAGCAGCAGGCTAACCCGATCCAAAGCAACGACGCCCTGGTGAACTCAACGAATGGAGATGATCATGCCCAACACCGTTAAACTGCACCGGGTTCTCGCCACCAAGCCCGAAAAGGTCTACCGCGCATTTCTGGAACCTGACGCGGTCGCGAGTTGGCTCCCGCCCTTCGGTTTTACCTGTACTGTGCATGAGCTTGAGGCGAAGGAAGGCGGCAAGCACAGAATGTCGTTTCGAAACTTCACGACCGGGCAAAGCCATTCCTTCGGCGGCACCTATCTGAAACTCGTCCCCGGCGAAACGCTCGTCTACAGCGACGTGTTCGATGATCCGAACCTTCCGGGCGAGATGAAAGTGACCGTCACGCTGACGGCCGTTTCAGTCGGAACGGAGATGACGGTGGTTCAGGAGAACGTGCCCGATCTGATCCCGGTCGAGGCATGTTATCTCGGTTGGCAAGAGTCGCTGCGCAAGCTTGCTCACCTCGTCGAGCCCGAAATCACGCAATAAACCGTCTGCGTGATCTCATCCGGCTGCGACAACAAGGAAACCAAAATGACCAACCAGCAGATCACCATTGCCACCACGATCGCCGCGCCGATCGAACGCGTCTGGGAGGCCTACACGACGCCCGGCGATATCACGCAGTGGAACTTCGCTTCCGACGACTGGTGCTGCCCAAGCGCGGAAGCCGACCTAAAGGTGGGCGGCGGCTACAAGGCGCACATGGAAGCCAAGGACGGCAGCTTCGGCTTCGATTTCGAGGCGGTGTACGAAGAGGTCGAGCCGTACAAGGCGATCGCATTCGCCATGAGCGACGGGCGCAAGGCGCGTACGACCTTCGAAGCTGCAGGCAACGGTACGAAGGTGACGACCATATTCGATGCCGAGACGCAGAACTCCATCGACATGCAGCGTGACGGCTGGCAGGCGATCCTGGACAACTTCGGGCGTTACGTTGAATCCAGCGCAGGGCATGAGCAAGTTCAACGAGGTCGCTGAACTCCGCCGGAAGCAGTTTTTTCAAGCCCTGTCGGCGGAGACGATCGTCGAGATGATAGCGCTCTAAGCGCCCGAGGCGATGATCGAGATCGAAGCCATAGCAGCCGTGGCTGCAGACGACGGTCTATTCGCCTCGGGACCTTTCAATCACTATCCGCTGCAGTCCTGACCGGCCGCGCTATGCGCTCAAGCGAAACCGTGTGACGTCGATGGCCGCGGCCATCAGTGTCTGCGTGTAGGATGCCTGCGGATTGCTGAAGATCGCCTCGGTCGGCCCTTCCTCGACGATCTTGCCCTGCTTCATGACGATGATGTAGTCGGCCATGGCACGCACGACGGCGAGATCGTGGCTGATGAACAGGTAGGACAGTTCATGGTCGGCCTGCAGCTTGCGCAGCAATTCGACGATCTGCTTCTGGACGGAGCGATCGAGCGCCGACGTCGGCTCGTCGAGGACGACCACCTTGGGCTTGAGGATCATCGCCCGCGCGATGGCGATGCGTTGGCGCTGGCCGCCGGAGAATTCGTGCGGGTAGCGATTGCGCGCATTCGGGTCGAGCCCGACCTCACGCAAGGCCTCGACGGCGCGGACGTCGCGTTGCCTGCCCGACAGGGTCGGCTCATGCACCAGAAGCCCTTCGGTGATGACCTGGCCGACGGTCATGCGCGGCGACAGCGAACCGAACGGGTCCTGAAAGACCAGCTGCAATTCGCGCCGCAGCGGCCGCATGGCCTGGCGGTCGGCGGCAGAAATATCGCGATCGCCAAAGCGGATGAGCCCATCGCTTGGCAGGAGCCGCAGCAGGGCTCGGCCGAGCGTCGATTTTCCTGAACCGGATTCGCCTACGATGCCGATGGTCTGGTTGCGTTTCAGCCGTATCGAAATGTGGTCGACCGCGCGCAGGATCAGCGGCTCTCCGGCGAGAAACCCGCCGCCGATCTTGAAGGTCACTTCGACATTCCTGCCTTCGAGCAGGACAGGCGCATTTGGCGGTGGCGGCGCCTTGGTTCCGGTCGGCTCGGCGGCCAACAGCATCTTGGTATAGGCATGCTGCGGATTGACGAAGATCGCTTCCGCCTCGCCCTCCTCGACGACTTCGCCGTAGCGCATGACATAGACGCGGTCGGCAAAGCGCCGGACAATGCCGAGATCGTGGGTGATGAAGACGATCGCCATGCCAAGCTTGCGCTGCAGCTCGGCAAGCAGCATGAGAATCTGCGCCTGGATGGTCACGTCGAGCGCGGTCGTCGGTTCGTCTGCAATCAGTATGTCGGGGTCGTTGGCCAGCGCCATGGCGATCATGACCCGCTGTCGCTGGCCACCCGACAATTCGTGCGGATAGGATTTCATCCGCCGCTCGGGATCGGGAATATGGACCAGCCGCAAGAGCTTGAGCGCCTCTTCGCGTGCTTGCGCCGCGCCAAGGCCACGATGCCGGCGGATCGGTTCGATCAGCTGGTTGCCGATCGAATAGAGCGGATCGAGCGAGGTCATCGGCTCCTGGAAGATCATGCTGATCTTGCGGCCACGGACTTGGTTGAGCTCGGACTTGCTCAGGGTCAAAAGATTGCGGCCGCGATAGTCGACGACGCCGGTCGCCTCGCCGTTCGAGGACAGCAGGCTCATCGCCGCCATCATCGTCTGGCTTTTGCCGGAACCGGATTCGCCGACCACGGCAACGGTTTCGCCTGCATTGACGTGGATGTTGATGCCCTTGACCGCCTGGATCACGCCGTCAAGCGTGCGGAAGCGGACGCGAAGGTCCTTGACGCTGAGGATCGTTTCGGAGGTGTCCATCTCAACGATCCCTAGGATCGAGCGCGTCGCGCAGGCCGTCGCCGACGAAATTCAGCGCGAACAGCGTCGAGACAAGGAAAAATGCTGGGAACAAAAGCAGCCAGTTGGCGGTGCCGATGTTCTTGGCGCCGGTCGAGATCAGCACGCCCCAGCTGGTCATCGGTTCCTGCACGCCGAGCCCGAGGAACGACAGGAAACTCTCCAGGATAATGACTTGCGGCACCAGCAGCGTCATATAGATGACCACTGGGCCAAGCAGGTTGGGAATGACGTGGCGGATCAGAATGCCGCCCTGGCCTATGCCCATCGCCTCCGCCGCCTGGACATATTCCTGCCGCCGGATCGACAGCGCCTGGCCGCGCACGATGCGCGCCATGTCGAGCCACAGCACGGCGCCGACCGCCAGGAACATCAGCACGAAGTTCCGACCAAAGAACACCACCAGCATAATGACGAAGAAAATGAACGGCAGCGAATAGAGCACATCGACAATGCGCATCATCACCTCGTCTATCCTGCCGCCGGCAAGGCCGGCCGCAGCGCCGTAGAGCACGCCGATGACGCCCGCAACGACCCCGGCGAGCAGGCCGATGGCCAGCGAGATGCGCCCGGCCATGAGCGTCCGCGACAGGAGATCGCGGCCGGTATTGTCGGTGCCGAACAGGAAATACTGCTGCCTGATTGAAGCGCTCATCACCGCTTCAAGGCCGTCAGCCGCTTTGCTCTCTATCTTGGTGTTGTCGAAGGCATCGGAACGATCGAGGTAGCGGACATTGCGGTCGTCGATCGGCTTGCGCGATGTGACGGTGACGAAGATGCGATTGTCTTCCTGCCGCCACTGCTTGATGTCGACACGCATGCGCTTGATCGCCTCGTTGAGCGCGGTTTCTATCTTGTCGGGCTTCGGATAGGCCGACAAGCTCGGCGGCATGCGCACATAGTCGGCGTAGATGGTGGTGTATCGATGCGGCACCAAAGAGGGTCCGAGCACGCTGAGGATCGCGATGAAGGCAAGATAATACAGGCTGAACATGGCGGCGCGGTTGGCCTTGAGGCGCGCCCAGGCATCGCCCCACAGAGAACGGCCGACGATGGCCGGAGCGGTGGCTGCGATGTCAGTCATAGCGCACCCTCGGATCGACGAAGGCATACATGACGTCGACGATCAGGTTGAAGACGATGGTGAACAGCGCGATGACCACCACGGTGCCCATGACCAGCGTGTAGTCACGGTTGAGCGCGGCCTCGACGAAATAGCGGCCGATGCCGGGAATGGAAAAGATCGTCTCGACGATGATCGAGCCGGTGAGCAGTGCCGCCGCCGCCGGGCCGGTGAAGGAGACGATCGGCAATATGGCACCGCGCAGCGCATGTTTGACGACCACCGACCAGTCCGACAGGCCGAGTGCACGTGCGGTGCGAATGTGGTGCGAGCGCAACGATTCGATCATCGAGCCGCGCATCAGGCGGGCGACGATGGCGATCTGCGGCAGGGCGAGGGTCAGCACAGGGCCGATCTTGTTGAGCAGGGCGCCATCGCCCCAGCCGCCGATCGGCAGCAGTTTCCAGGTCAGACCGAACAGAAGCTGGATAACCGGCGCGATGACGAAGGTCGGAATGGTGCTGCCGGCGGTCGCCAGAGCGATCACCGAATAGTCGGCAAGCTTGTTCTGGTTGAGCGCGGCAATGGTGCCGAGGAGGCCGCCGAGCAGCAGCGCCAGGATCAGGGCCGAGGCGCCGATCTGGATCGAAACGGGCAGGCCCCTGGCAAACAATTCGCCGACAGTGAAATCCGGCATGTTGTAGCTCGGACCGAAATTGCCGCGCAGCAGATTGCCGAGATAGTGGACATATTGCAGCCAGAGCGGGTCGTTGAGACCGAACTGCGCTTCGAGATTGGCCTTGATCTCGGGGCTCAGGCCCCGCTCCTGATTGAACGGGCCGCCAGGCGCGACGCGTATCAGGAAGAACGCCATGGTCACGATGACCAACAGCGTCGGAATGGCGGTCAGAAGCCGCCGGAATACGTAACGCAGCATCGGTTCCCCGCTTTGCTAGCAAACCGGGACCGCCGCCCCTAACGCATGACCCGAGCCGAAGGTCCGGAGAGGATCACGTGCAAAATCAAGGCGTTACAGCGCCTGTGCGGGCCCCAAAGGACGCGCGGCGCTGTAAAGGAGCGGTAGCCCGGCCAAGGAGATCAGTCCTTGGAGATGAAGCGGGACGGATGCACATCCATGACGTTGTCCTCGAAGCCATGAAGCTTCGGAGAAACGATATCCTTGTAGCTATAGTAGAGAAGCGGGATGTTGCCGACGTCATCGACGAGGATGCGCTCAGCCTCGGCGAGTTCTTTCATGCGCTCTTCGGGCTTGCCGCCGGCGGCGGCCGCCTCGTCCATGGCCTTCTCGAATTCCGGGCTGTTGTAGCCCGAATAGTTGTTGCCGCTTGCCTTGCGGGAGATGCCGAGGAAGGTTTCCGGATCCTTGTAGTCCGCAATCCAGCCGGCACGCGCCACGTCGTAGTCGCCCTTCTGCTCAAGGAAGGAGTAGTGGGTCTTAGTGTCGGTGTTGAGCAGCGTGATTTCGACGCCGAGCGGCTTCAACTGCTCCTGGATGGCGACTGCAGTGTTCTTGTGGTTTTCCGACGTGTTGTAGCGGATTTCCATCTTCAGCGGTTTCTCGGGCGTATAGCCAAGCTTCTCGAGTACCTTCTTGGCCTCATCCTCGCGGTCGATCTGCGACATGTCCGCGTATTTGGCCATTGCCGGCGTATAGCCCTCAATGCCCGGAGGCACCATCGAATAGCCGGGCAGCATTGAGTTCTGCCATACCTTTTCGGCAAGGAAATCGCGGTCGACTGCCATGGAGATGGCATTGCGCAGTTCGACGTTGTCCCACGGAGCCTTGTCGGTCTTGATCGAAAAATAGTAGGTGCCGAGGTAAGGTCCAACGCGAATCTGATCGCCAAACTTGGCCTTGAGATCGGCGAGCTGCTCGGTCGGGAGGTCGTCGTAGCTGTCGAGTTCGCCAGCCTCGAAGCGCTTTATCGCCGACGAACGATCTTCGGTCGGGATGTAGTTGACGACGTCGAGCTTGACGCTCGCAGCATCCCAGAATTTCGGATTCTTGACCAGTTTGATGTGGTCGTTGGGAACCCACTCCGCCAGGGTAAAGGGGCCGTTGGAGACCAGATTGCCCGGCTTGATCCAATCGGCGCCGAGCTTGTCAATGGACGCCTTGCTGACCGGATAAGTCGCCTGGTGGGTCAGCATTTCAAGGAAATAGGGCGTGGGCGCCTTCAGCGTCACTTCCAGAGTATTTGCGTCGATTGCCTTGACGCCCATCTCCTCCGGCTTCGCCTTCTTGGTGTTCACCTCCTCGGCGTTCTTCACGGGATAGAGCATCGAAGCATATTCGGCGCCGGTGGCCGGATCTTCCAGCCGATGAAACGCGTAGACGAAGTCATCTGCCGTGACCGGGCTACCATCCGACCAGACACCGTCCTTGCGCAGCTTGAAGGTGTAGACGGTGCCGTCGTCCGATACAGTCCAGCTTTCGGCGGCGCCCGGAATGACGTTCGCCTTCTGGTCTTGCATGACCAGCCCCTGGAACAGGTCGCGCAATACAGCGGCTTCGTATATTGTCGAGGTCTTGTGCGGGTCGAGCGACTCCGATTCGGCGGCGGTGCCGCGGTTGTAGACGACCTCGGCGAAGGCTGGCGTGTAGAACGTGCCGGCGGCCAAAGCCATGGTTGTGGCGAACACCGTCGCCTTCAGCATGTTTTTCAGCATGAAGTTCTCCCTGTCGAGGCGGCCGTTCAGCTGCGCCTCTTGAGTGTTGACGCCCCGAAGCCGATTAGCTGGCCGCTTTGAGCGCGCCGCCGGTTCCCTTTCCGGCAGCTGGTGGGCAAACAGTAACGTGGTGATTTTTTATTTCAACAGACTCGTGAGGTCACCCTAAGTAAGGCGCAGCGACAGCCACTGCGCGATCGGCAAAATAGCAGTCGAGCCCGTGGACCGAGCCTCAGCGCCGACGTGACCGGTTCCGCGTCAATCTCACCAAGGCCTCTTGAGAAAGCCCCTCCCGGTTACGCGCCAAACAGCCGTCGGTCCCAGTAGACCGGCTGGTGCAGGCTCGTGTGGATCTTTGAAAACTCCGGATGCGCCGGATTGATCAGCACATTGCAATCGAGACGCGCGACGACACTCGGCACCAGCAGGATGGCGCTGCGCCGTTCTAAACACCAGGTTTCGCCGAATCCCTGGCTCACCATCGCCGGCATCGTGTCCCAGCCGGGCAGTGACGGGTGGGAAAAGACCTCGTAACTCAGTCCGCGCGAGATTGTGATTTCGATGTAGTGCTGGTTGGGCGGCAGTCGGCCGCTGCCATGCACCAGCTTTTCCAACAGGGCCGTCGAATAGTGCTCGCTGGTGTAGATGATAGGACTTCCGGGCGTGTTCCACCGCCCTGGCGCGATTGTCGAGCCGGTCGCATCGAAGATCGGGTAGGTGCCGGCCGGATCGCCGATACGAAAGGACGATAGAGTGCGATCGAGAGTCTGCGCCGTCACGCAGCACTGCCGTACTTCAGACCTGCGAGAATATCGACCACCATTTCGGCACCGAACTCGCTCACGATAACGACGTCGATCGGTCGCTTGTCCTCAATCATCGGGTGCGGCCGAAACAGGAAATCGCGCGCTTCCTCCTCGTTCTGCCAGACATCGACAGCAAGGCCCCAGACGCGCGCGACGCGGGCCAATCGCGTGCCCTCGTACGACGAGAGGCGATGTACCGCCTTGCGCCGCTCGTAGGTCGCCTTGGGGATCAGCCGGTATTTGAACTGAGCATCGCCAGGCGCCAGAAGATGCGCAACGCGCTCAAGTGCGCCAATGGGAAGTCCATCCTCGATCCGGGAGATCAGCCCGAAAGGCGACCGCGCCGCCACCTCTTTAACGGGCAGCCCCAACACGTCCGCGACATTTCCGAGCGCTAGCATATCACTTTCCATTCCATGTGAGGCAATAGTTAACCTCACATGATGCGTCATGCAAGCCACCCGTTCAATCTGCGGCCTGTCTGCGAATACGAGAGCGTAACCGCAGGCGCAGAGAACGTCGATGCGTTCATCCTCTCTCTAATCTTAATCTCGATCCGGGTTTGGATAGGTAGAGCCATCGTGCCAGTCACGATCATGCGAATACCGGTCCGAACCCGGTGGTTGCGACAATACAGTCGCGCCCCCTGTTCTTTGCCACATAGAGATTCTGATCAGCGCAGCAAGATGTCATCCAAGGATTGGCCGCGGCAGCAATTTGACACAACCCGCACGTCAGATCCTACACATTGCGCGAAAACCCTTGCACCTCGTGGGAAGTTTGGACTGGGGACTGGGCAATAGCCTTCAGCGGATCGCATGATATTGATGCAAGTCAATGGGGTCCCTTACTAACTAAATCCTAGGTTGTGGTCGATGGGATCGACGGCGCTTTCTCTGCAACGAGCAGGTTGCGCCGCTTTTGTTGAAGAAGTCGGGCGTCGAAGCGGGGCGCTGCGTCGGCTGATGAATTCCACGACTTGGCGGAAGAACCGCTTCAAGCATTCGCCTCCGGCAGGAAATCTGTCGTCGATTCCACTTTGCCACAATGTCTTAAGCCGCCTTTAAGCAACCACGGGTTACATCTTTTGCGGGCTTCGGTATGTCTTGATGGGCAACGGACATGAACAGCGCGGAAACTGGGACAATAGCTAAAAAGCGGCGCAATACGCGTCAGGTAAAACGCAAATTACACCAGTTTCGAGAACCGTCCGGAACGTCCGCGATCGAATTCGCACTGCTTGCGCCCTTTTTCATCTTGCTCCTGCTCGGTATGGTTGCATATGGCATCTATTTTGGCGCCAGTCACTCCGTGCAGCAGATTGCAGCGGACGCCGCACGCACGGCGATTGCCGGGCTGAACGAAGTTGAGCGCCAGGCGCTGGTGACCAGTTTCGTCACCACCAATGCCGCGGGATATCCATTCGTCGATTCCGACAAGCTGACTTACCAGGCCAAGGACAGCACGGCCGACGGAAACCAGTTCGTCGTGTCCATCCAATATGATGCCCGCAACCTGCCGGTCTGGAATCTGTTCCCGGCACTGCCAATGCCTTGGCACCACGATCTCACGCCAGTCGACAATCCGGGTTGGGGGCATCTGAATGTCGCAAACTTTGGCGGGCAGGATCGGCCGGGTCGCCCGCTCGATGCTTAGCGACCTGACGGCGAACTTCGCCGTCATGACGGCGCTGTGCGCACCGTTCGCGCTCGCGCTGGCCGCCTTCGCCATCGATGAAGGCTCGATCTATGCGGAGCGCCGGGAGGCTCAGTCGCTGGTCGATCTGGCGGCAATCACCGCCGCCTCCAACATCAACAACATTGACGCCGCGGTGGTGACCACGCTCGGCGACAACGGAATGCCGGGTATCGTTGTTCAGAAGGCAGGGCAGACGATCACCCCTGCCCTCGGAAAGACTGTCGTGTCGGTCACCCCCGGCCGATATTCAGCAGAGTCGTCGCTCGGCGTCGACAAGCGCTTCGAGGCCGGCAAAACGCCCTACAACGCCGTCCATGTCACGCTGAAAAAGGTTCCTGCCCGCTATTTCGCGAGTTCGCTTATCCCTACGCCGGTGATCGGC
The DNA here is from genome assembly GCF_055811135.1 of Mesorhizobium sp. WSM4817. Lineage (NCBI taxonomy): Bacteria > Pseudomonadati > Pseudomonadota > Alphaproteobacteria > Hyphomicrobiales > Phyllobacteriaceae > Mesorhizobium > Mesorhizobium sp. WSM4817. Next base: position 27,263 of record NZ_JBVVQQ010000002.1, on the reverse strand, counting down.
ACCCAAGCCGTGGCCAGCATAGCGCCGCAGGCGATGTTCTCGGTCGGGTCAAGGCTTCTCAGCGTCAGGCGGCATCCTCAACGCTCTTCTCAGCAAGTTCCTGGGCGGCAACATCACGCTCAGCGTCATGGACTACAACGCTCTGATCGCTGCCGACGTGAACCTGCTTTCGTTCATCGATGCCCTTGCCGTTGAGATGCAGCTGACAGGTGTCAGCTATTCGGAGGTGCTGGCTTCGAAAGCGACTGTGGGCCAGATTGCGACCGCCATGGCCAATGTTTCACCCGTTGGCAGCACCAGCAAGCTTGCTTTGCAGACAATCGCGTCAAGGACCACCAGAACGGTCAAGATACCGCTCAATCATCTTGTCGATCTTGGATCAATGGGCCAGTTGGGCCTCGGGCAAAAATCGCCCGGTTTTTCGGTCGACGCCAGCGCCATGGGCATGCTGACCACCGCTGCTGCACTGGCCAACGGCTCGAAGCAGGTCGAGCTCAATCTCGGAGCCACCATTCCGGGGCTTGCCTCCACCACGCTTGCCATTGCGATCGGCGAACCTGCACAATTCTCGCCATGGCTGACAATCGGCGAGAAGGGTGCTGTGGTGCGTACGGCGCAGACGCGGATCAAGCTGGTGGCGTCCGTCGGCGGCAGCAATGCGACTCTCGGTGGCGGCATCAGCTTGCTTGCCGTCAAACTGCCGCTGCATGTCGAGGTGGCCTCTGCCGAGGCCAAGCTGACCGACATCAGCTGCCCGACGGGGCACCCCGACAGTTTGAAAGTTACCATTGCCGCACGTCCGGGCCTTGCCTCGCTGCACCTTGGCGCCAGCGATGCCGATAACAGCCCCTCAGCCTTCGCCGATTTCAGCAACCCACAGTCGTTTCAAAATGCCGAAATCGCGCAGGTCAGCGTGAAACTTCTGTTTCTCACCCTCAATCTGATCGGCGTGAATGGTTCTGCAGCCGTTGAGATCGCCAACAACCATCCGACGATCTTGACCTTCAACAGCACCGACATCGCAAGCAAGACGATAAAGAACGCCTCGACGAAGAACCTGACGCAATCTCTCACCACGTCGCTGGTCAACAATTTGTCGCTTTCGGTCAGTGCGCTGGGCCTCGGGCTTGATGTAACCGCCTTGCTCGGAACCGTGAAGCCGGCAGTGGTGGCGCTGCTGAACGGCGTGACGGAGCCGGTCGACGAATTGGTTCACAACGTGCTTGGGGCGCTGGGCGTGCGCGTCGGCGAGGCCGATGTCCGGGTCATGGGCGCGACTTGCGGGCGCTCTGTGCTTGTTCAGTGAGCTGGAGAGATCAGCCGGCTCGTCCGAGAAAGCAGCCCAACGGCGGCAGCGACAGAATCTTTTCCTTCAAGGCGGCACCAGCGCCAAGGTCGATCGTCTCTGCGACATCGATACCCTGCGGCAACGGCCAGTTGGCCGGCTCCTCGGCGAAGTTGAAAACGCACAGCAGCTTCTCGCCGCCGCCTTCGCGAATGAAGGCAAGCACTTCGCCCTCGGCATCGAGAAAACGGATCGAACCTTGTACCAGCGCCGCATGCCGCTTGCGCAACGCCAGCATCGCCCGATAGCTGGCCAGAACTGACTTTTCCTCGCCGTTCTGGATATCGACCGCGCGGGCGCGATGGCTTTCCGGGATTGGAAGCCACGGCCTGCCGATTGAAAAACCGGCATTGTCTGCGCCTTTCTCCCACACCATCGGCGTGCGGCAGCCATCCCTGCCCTTGAACCCCGGCCAGAAGCGGATGCCATAAGGATCGCGCAGATCCTCGAACGCCAATTCCGCCTCCTCCAGCCCGAGTTCCTCACCCTGATAAAGGCAGATCGATCCACGCAGACATGACAGCAGCGCGATGGAGAACTTCGCCGTCCTTTCCGGATCGCCGCCGGGCCTTGTCCATCGTGTCACATGGCGAACGACATCGTGGTTGGAAAACGCCCAGCAGACCCAGCCGTCGGAGACAGCACTCTCGAACGCTTCGACGCATCCACGCACGTGTGCTGCCGAGAATTGCGGACCGAGCAGGTCGAAAGTGTAGCACATGTCGAGCTTGTCGCCGCCGCCGGTGTAGGCGGCGAGCGTCTGCAACGAACGGGCTTCGTCGCCGACCTCGCCGACAGCGGCGCGGCCCTCATATTCGTCGAGCAGCGCCCGAAACCGCTTGAGGAAAGCCAGGTTTTCGGGCTGCGTCTTGTCAAACAAATGCTCCTGATAGAGGTACGGATTGGTTTCGGTGTTGGTGCCTGCGACGCTTGACGCCAGGGGCGGGTTGCTGCGCAGCCAGCGGTCATGGACATAGTAGTTGACCGTATCGAGGCGAAACCCGTTCACGCCGCGCTCCAGCCAAAACCGCACCGTTTCCAGCAGGGCGTCCTGAACCTCCGGATTGTGGAAATTGAGGTCCGGCTGCGAGGCGAGGAAATTGTGCATGTAATATTGCCTGCGGGTCGCGTCCCAGTCCCAGGCTGGGCCGCCGAAGACCGACAGCCAATTGTTGGGCGCGGTGCCGTCGGGCCTCGGATCGGCCCAGACATACCAATCCGCCCTGGGGTTATCGCGGCTCGTACGGCTTTCGATGAACCATTCGTGCCGGTCGGACGAATGCGACAGAACCTGGTCGACAATGACTTTCAGACCCAGACGGTGCGCCTCGGCGACCACTGCGTCGAAATCCTCTGCTGTGCCGAACATCGGATCGACGGCTGTATAGTCGGATACGTCGTAGCCCATATCGGCCATCGGCGACTTGAAGAACGGCGACAGCCAGACGGCGTCAGCGCCAAGCGATGCGACATGCGCCAGCCTTGAGGCAACGCCGCGCAGATCACCGCTGCCGTCCCCCGTCGTGTCCTGGAAGGAGCGCGGGTAGATCTGGTAGATGACGCAGCCGCGCCACCACTCGGCGTGGTCACTTGCCACTCGGGTCCTCCTTTATCTGAGCCTGCGCGGCTTCGTGTTCGATCATGAAGGTCACCGTTCGCCCCGGCACCGGCCGTGAAATTCCGGCTGCGCCGTCCGGTGTTTCGATGGCTGGCTGCCAGCGAAATCCGTCGCGCCCCGGCAGCGTGAACATACACGCCCGGCGATCGCCATTGATGACCGCGGCAAGGCGGCAATCATCGCTGCCGAGCATCATGACCAGGCGGTGCCGCGCCGGATCGCGCCAGCCTGCCTCGTCGAGCGGCGTGGCGGTTTCAGTGAGCCAGACCGCGTCCGGTTGCTCTGATCCGGGCGGCGGCTCTCCAGTCAGGAAGCGCGTGTCGGAAAGCGCCGGCACGGAACGACGCGTCGCGGCGAGCAAAACGGCGTATTGTTCCAGCGCCCGATCGCGTCCGGACCAGTCGAGCCAGGTGATCTCGTTGTCCTGCGCATAGGCGTTGTTGTTGCCCTTCTGGGTGCGGCCGAATTCGTCTCCGGCGGTCAGCATGATCGTGCCACGTGAGGCAAACAGCGTGGCCAGCAGCGCACATCGGTCATCGAAACGGGCCGTAACGATCGCCCGGTCGCCGGCCTCACCCTCGACGCCATTGTTCCAGGACAGGTTGTCGTCGTGGCCATCGCGGTTCTGCTCGCCATTGGCCTCATTGTGCTTGTGCTCGTAGGCAACAATGTCGGCCAGCGTCATGCCGTCATGCGCGGCGACGAAGTTGACGCTGCGGCTCGTCTGCTGGCCTGGCTTGGCAAACACGTCGGACGAGCCGGCAAGCCGGGTGGCGAGCGCGCCGACCATGCCGCTGTCGCCGCGCCAGAACCGGCGGATGTCGTCGCGATATCTGTCGTTCCATTCGAGGAAGGGCGGCGGAAAATTGCCAAGCTGATAGCCGTCCGTGCTGATGTCCCATGGCTCGGCGATGAGCACCCGGTCGCCAAGGAGCGGATCATCCCGAATAGCCATGAGCAGTGGCGCAGCGGCGTCGAACGCGCCATCGACCCGCCCCAGAATGGGCGCCAGATCGAAGCGGAAACCATCGACGCCGGCATGGCGGACAAAGTGATGAAGCGTGTCGAGGACCATTTCCCTGACGACCGGATGATCACAAGCGACGGTGTTGCCGGTGCCGGTGTCGTTGATCAAGCTGCCGTCCGGCCGATGCCGGTAGTAGGCGCGGCTGTCGAGACCGCGCAGCGACAGCGTCGGCCCAAGCCTGTCGCTTTCGCCGGTGTGGTTGAAGACAAGATCTAGGATGACGCCGATGCCGGCCTCACGCAGCGTGGCGATCGTCTGCCGCAATTCCGCGAGACCGCCCGGCGCGAGGCGCGGATCGAGCGCCATGAAGGTCACCGGGTTGTAGCCCCAGGCATTGCGCAGCCCGAGCGCCGGCAGATGCCGCTCATCGATCGACGCCGTCACGGGCATCAGTTCGATCGCCCCGACCCCGAGCTTTTTCAGGTGCTCGACGATAGCCGGATGGGCAAGGGCTGCAATCGTCCCGCGCTGGTGCTTCGGGATGGCCGGATGCAGCATGGTGAAGGCACGCACCGGCACTTCATAGATCAGGCCGCCGGGCTGGAACAGCGGCGGCAAGGCAGGCACCGGCTGCGGCAGGGTGGCGGCAATCGCCTTCGGCAGCAGCGGCGCGGTATCGGTGCCCTCGCCCCGGCGCGCGGCGAGCCTGATGTCATAGATATAGGGCCTGTCGATTTCGACCGCATAGGGGTCGACCAGCAGCTTGTCGGGATCGAACCAAAGCCCATTCTCGGGCGTATAATCGCCATCGGCGCGAAGCCCGTATCGGGTGCCGGCGTCGAGGCCGGCAACGAAAAGCGCGTGAACGCCCTCGCCTTCCGGCTGGAGTTCGAGCCGGTCGATCTCCCTCTCTCCCTGCTCATCGAAGATCGAGACCCAGAGCCGGCTGGCTGCAGAGGACCATGCGGCAAAGCGGATGCCGTCGTTTCCGACAAGTCCGCCAAATCGCGGCCGATTCCGCCGCTTTCCGGCCGGTATCCTGTCTTCCTGTTTGACCATCATCCTTTCCGAAAACCGGCTCCCACTTTTGGCTGACGCGGACCGTCGGTTCGGGATCATGATCTGGATGGCATCAGGTGATGACGCTCGGCTTAGCGCGGCCGGTATGGCTGCGAATCCCGGCGATATCATCGGCTGCCGCAATCAAGTCGGCAAGCGCCTCCTGCGTGTCGAGATCGTGCCTGGACTTGTCCGGCTCGTAGCGCTCGATATAGACGCGCAGCGTCGCTCCTGAGGTACCGGTGCCGGAGAGACGGAAGACGACGCGCGATCCGCCTTCGAAAAGCACCCTGATGCCCTGGTTCTCGGCTATCGAGCCGTCGACCGGGTCGTGGTAGGCGAAATCGTCGGCGCTGGCGATCTTCATGCCGCGCACGCTGGTGCCGGGCAAGGAAGCGAGCTTGGCCCGCAATTCGTCGACCAGCGCATTGGCGCGGTCGGTCTCGACCTCCTCGTAGTCATGGCGTGAGTAGTAATTGCGGCCGTAGGCGGCCCAGTGCTCGGTGACGATCTGCTTGGCGCTTTCGCCCCGGGCAGCGAGGATATTGAGCCACAAAAGCACGGCCCACAGCCCGTCCTTTTCGCGCACATGATTGGAGCCGGTTCCCGCACTTTCCTCGCCGCAGATCGTCGCGATGTCGGCATCGAGCAGATTGCCAAAGAATTTCCAGCCGGTCGGCGTTTCATAGATGCCGATGCCGAGCTTTTCGGCGACGCGGTCGGCTGCACCGCTGGTCGGCATCGAGCGGGCGATGCCTTTCAGCCCGGCCTTGTAGCCCGGCGCCAGATGAGCATTGGCGGCGAGCATAGCCACCGAATCCGACGGGGTGACGAAAATGCCCTTGCCGATGATCAGGTTGCGGTCGCCGTCGCCGTCGGAAGCGGCGCCGAAATCCGGCGCATCCGGTCCCATCATCTCGTCATAGAGGTGCTTTGCGTGGACCAGGTTCGGGTCTGGGTGGTGGCCGCCGAAATCCGGCAGGGGAACGAAGTTGCGGGCGGTGCCTTTCGGCGCGCCGAGCCGGTTCTCCAGGATCTCCTTGGCATAGGGACCGGTCACGGCATGCATGGCGTCGAAGCGCATGCGGAAGCCTGACTTGAACAGCCCACGCAACGCATCGAAATCGAACAGATTTTCCATCAGCTCGGCATAGTCGGCGACCGGGTCGATCACCTCGACGGTCATGCCGCCCGCCTCGACGGTACCGATCGTGTCGAGGTCGACCGTGCCTATATCGGCGGTCTTGAAGCTCGAAATCGTCTTGGTCTTGGCGAAGATCGCGTCGGTTAGCTTTTCCGGTGCCGGGCCGCCATTGCCGGCATTGTATTTGATGCCGAAATCCTCGTGCGGGCCGCCCGGATTGTGGCTGGCCGACAGGATGATGCCGCCGAAGGTGTTGTATTTGCGAATGATGTTGGAAGCGGCCGGCGTCGACAGGATGCCGCCCTGCCCGACCATCACCTTGCCGAAACCGTTTGCCGCGGCCATGGCGATGGCCTTCTGGATGACCTCGCGGTTGTAAAAGCGGCCGTCGCCGCCGATCACCAGCGTCTTGCCCTCGAACCCGTCCAGCGCATCGAAAATCGACTGGATGAAGTTCTCGGCATAGTGCTCCTGCTGGAACACCGGCACTTTCTTGCGCAGCCCGGACGTGCCGGGCTTCTGGTCGAGATAAGGTTTGGTGGCGACGGTGCGTATCATGCGTCAAGCCCTTTTCGAAAGCAGCAAGCGATAGAGTTCGAGGTATTTTTCTGCGCTTTTATCCCACGACACATCCGCCTTCATGCCTTGCCGCTGCATCGACGTCCAGATTGCAGGGTTGGCGTGCGCCGCGACCAGCCGACGGATGGCGTGCAGCAAGGCGCCGGCATCGGCGGGTGCGAACTGGAAGCCGGTCGCCACACCTGCCGAAATCGCCGCTTCATTGGCGTCGATGACGGTGTCGGCAAGACCGCCGGTGCGGGCGACGACCGGCACGCAGCCATAGCGCAGGCCGTAAAGCTGCGTCAGTCCGCAAGGCTCGAAGCGCGACGGGATGATGATTGCGTCACAGCCGCCCTGCATGGTGTGGGAAAGCGCCTCGTCATAACCGACGACGACGCCGATGCGACCGCGATGGCGGGCGGCGGCGGCCAGCAGCGCGCCTTCGAGGCCGGCGTCGCCCGACCCCAGGATCGCCAGGCGGGCACCCCTCGCAACAATCCCGTCGACGACCGTTGCCAGTATGTCAATTCCCTTCTGCCAGGTGAGCCGGCTGATCACGCAGACGATCGGACTGTCGTCGCGGTCAAGGTTGAAACGATCCTCGACGGCGGTCCGGTTGGGGTGCCGCGCCTTCAACGTCTTGGCCGTGTAGTTGGAGACCAGATGCTTGTCGGTTTCAGGGTTCCATATCGCGGTGTCGATGCCGTTGACGATGCCATAGAGATCAACGGACCGCATGTTGATGAGGCCATCGAGCCCCATGCCGAATTCCGGCGAGCGGATCTCCTGCGCATAGGTCGGGCTGACTGTGGTGATGGCCCAGGCGGCCTGCAGGCCAGCCTTGAGGAAACCGACGCCGCCATAATATTCGACGCCGTCGAGCGCCATGGCCGCCGCCGGCAGGCCGAGTTCGCCAAAGATGCCGGCGCCGAACTGGCCCTGGAAAGCGAGATTGTGGACGGTGATCATTGACGGCGTGCCGACCGCCTTGCCGTAGCGCATATAGGCCAGCGTCATCGCCGATTGCCAGTCATGGGCATGGACGATGTCAGGCTGGTAACCCGAGACGGCGCCGCCAGCTATGTCGCCGCCAACCTGGCTCAGGGCCGCGAAACGCCGCCAATTGTCCGGCCAGTCGGCGCCGGTGGCATTGCCATAGGGGCCGCCGGGGCGATCGAACAGATGCGGCGCGTCGAGCACGAACAGGTCGAGCCCCGCGATCTGGACGGCATGGACCGAAGCCTTGCCGCCTTGCAGCAGCGGATAGTGGTGAATGGGTTTTTTCTTTTTGAAGGCATCGATGATCTGGGGATAGCCGGGAACAAGCGTGCGCATCGCCACGCCCTTGCCGGCGAGCGCGATGGGCAACGCGCCGGTCACGTCGGCAAGCCCGCCAGTCTTGATCAGAGGGAATATTTCGGGCGTGACCGACAGGACCTGCATTCACGACAATCCCAGTTTGTCGATCATGGCCTGCGTGACGAGGCAGATGCCCTTTTCGGAAACGCGGAAGCGCTTGGCGTCGAGGACGGGATCCTCGCCGACCACGAGCCCTTCGGGAATCCTGACGCCATGATCGATCACCACGCGCTTCAATCTAGCGCTGCGGCCGACCTGGCAGTCGGGCAGCATGACGACGTCCTCGAGCGTCGAATAGGAGTTGATGCGCGCGCCGGTGAAGATCAGGCTTCGCTTCAGCGACGCGCCTGAAACGATGCAATCCCCCGAGACCAGCGAGGATACCGCCGAGCCACGGCGACCATCCTCGTCATGCACGAACTTCGCCGGCGGCTTCAGCTCGGCATAGGTCCAGATCGGCCAGTCGCGGTCGTAGAGATCGAGTTCGGGCGTGATGTCGGTGAGGTCGATATTGGCTTCCCAATAGGCGTCGACGGTCCCGACATCGCGCCAGTAGGCTTCGTTCTCGGCGGTCGAGCGCACGCAGGATTTGGCGAAGCGATGGGCGATCGCCTTGCCGTGCTCAACGACATAGGGGATGATGTCCTTGCCGAAGTCACGGCTTGAGCCCGGTTCGGCCGCGTCGCGGCGCAGCTGCTCCATCAGGAACTTGGTCTTGAACACGTAGATGCCCATCGAGGCCAGGGCAAAATCCGGCTTGTCGGGAATGCCGGGCGGATCGGCGGGCTTCTCGATGAAGGAGATGATGGTGTCCTTCTTGTCGACATGCATGACGCCGAAGCCGGTCGCCTCCATGCGCGGCACTTCGAGGCAGCCGACGGTGACGTCGGCGCCGGCGTCGACATGCTGGCGAAGCATCAGCTCATAGTCCATCTTGTAGACGTGATCGCCGGCCAGGATGACCATGTATTCGGGCCCGTAGGCCTCGATGATGTCGATGTTCTGGTAGACGGCATCGGCCGTGCCCTCATACCATTGCGTTTCCGATACGCGCTGACTGGCCGGCAGGATGTCGAAGCTCTCGTTGCGCTCGGGCCGAAGGAAGTTCCAGCCGCGCTGCAGGTGGCGGATCAGCGAGTGCGCCTTGTACTGGGTGGCCACGCCGAGGCGGCGAATACCGGAATTGAGCGCATTGGAGAGCGCAAAATCGATGATGCGCGTCTTGCCGCCGAAATAGACCGCCGGTTTGGCGCGCCGGTCGGTCAATTCCTTGAGGCGGCTGCCACGGCCGCCGGCCAGAACATAGGCCATGGCATCGCGCGCCAGCGGCTGGGTCCGTTTTATCTCTGCCATTCTTATCCTCCCAAGTTACGCGCTGCGAGACATCGCCTAGTCCGGAGCAAATTCGAGCATGATCGTCGACAGCGGCGGCAACAGCATCGTCGCCGAGATGCCTCCTGCTTCCTTCCGAGCCTCGACGGCACCGTCATTGCCCTTGCCGGAACCGCCATAGTCGGAGGCGTCCGTGTTGATGATCTCGCGCCATCTTCCAGCCATTGGCAACGGCACGCGGTAATTGTCGCGCGGCACCGGCGTAAAATTGGAGATGACGGCGACCGGGTTTCCGCCCGGCGCGCTGCGCAGCCAGGCAAAGACCGAGTTGGCGCTGTCGTCGACGATCAGCCAGGAAAAGCCCTCCGGTTCGCAATCGCGCGCATGCAACGCCGGCCGTGAGCGGTAGAGATAGTTGAGATCGCGCACCGTCTGCCAGACGCCGCGGTGGGCCCGGAAATCGAGCAGGTTCCAGTCGAGTGCGCGCGCCTCGCTCCACTCGCGGCGCTGGGCGAATTCCTGCCCCATGAACAACAGCTTCTTGCCGGGGTAGCCCCACATGAAGGCGTAGTAGGCGCGCAGCGTCGCGAATTTCTGCCAGTCGTCGCCGGCCATCTTGCCAAGCAGCGTCCCCTTGCCGTGCACGACCTCGTCATGGGAGAGCGGCAGCACGAAATTCTCTGAGAAGGCGTAGACCAGGCCGAAGGTGATGTCGCCGTGGTGATGCTTGCGAAAAATCGGCTCCTTGGAGAAATACTCCAGCGTGTCGTGCATGAAGCCCATGTTCCACTTGAAGCCGAAACCCAGCCCGCCCTCATGCACCGGCTGCGAAACTTTTGGCCATGAGGTCGATTCCTCGGCGATCGTCATCACACCCGGATGATGGCCGTAGACTTCCTTGTTCATCCTCTGGAGGAAGCTGACCGCCTCGAGGTTTTCGCGCCCGCCTTTTTCGTTGGGAATCCATTCGCCGGCCTTGCGCGAATAGTCGAGGTAGAGCATCGAGGCGACGGCATCGACGCGCAAACCGTCGACATGGTATTTTTCGGCCCAGAACAGCGCATTGTTGACCAGGAACGAGACCACCTCGCGCCGGCCGAAATTGTAGATCGCGGTGTTCCAGTCGGGATGGAAGCCCTTGCGCGGGTCGGCATGCTCATAGAGCGCGGTGCCGTCGAAATTGGCCAGGCCATGCGCGTCCACCGGAAAATGCGCCGGCACCCAGTCCAGGATGACGCCGATGCCGGCGCGGTGGGCGCCGTCGACGAACCGGGCAAAACCGTCCGGATCGCCGAAGCGGGCCGACGGCGCGTAGAGCCCCGTCGTCTGGTAGCCCCAGGACGGATCATAGGGATGTTCCGAGATCGGCATGAATTCGATATGGGTGAAGCCCGTGTCGACGACATACGGGATCAGCCGGTCGGCAAGCTCGTCCCATGACAGGAAGCTGCCGTCGTCGTGAAGCTGCCAGGAGCCGGCATGGACCTCATAGATCGACACCGCCTCGCGGCGGGCGTCGGCGTTGCGCCAGAAATTGCGGTGCGCCTCGTCACCCCATTGATGCGCCGGCGGAAGCGCCGTCACCGAAGCGGTGGCCGGGCGCAGTTCGGACTTGAAAGCGAACGGATCGGCCTTCAGCGGCAGCCTCACGCCATCGGGCCCGATGATCTCGTATTTGTATGGCCGTCCGGCGCCGATGTCGGGGATGAACAACTCCCAGATGCCGGTGTCGCGGCGGACGCGCATCGTATGCCTGCGGCCGTCCCATTCGTTGAAGTCGCCGACCACCGAAACGCGCCTTGCATTGGGCGCCCAGACGGCGAAATGCACGCCGGATGCACCCTCGTGATCGATGAGATGCGCCCCGAGCTTGTCGAACAGCCTGAGGTGCGAACCTTCGGCGATGTAATAGTCGTCCAGCGGACCCAGTACCGGACCGAACGAATAGGGATCGGTCAGCCACCAGTCACCGCCGGCATTGCGCGCGTGATAGCGCAGCGGCTGACGCTTTCTGAGCGACAGGCTGCCCTCGAAGAAGCCGCCTTCGTCGCGCCTGGAGAGTTCGCCGGCGTTCTTGCCGGTCAGCGTATAGGCAGTGACGAACTCGGCATGAGGGACGAAGCAGCGGGCGACAAAGCCCTTGTCGACCTCGTGCACACCGAGGACAGCGAAAGGATCACCATGCGTGCCGGCGACAATTGCCGCGACATCACCGGCTGACGCCAGTCCATCCGGCCCGCTTGTCGCAGCGGTCGCGCGCGGCTTCCTCATCAGGCAGTGACCCTCCCCGGCACCCGGACCACGTTGTTCGTGGCCTCATGCAATCATATCAAACGGGCACGTTCCAGATTTCTTTCGCATATTGGCGGATCGTGCGATCGGACGAGAACCAGCCGACGCGGGCGACATTGCGAATTGCCCTGGCGTACCAATCCGGGCTGTCGCGCCAGACGGCGTCGACATCGCGCTGGGTTGAGGCGTAGGCATCGAAATCCGCGGCGACCATGAACCAGTCGCTCTGATAGAGGCCGTTCATCAGGTCGCGATAGCGTTCCGGATCGTCAGGCGAAAAGACGCCCGTCGAAACGGCAGCCACGGCCTGCGCCAGTTCGGGAGAGGCTTCGATCACCGATCGCGGATCGTAGCCGTTGCTGCGCCGCTCGGCGACCTCTTCGGTGGTCAGGCCGAAAATGAAGATGTTGTCGTCGCCGACGCATTCCTTGATCTCGACATTGGCGCCGTCGAGCGTGCCGATGGTCAGCGCACCGTTCAGCGCGAATTTCATGTTGCCGGTGCCGGAGGCTTCCATCCCGGCGGTCGATATCTGCTCCGAAAGATCGGCGGCCGGCATCATGATCTCGGCCAGGCTGACATTGTAGTTCGGCACGAACACCACTTTGAGCAAGCCGCGAACGGCGGGGTCGCGGTTGATGACTTTGGCGACGTCGTTGGCGAGTTTGATGATCAGCTTGGCATTGTGATAGCTGGGCGCCGCCTTGCCGCCGAAGAACTTGACGCGTGGCATCCAGTTGCGCTCGGGATGGGAGCGGATCTGGTCGTAGAGGGCGACTGTTTCGAGGATGTTCAGGAGCTGGCGCTTGTATTCGTGGATGCGCTTGATCTGGATGTCGAACAGCGCCGAGGGATCGATCCTGATGCCGAGGCGGTCGGCGACGAGATTGGCGAGCTTGGCCTTGTTCGCCCGCTTGACTGCCGCGAACTTGTCGCGGAATGCGGCGTCGTCGGCAAAGGCATCGAGCTCCTTGATCGCGTCTATATCGTCGAGGAAGCGGTCGCCGATCGCCTCGCGGGTGAGCGCGGTGAGGTCGGGATTGCACTGGATCAGCCAGCGCCGCGGCGTGATGCCGTTGGTCTTGTTGTTGATGCGGTCGGGGTAGAGCCGGTGGAGCTCGGCAAACACCGTTTCCTTCATCAGCTCGGTGTGAAGGGCAGAGACGCCGTTGATCGAGTGCGAGCCGACAAACGCCAGATTGCCCATGCGCACCCGGCGCTCGCCGTTTTCCTGTATCAGCGAGATCCGGCTGATCTGCTCGTCAGAAAACTGATCGGAGGCGCGCGCCTCCAGCAGCACTTCGGCGTTGATGGCGTAGACGATCTGCATATGGCGCGGCAACAGCCGCTCGAACAGCGGCACCGGCCAGCTTTCGAGCGCCTCTGGAAGCAGCGTGTGGTTGGTGTAGCCGAAAGTGCGCTTGGTGATGCTCCAGGCCTGATCGAAATCCATGCCGTGGACATCCATCAACAGGCGCATCAGCTCGGGCACGGCGATGGCCGGATGGGTGTCGTTCAGATGGATCGCCGCCTTGTCGGGCAGCGACTGCAGGTCGCCATACTGGCTGAGATGACGCTGAATGATATCCTGCAACGATGCGGTGGAAAAAAAATACTCTTGCCTGAGCCGCAGCTCCTGACCGGCCTTGTGGGAATCGGCAGGGTAAAGGACACGCGACAAGGCATCGGCCTTGTTGCTTTCGGCGAGCGCACCGATGTGGTCGCCGGCGTTGAACTTGTCGAGCAGGATCGGATCGATCGGCATGCCGGACCAGAGCCGCAGCGTGTTGACGCGGTTGGCCCGCCAGCCAACCACCGGCGTATCGTAGGCAACCGCCAGAACATGTTCGATCGGCTTCCAGACGTGGCGCTCAAGCCCGCCGTCCTTGGAGGTGATCGATTCCACCGAGCCGCCGAAACCGACCTCGAATGAGCGTTCGCGCCGCTCGAACTCCCAGGGGTTGCCGTGATCGAGCCAGGTCTCGGGCAGCTCAACCTGCCAGCCGCCATGGATTTCCTGCCGGAACATGCCATTGGCGTAGCGAATGCCATAGCCATGCGCGGGAATGTCGACGGTTGCCATGCTTTCCATGAAGCAGGCGGCGAGCCGGCCGAGACCGCCATTGCCAAGCGCTGCATCTGGTTCGAGGGCCGCGATGAGGTCGAGGTCGACGCCGAGAGACCGCAGCGCTTCGCGCATATTGTCCATCAGGCCGAGATTGGAGAAGGCGTCGCGCATCAGGCGGCCGATGAGGAATTCCAGTGACAGGTAATAGACGCGCTTTTCCTGATGGGCGTAGGCCTCTTGCGTGGCCTGCATCCAATGATCGACGATATGGTCGCGCACGACCTTTATTGAGGCGGTGAGCCAATCGTATTGCGTCGCGACGCTGGTCCCCTTGCCGAGCCTGTATTTGAGGGCCTTCAAGACTTCGTCGGCAAGCGCGCTGGGATCGGAGTTTTCGAGAATGGGAGCTTTGGATGTCATCGCGCGCGTCATGCTGCCTCTCGTGCGGTTGCCATGATCATACCGGCTTTCACCATTCCTCCCAGTCCATGCTAGCGCATATTGTTAAGCGTTCAATCGAGTTAGATTGCCGCGGGGAAGCTTACCCTGCGGCAGTTTAGCAACTTAAAGTGCGTCGCGTTTGGGCCTCTGCGAGGCACCTTGCTTTGGGCGACATGCATCAGGCCGCCAGTGCCGCCTCCGGCGGAAGCTTCGCTCCGGTCATGAAGGCGACGGCGTCAGACATCGTATATTGCTTGGGATCGATGACACAGAGGCGACGGCCCAGCCGATGGATGTGAATGCGGTCGGCCACCTCGAAGACATGCGGCATGTTGTGGGAGATCAGCACGATCGGCAGGCCGCGCTTCTTCACGTCGAGGATCAGTTCGAGCACGCGGCGGCTCTCCTTGACGCCTAACGCCGCCGTCGGCTCATCCATGATGACCATCTTCGAGCCGAAGGCGGCGGCGCGCGCCACCGCCACGCCCTGGCGTTGGCCGCCCGAGAGCGTTTCCACGGCCTGGCTGATGTTCTGGATGGTCATCAGGCCAAGTTCGGTGAGCTTGTCGCGGGCGCGCTTTTCCATTGCCGGGCGGTCGAGCATGCGCAGCCAGTCGCCCAGAAAACCCGGTTTGCGGATCTCGCGACCGAGGAACATGTTGTCGGCGATCGACAGCGCCGGCGACAGCGCCAGGTTCTGGTAGACGGTTTCGATGCCGGCTTCGCGGGCTTCGATGGGCGACTTGAAGAGCACCTGCTTGCCGTCCAACTCGATGATCCCCTCGTCCGGGACAACGGCGCCCGAGATCGCCTTGATCAGCGTCGACTTGCCGGCTCCATTGTCGCCGATCACGGCCAGGATCTCTCCCGGATAGAGATCGAAGTCGCAGCTGTTCAGTGCGGTGACGCGGCCGTAGCGCTTGACGAGGCCGCGCGCGGTGAGGATGGGCTCCTGGGTCATGGTTACACCGAAACCTTTCTGATCCACTGGTCGATCGCCACGGCGCCGATGATCAGCACACCGGTGAGCAGCACTTTCCATTGCGGATCGGCGCCCAGCATGTTGAGGCCCATCGAAACGACGCCGACGATCATCGCGCCGAACAGCGTGCCCAGAATAGAGCCGCGCCCGCCGAAGAGGGAAATGCCGCCGATCACCGTCGCGGTGATCGCCTGCAAATTGTAGTCGGTGACGGCAGCGGACGGCGAGATCGAGCCGTTGCGGCCGATGGAGACCCAGGCAGCGAAAGCGGCGATCAGCCCGGCAAGCGTGTAGACCGAGATCAGCACCTTCTTGGTCTGGATGCCCGACAGCTTCGCTGCCTCCGGATCGTCGCCGACAGCGTAGACATGACGGCCCCATGCCGTGTGATTGAGCACGTACCACAAGAACAGCACCAGCACGACCATGGCAATGACGCCGAACGTCAGCACCGCCGTGCCGACCTTGAAGTTCAGGCCAAACAGATGCAGCAGCGGGGCCTGGGCGTCGACGTCGGCGTCACGGATCGTCTCATTGGCCGAATAGATGAAGTTCGTGGCCATGACGATGTTCCAGGTGCCGAGCGTGACGATGAAGGGCGGCAGCTTCATGTAGGCGACCAGCAGCCCGTTGAGCAGCCCGCAGGCCGCGCCGGCGGCAAGCCCGATCACCACGGCAAGCAAGGTCGGCAGGCCATAGGTGACCGCGCAATTGCCCATGATCACGGCCGAAATCACCATGATCACGCCGATTGAAAGGTCGATGCCGGCTGTCAGGATGACCAGCGTCTGCGCGGCGCCGAGAATACCGACGATGGCGATCTGCTGCAGGATCAGCGTCAGCGTGTAGGACGAAAAGAACCGTCCTCCGATCGTGACGCCAAAGACAGCGATCGACAGGACCAGCACGATCAGCGGCACCGCAGCCGGAGTGGAATGCAGGAAATGCTGGATGCGCTTGACGAGCGACGTGCCATGCTCGTCAAAAGCAGCAACGCTTGTCTCGCTGTTCGCGAGAGCCTTTTCGAATTCCTGAACCTGAGACATGTTTCCTCCCATGAGGCTTCAGCTACGCGCCGACGCCCGTCCAACCGTTCCCGATCTGCCGCCGGAATTGTTCGCGCTTGCGATTTCCGCATCGTCCACCCGAAGCGGCCGGGGATCAAGCCCTGGCCGCTTCGGTCTGTTGCCTGTCAGACCGGCATCAGCCCCAGCACTTGGCGAGGCCTTCCTTGGTGTCGATGGACTTCACGCCCTCCGCGGGCTTGTCGGTCACGAGGTTGACGCCGGTGTCGAAGAAATCCTTGCCTTCGGTCGGCTTGGGCTTCGTCCCGTCCTTGGCGTAAGCGGCGATCGCTTCGATGCCGAGTGCCGCCATCTGCAGCGGATATTGCTGTGATGTCGCACCGATCACGCCCTCGGCGACCGACTTCACGCCGGGGCAGCCGCCATCGACCGACACGATCAGCACATTGCCTTCGAGACCCACGGCCTTGAGCGCCTGGTAGGCGCCGACGGCTGCCGGCTCGTTGATGGTGTGGATGACGTTGATGCCAGGATCCTTCTGGAGGAGGTTCTCCATCGCCTTGCGGCCGCCTTCCTCGTTGCCGTTGGTGACGTCGTGGCCGACGATACGCGGATCATCCTCATCGCCGATCTTGTTGGGGTCCTTCACGTCGATACCGTAGCCCATCATGAAGCCCTGGTCGCGCAGGACGTCGACCGTCGGCTGCGAGGGCGTCAGGTCGAGGAAGCCGATCCTGGCATCCTTCGCCTTGTCGCCGAGCGTCGCTGCGGCCCAGGCACCAATCAGCTTGCCGGCCTCCAGATTGTCGGTCGCAAAGGTCGCGTCGGCGGCGTCGAGCGGATCAAGCGGCGTGTCCAGCGCGATCACCAGCAGACCGGCGTCACGTGCCTTCTTCACCGCCGGAACGATGCCCTTGGTATCCGACGCGGTGATCAGGATGCCCTTGGCGCCGTCGGCGATGCAGCTTTCGATCGCCGCCACCTGGCTCTCGCTGTCGCCATCGATCTTGCCGGCGTAGGCTTTGAGTTCGACGCCGAGTTCCTTGGCCTTGGCGCTCGCGCCTTCCTTCATCTTGACGAAGAACGGGTTGGTGTCGGTCTTGGTGATCAGGCAGGCGCCGACATCGGCGGCGGACGCAGCCGAGGTGAATGCCATCAGACCCAGTCCGGCCGCGGCAAAAACGGTGGATCTTAACAGTGCTGTCTTGGTCACGATTTTCCTCCCAGTGGGACCAGTTCGGATGCCGGCCAACCGGCATCGCATGAGCATCCAGCGACTTCTCCCAGCGTGGACGCTTGCCTCAAGAGAATACCAGACTGAGGGTCCTGTCAATAATTAAATCACTCTTATTTATTATTGACAGCGTGGCGTCGGTCACTCATTCTGGCCAAAAGCATTAAGGGAAACGACGGAGGAGAAGGGGTGGAGACCGGCATACCAAGGCACGGTTCGCCCGAGGCAGCCAAAAGCCGCATTCACCGCGGCACCAACCAGAGCGGCATGCGGGACCACAATGAGCGGCTGGTGCTGTCGCTGGTGCGTCAGCACGGCAGCCTGGCGAAGTCCGACATTGCGCGCATGACCGGACTTTCGGCCCAGACCGTTTCGGTCATCATGCGCGAGCTCGAGGAGGACAACCTTCTTGTCCGCCAGGCGCCGCTGCGCGGCAAGATCGGCCAACCTTCCATTCCGATGGCGCTCAATCCCGATGGCGCCTATTTCATCGGCCTGAAGATCGGCCGTCGTAGCGCCGAACTCGTTCTGATCGATTTTCTCGGCAATGTGCGTTCGATGCTGCAGCATTCCTACCGCTATCCGGCACCGCGCGAGACGGTCGAGTTCGTCACCTCCGGCATGAAGACGATGCGCGGCGAACTCACCCCGGCGCAGGACAAGCGCATTGCGGGACTTGGCATTGCCATGCCGTTCGAATTGTGGAGCTGGGCCGATACGGCAGGTGCGCCGCGCGACGTCATGGACGAATGGCGCCACCGAGACATCCGCGCCGACATCCAGGCACAGTGCGAATTCCCCGTCTACCTGCAAAATGACGCCACCTCTGCCTGCGGCGCCGAACTGGTGTTCGGCAAAGCGGGCACGGCACGCGACTTCGTCTATTTCTATATCGGTGCCTTTGCCGGCGGCGGCATCGTGCTGAACGGTCACCTTTTCGGCGGACCGACCGGCAATGCCGGCGCGCTGGGTTCGATGCCGGTGCCTGGACCGGACGGCAAGCCGACCCAATTGATTGACGTGGCGTCGATCGCCATGCTGGAAAAGGCACTCAACGCGCGCGGCGTCGAAGCCTCACATCTGTGGACGTCACCGGAGGATTGGGGCGAAATCGGCGTCGAGCTCGACGATTGGATCGCCTGCGCCTCGCAGGCGCTCGCCTATGCCATTGTGGCGGCGTCATCGGTTATCGATTTCGAGGCGGCGGTGATCGACGGATGGATGCCGAAGGCCGTGCGGCGCCGGCTCGTCGATGCCGTTATCGATGCTATCGGCAAGATCGACGGTGAAGGCCTGAAACTTCCGGCTGTGCGCGAGGGGACTGTCGGCATTCATGCACGTGCCCTGGGCGGTGCCAGCCTGCCGCTTTCCGAGCGCTTCCTCATCGGCTCGACCACGATTTCCAGGAGTGCCTGAGCGATGCTGATCGGAATCCCGGTGCTGCTCGGTCCACGGCTGCTGGCGACGCTGCGTGCCATGGGTCATGGCGACGAGATCGCCCTTGTCGACGGAAACTACCCGGCGAAAGAGCAGGCACACCGGCTCATCCGCGCCGACGGTCATCATCTTGCTCCGATGCTCGACGCCATCCTCAGCGTATTGCCTGTCGATGACGCGGTGCCGGAGGCGCTGTTTCGCGCCTCGGTCAAAGGTGATCCCCTGCTTGCCGATCCCGTTCATCACGAGATGGAGGCGATCTGCGCCGAGCGTGCTCCGGGCCGCAAGGTGGTTGCGCTTGCCGGCGCCGACTTCTATCAACGGGTCAGGTCCGCACACGCGATCGTCGCGACAAGCGAGCCGCGGCTCTACGCCAACATCATCATCCGCAAGGGTGTGATCTATCCGCCGGAGACCAGGAAATCATGATCCTCTGTTGCGGCGAAGCCCTGATCGACATGCTGCCACGCACCACGACTGAGGGCGAGCCGGCCTTTGCCCCTTATGTCGGCGGCGCGGTGTTCAACACGGCAATAGCGCTCGGCCGGCTGGGAGCGCCCGCCGGTTTCTTTTCCGGCCTGTCGACGGATCTGTTCGGCAGCCAGTTCAAGGACGCGCTGAGGGCAAGCCAAGTCAGTTCCACCTATGCGCACACATCGCCCCGGCCGACCACGCTCGCCTTCGTGCGGCTGGACAACGGCCAGGCGACCTACACGTTCTACGATGAAAACACAGCCGGACGGATGCTGACCATCGACGATCTGCCGAAACTCGGCAGCGAGATCGAAGCCATGCTGTTCGGTGCCATCAGCCTGATCTCGGAGCCGGCCGGATCCGCCTACGAGGAATTCATGCGGCGCGAGCGCAGCCGCCGCGTCATGATGCTCGACCCCAACATCCGGCCGAATTTCATAGCGGACAAGGCCAGGCATCTCAGGCGCATCCGCTCGATGATGGCCATGGCCGACATCGTGAAACTGTCGGACGAGGACCTCAACTGGTTCGGCGAAGCCGGCTCGCACGAGGACGTCGTCCGCAACTGGCTGGAGCGCGGCCCGACGCTGATCGTCGTCACCCATGGCAGCGAAGGCGCCATCGGCTACACCAGGGATCACAAGGTCACGGTCGTGCCGGACAAGGTCGAGGTGGTCGATACGGTAGGCGCCGGCGACACGTTCAACGCCGGCATCCTGGCCTCGCTGCACGAGCAAGGCCTGCTGTCGAAGGAGGCGATCGCCAATCTGTCGGACGATGCCATCCACAAGGCGCTGGCGCTTGGCGCCAAGGCTGCGGCGGTAACCGTGTCGCGGGCCGGCGCCAATCCGCCCTGGCGGCATGAAATCGCCTGATTGGACGGCGATGCGCTGAGGATGCGCTAAAACATCATCACTTTATGTTTCGCCCAGCCGAGCGCATGCGACACCAAGGCCGTGTCGTGCGCAACAAAGCCCCGGATTTCCGGCGTCTGATGGGAACGTGTCGGACTGAGAGGTAACAGGCTGCGACATTTCAGCAATTCGTCGATTGGTCCGTGCAGCTTTCTCGGCCGCGCCAACTCTGATACCAGCGGCCGGTTACCTGGCTAGTCCCGTTTTGAGGCCGACATGCAGTTCATCGATCTTGGCGCGCAGCGCGAACGAATCCGCGACAGACTGAAAGCTGCCATCGACCGCGTCGTCGACGAGGGTCGCTATATTCTCGGACCTGAGGTCACCGAATTCGAAAACAAGCTCGCTGCCTATGTAGGCACCAAGCATGTCGTAGCCTGCGCCAACGGGACCGACGCACTGCTGCTGCCGCTGTTTGCGGCCGGCATCGGTCCAGGTGACGCGGTGTTCGTGCCGAGCTTCACCTTCGCCGCCACAGCGGAAGTGGTGGCGCTGGCCAAGGCCGAGCCGGTTTTTGTCGATGTCGATCCGCAGACCTACAATATCGACATCGCCAGTCTCGAGGCGGCCATTGTCATGATCAAGGCGGAAGGCCGGCTGAAGCCAAGGGCGATCATACCCGTCGACCTGTTCGGGCTCGCCGCCGATTACGAGGCGATCATGGCCATCGCCAACCGCGAAGGGCTGATGGTGATCGAAGATGCCGCCCAGGCGATCGGCGGTTCGAGCGACGGCAAGATGCTGGGTTCGTTCGGCGCGGTCGGCTCGACCAGCTTCTACCCGGCAAAACCGCTCGGCTGTTATGGCGACGGCGGCGCGATGTTCACCAATGACGATGCGCTGGCCGAACAGCTCCGCTCGTTCGCCTTCCACGGCAAGGGCGAAACCCAATACGACAATGTCCGCGTCGGCATCAATTCGCGGCTCGACACTCTGCAGGCGGCGATCCTGATCGAGAAGCTGGCCATTCTTGAAGACGAGATGGTTGCCCGGCAAGCAGTCGCCAAACGGTATGCCGAAGGCCTCGGCGACATCGTCAAGGCAGCGCGCAACCTGGACGGCGGCCGTTCGGCCTGGGCGCAATATGCCATCGAGACGCCGAAGCGCGACGGGCTGAAGGCGCATCTCGGGGAAAAAGGCATCCCGTCGGTGATCTATTATGTGAAGCCGCTGCACAGCCAGATCGCCTACCGCGACTATCCGCGCACGCCGACAGGTCTTGCCGTTTCTGAGGAGTTGCCGAAGCGTATCCTGTGCCTGCCCATGCATCCCTATCTGAGCGAGGCCGACCAGGACCGGATCATCGAGACGATCCGCAATTATATCGGCTCGAATTCGGCGCAAATCGCCGCCGCGTAGGCGCGCGATCTCCCCCCTTGAGGGGGAGATTACTGGCCCGCGCTCTTCCCGCTGGCGATGAAATGCGGATTGGCAAAATCCACGTCATCGCTCTGGTTGCGCTTGCCGTAGGCCAGCGGCTGACCATCGAGCGAGCGCGTCATCCCGCCTGCGGCGCGCAGCACCGCGTCACCCGCCGCGGTGTCCCATTCCATGGTGCGGCCGAAGCGCGGATAGACGTCGGCCTCGGCGCTGGCGACAAGACAGAATTTCAGCGACGAGCCGACCGAGACGATCTCGGCAGCGCCCACCGTGCGGATATAGGCTTCGGTCTCTGGCGTATTGTGGGACCGGCTGGCGACGACGGTCAGTGGCGCCACGCCCGTTCTGGCCGAAATCGGCCGACGGCCGATGATCTGGTAATCGCCATTGACATCGATTGCTTCCGCCCTGCCCGGCCGGCCGGAAAAGAAGCGTCCGGTGCATGGCGCAAAGACCACACCGATCTCCGGCACGCCGTGGCGAACGAGCGCGATGTTGACGGTGAAGTCGGTCCTGCGGTTGACGAATTCCTTGGTGCCGTCCAGTGGGTCCACCAGGAAGAAGGCGTCGTCGAGGTCCGGCGGCACGATGCCGGCCGATGCCTCTTCCTCAGCCACGCAAGGGATGTCGGGTAAGGCGGCGCGCAGCCCGGCGAGAATGATCTTTTCGCTCTCGCGATCGGCTTCGGTCACGGGCGAGGCGTCTGATTTCTGGTCGACCGCGCAGCCGGCATCAAAAACACGCATCACCTCTCGCCCCGCCGCCAGGGCAAGGCGCTCGAACACCCCGAGCATCGATTCGTCGTCAGATGCCGCCGCCGCTATCGTATTGGTTTTCGGCAATGTCGCGCTCGTTCAGCCAGAGTTCCAGGGCCTCTACCATCTCCTCGGCCGACTTGCCGAGTGTCTTGAGATGGATTTCGGGATTTTCCGGGGCTTCATACGGTGAATCGACGCCGGTGAAATTCTTGATTTCGCCGTTCAACGCCCGCGCATAGAGGCCCTTCGGATCGCGTCTGGCGCATTCCTCAAAGGGTGTGTCGACAAACACCTCGACGAATTCACCGCTGGCCATCAATTCCCTCGCCATGCGCCTTTCGGCGCTGAATGGCGAAATGAAGGAAACAATGACGATCAGCCCGGCATCGGCCATCAGGCGCGCCACTTCGGCCACGCGGCGAATGTTTTCGACGCGGTCGGCGTCGGTGAAGCCAAGATCACGATTGAGCCCGTGGCGGACATTGTCGCCATCCAGGATGTAGGTGTGGCGGCCGGTGGCGAACAGCTTCTTCTCGAAAAGGTTGGCGATGGTCGACTTGCCCGACCCAGAGAGCCCGGTGAACCAGAACACGGCGGGCCGCTGGTTCTTCAGGTCGGCGCGGCCGTGCTTGCCGACATCGAGCGATTGCCAGTGGATGTTCTCGGCGCGGCGCAGCGAATGCAGGATCATGCCGGCGCCGACCGTGGCGTTGGTGATGCGGTCGATCAGGATGAAGGCGCCGGTCGTGCGGTTCTCGGCGAACGTATCAAAGGCGATCGGCGCCCGCGTCGAGATGTTGCAAATGCCGACCTCGTTCATTTCGAGCGACTTGGCCGCCTCATGGGCAAAATCGTTGACGTTGACGCGGTATTTCAGGTCGGTGACGGTAGCGCTGGTCTGATCGGTCTCGGTCCGCAGGATATAGGAGCGGCCCGGCAGCAGCGCGTGCTCGTCGAACCAGACGATGTTGGCGGCGAACTGGTCGGCGACCTGCGGCCGCGCCGCCGGCGACACCAGCATGTTACCGCGCGAGACCTCGACCTCGTCGTCGAGAACTAGGGTGATGGCCTGGCCGGCCACCGCCTGGCTCAGATCGCCGCCATGCGAGACAATGCGCCTGACATGAGCGGACTTGCCGGATTTGGCGACAACGACCTCGTCGCCTGGTGAGATGGAGCCGGACGCAATCGTGCCGGCAAAACCGCGAAAATCGAGATTGGGGCGGTTCACATACTGCACCGGAAAACGGAACGGCAGTTCGACAACGGCTTCATCGACTGACACGGCTTCCAGATGTTCGATCAGCGTCGGCCCGGAATACCACATCGTCTTATCCGAGCGGCTGGTGACGTTGTCGCCGTAACGGGCTGACATCGGGATGGGCACAATCGTCTCGAAGCCAAGCTTGTGCGAAAATTGCCGATAGTCCTCGATGATCCGTTCGAACACCGCCTTGTCGAAGCCGACGAGATCGATCTTGTTGACGGCGAGCACAATGTGCCGGATACCGAGCAGCGAGGCGATGATCGAGTGGCGCCTTGTCTGGCGCAGCACGCCCTGCCGGGCGTCGATCAGAACGATGGCCAGATCGGCGGTCGACGCGCCCGTCGCCATGTTGCGCGTGTATTGTTCGTGGCCGGGTGTGTCGGCAACGATGAATTTGCGTTTTGGCGTGGCGAAAAAGCGATAGGCGACATCAATGGTGATGCCCTGCTCGCGCTCGGCCTCGAGGCCATCTACCAGCAGCGCGAAGTCGACGTCGTCGCCCGTCGTCCCGTGCTTGCGCGAATCACGCTCGAGCGCGGCAAGCTGGTCCTCGAAAATCTGCTTGGTGTCCGAAAGCAGGCGCCCGATCAACGTCGACTTGCCGTCGTCCACGGAACCGCAGGTCAGGAAGCGCAGCAGCGATTTTTGTTCCTGCACCGCCAGATAGTCGCGAATGCCGTCGGTGGGGGCGAGGCTCTTGGCCGTGATGTGGCGCATGCTCAGAAATACCCCTCGCGCTTCTTCTTTTCCATCGAGCCTGCTTCATCACGGTCGATCAGGCGGCCCTGCCGTTCCGAGGTGCGCGCCGTGAGCATTTCGCCGACAATGGCCTCCAGCGTGTCGGCGGCCGATTCGATCGCGCCGGTCAGCGGATAGCAGCCGAGCGTGCGGAACCGCACCAGCCGGTTCTCCACCGTCTCGCCGGGACGCAACTGCATGCGGTCGTCATCCCTCAGAATGAGCATGCCGTCACGTTCTACGACCGGCCGCTGCTTGGCAAAATAGAGCGGCACGATCGGGATGTCTTCCTGGAGGATGTACTGCCAGATGTCGAGTTCGGTCCAGTTCGACAACGGAAAGACCCGGATCGATTCACCGGTCGCGATGCGGGTGTTGAATATCTTCCACATCTCCGGCCGCTGGTTCTTCGGATCCCAGACGTGCTGGGCATTGCGGAAAGAGAAGATCCGCTCCTTGGCGCGCGATTTCTCCTCGTCGCGTCGCGCCCCGCCGAAGGCTGCATCGAAGCCGTATTTGTCGAGCGCCTGGCGCAGCGCCACGGTCTTCATCACATGCGTATGGGTGTTGGAGCCATGGTCGAAGGGATTGATATTATCGCGCACACCATCGCCGTTGACATGGACCAGGAGATCGAAGCCGAGCTTTTGCGCCATCTGATCGCGAAAGGCGATCATCTCGCGGAATTTCCAGGTCGTGTCGACGTGGAGAAAGGGAAAGGGCGGCTTGGCCGGATAAAACGCCTTCATCGCAAGATGCATCAGCACGGAGGAATCCTTGCCGACCGAATAGAGCATGACCGGCTTGGCGAAGGTCGCCGCAACCTCGCGAAAGATATGGATGGATTCGGCTTCAAGCCGCTGCAGATGCGTAAGCGCGATGTTCATGGACTTTAAGCGTTCTCTCGTGCCGGCCGGATCTTGCATCGATGCATCAGGCGCAATTTTTCAGCGGCCCGGATCAAGCTTCACTTCTGGTTTTCGTGCAGGCGTTCTAGCAGATCGCCATTATCTATAACAATGCAAGACAGACCTGCGCTGGAGTGGTTCGAGAATGAATTTTCCACGCAGGGACCAGAACCCGGAAATTCCTGCCCAGATCGCAGGGCCGTCGCCAAGAGGCGCTAGGACGGCGTTCCGATGGGAACAAGTAATTTTTCACCGTTGTGGTCGATCTCGATCAATTCACTCTTCTGGCGGGCTGCAAATCCTTTGTGGAAGATAATAGCGTTCATAAAGGCAAACGTCATTGCAAGCGCCTCGGTCCGCAACGGATAATCGACGAGTGAATGAATGAGAAGAAAAAACACGGAGAGAAACGCCGCCTTTTGAAGGGGATCGCGACGAACTCTAGCAAGCGCCATGAAAAGAATCACGAAATAAAGCGCCATCAATAGAACAGCAAGAACTCCGCCTTCGAATGCGATTTCAAGATACTCGTTGTGAGCATGATTTACATATTGCCTGAAAATCATCCCTTCCTTTTCATATATCTGGTAGGCCTTTTGAAAATTTCCAAACCCAACGCCGGTTGCCCAATTCTCTTTGATCCCCTCAATGGTGGTGCGAGCAATCTCTCCTCGCCCGAAATCCGGGTCAATCGCTTCGGCCTCGATCTTCGTCCATGCGCCTATCGTAAACACTGAAAGTGCTATGAAAACGGCAACGATGCTGAGTCCACTCACCCTGGAACGCGTTGAAAGAAAGACTATGGACAGCACGGTGATCGCTAATCCGATCAGAACGCCGGCACGCGAACCGACAGCCAAAAGGAGCAGCAAAAGCGTGGCCAGCCCGAGCGATCCCGACAAAAGATGTCCTCGGAACAGACCATAATAAACGACGATGGGGATAGACACGAAAAGCAATGCTGCAAAATGATTCTCGTTGGCAAAAAGCCCGGCATTTATCGTGAACGGCAACAATCCCTTTATGGCAATGTCGTCCGAGAGCGAATATTGAATCGCGCCCGCTAAGCCGTTGCAGATAACACCCATAAAAAAGAACGGCAGAAGCGCAGGGACTTGCTCGGCACGCAAACGCAAAACGCTCAAAAAAAACGCCGCCAACGCTACCAGAAACAACAGACATTCGATCGTCCGTCCAACGCCGACACTGACGAAACGAAATTGGGATTCCCCTACAAGCTCGGAGTCTGCGAGCAGCAGTTCCGGTCGCAATCCGCTGAATATCGCCGCAGGCAACGGAATGATCTGCAGAACTGCCAGCGCCACAGCGAAGATAAGCAGCCACAGAACAGAATGGGGGGTCCTTTGGCCAGAGGCCTGTGAAAAGACCGCCGCTGCCGAGACAATTGCCGCAACCTCGATCAGCGTGTCCGTGTAAAGCCCGCTTGCAGTGCCGCCGCCGATCAGCAGCGCTATAAACAGAACCGATCCGAGGAGATATTTATCCCATTCCGATGGCCGGTCGCTCAAGATGAAAGTCTCTCGATGCTCAATTTGTGCATTACCAATGTGCCGACATAGCGAAAGCGCCAGCTCTCGGCAATGGCGGCAGTTTCCAGCTTCAATAATTGCATGGGGCACCCAGTCGGCCCAACCGAAAACTCCTGACTGAGCGCCTGGCGATTGTATGTACCGTCCGGTATATGGAACCGCGCTATTTCGCCAGCAGGCCCCACACACCTGATCGACCAGAACAACTCCTTTGGAAGCTTCAGGTTTCTTGCAGACGCAGCCAGAGAAACCTTGTAGGAGCCAGGAGGCAGTTGGATATACTGCTGAAGCGCTGCGTTCTTGACCGGCGTATTCAGGAAGCGGACCGTCGCCCCCCCCTCACCTTCAACCGCATTTTGAGCCGTTGCAAGCGTAACTTCGAGACCCGACTGATCGCCGACCTGCCAATC